>NZ_JBHSKJ010000003.1:0-496744 GCF_042657885.1 Streptomyces aureoversilis
AGGCGGACCTGGGTGTCGCCTCGGGTAACGGCAAGGGGCAGATCTTCGTCAAGGGCGAGGTCATCAAGACCGTGCCGGAGTCGAAGATCGTGGAGACCCTCATCGAGGAAGCCATGAAGATCGCCGATGCCATGGCGGCGGACGGAGCCCTCCCCGGGGCGCCGCACGTCACCGTGGCCTGAGACCGGCGACCCGCCACCGTAGGAACAGCGACCGTGCGGCCGCCCGGCCCAGGCCGCAAGACGAGGAGGGGGCCCGCGTGTCGTTGCTGGAGAACATCCGCAGTCCGCGCGACCTGAAGACCCTGGACGCCGAGGAGCTGACCGAACTGGCGGAGGAGATCCGCCACTTCCTCATCCACGCCGTCGCCAGGACCGGCGGCCACCTCGGCCCCAACCTGGGCGTGGTGGAGCTCACCATCGCCCTGCACCGCTCCTTCGACTCACCGGCCGACCGCATCCTGTGGGACACCGGCCACCAGTCGTACGTGCACAAGCTGCTCACCGGCCGACAGGACTTCTCCAAGCTGCGCGGCAAGGGCGGCCTGTCGGGCTACCCCTCGCGCGAGGAGTCCGAGCACGACGTCATCGAGAACAGCCACGCCTCGACCGTCCTGGGCTGGGCCGACGGTCTCGCCAAGGCCAACCAGGTCCTCGGCCGCTGGAACCGCCACGTCGTCGCCGTCATCGGCGACGGGGCCCTGACCGGCGGCATGGCCTGGGAGGCGCTCAACAACATAGCCGCCGCCAAGGACCGCCCGCTGATCATCGTCGTCAACGACAACGAGCGCAGCTACGCCCCCACCATCGGCGGCCTCGCGGACCACCTCGCCACGCTCCGCACGACCGACGGCTACGAACGCTTCCTGTCCTGGGGCAAGGACGCGATCCAGGGCCTGCCCGCCATCGGCAGGCCCCTCTACGAGTCCCTGCACGGCGCGAAGAAGGGCTTCAAGGACGCCTTCGCCCCGCAGGGCATGTTCGAGGACCTGGGCCTGAAGTACCTCGGCCCGATAGACGGGCACGACGTCGCCGCCGTCGAGTCCGCGCTGCGCCGGGCCAAGCGCTTCCACGGCCCCGTCCTCGTCCACTGCCGCACGGAGAAGGGCCGCGGCTACCAGCCCGCCCTGGAGGACGACGCCGACCGCTTCCACACCGTCGGCGTGATCGACCCGCTCACCTCCCGGCCGCTGGCCCCGGCCGCCGGCCGCTCCTGGACCTCGGTCTTCGGCGACGAGATGCTCGCCATCGGCGCCGAGCGGCCCGACGTGGTCGCCATCACCGCGGCCATGCTCCACCCCGTGGGGCTGACGAAGTTCGCCGAGGCCTTCCCCGAGCGCGTCTGGGACGTCGGCATCGCCGAGCAGCACGCGGCCACCTCCGCGGCCGGCCTGGCCACCGGCGGGCTGCACCCGGTCTTCGCCGTCTACGCCACGTTCCTCAACCGCGCCTTCGACCAGGTGCTGATGGACGTCGCCCTGCACAAGTGCGGTGTGACCTTCGTCCTGGACCGGGCGGGCGTCACCGGCACCGACGGGCCCAGCCACAACGGCATGTGGGACATGTCGATCCTGCAGGTCGTCCCCGGCCTGCGGATCGCCGCCCCGCGCGACGCCGGCCAGCTGCGCGCCCAGCTGCGCGAGGCCGTCGAGGTCGAGGACGCCCCCACCGTGATCCGCTTCCCGAAGGAGAGCGTCGGCGAGCCCGTCCCGGCCCTGGCCCGCGAAGGCGGCATGGACGTCATCGCCCGCCCCGCACCCGGCGGGGACGAGGCGCAGGTCCTGATCGTCGCGGTCGGCGCCATGGCCGGCGTGTGCCTGGAGGCCGCCGGCCTCCTGGCCGCCCGCGGCACCCCCTGCACCGTCGTCGACCCGCGCTGGGTCAAGCCCGTCGACCCCGCGCTGCCCCCGCTCGCCGCGCGCCACCGGGTCGTCGCGGTCGTCGAGGACAACAGCCGCACCGGCGGCGTCGGCTGGGCCGTCGCACAGGCGCTGCGCGACGCCGGCGTCGACGTGCCGCTGCGCACCTTCGGCATCCCCGAGCAGTTCCTGCCGCACGCCAAGCGCGGTGAGGTCCTGGCGGACCTCGGGCTCACCCCCGCCGAGATCGCCGGCCGGATCAGCGCCGCCCTGGCCCGCAAGGAAGAAGCCGCGAAGAACCCCGCGGCCGTGAAGGAGAAGGACGCATGACAGCCGACACAGCCGGTGCCGCCGCCGACGGCAAGGGCTTCGACCTCACCCGGCTCCTCGCCGAGCGCGGCGGCGAGCGGTACGACCTGCACGCCCGGCACCTCAACCACCAGCTGCCGCGCATGCTGCACACCATCGGCTTCGACAAGGTCTACGAGCGGGCCGAGGGCGCCTACTTCTGGGACGCCGACGGGCAGGACTACCTCGACATGCTCGCCGGCTTCGGGGTGATGGGCGTCGGCCGGCACCACCCCGTCGTCCGCAAGGCGCTGCACGACGTCCTCGACGCCTCGCTCGCCGACCTCACCCGCTTCGACTGCCAGCCGCTGCCCGGCCTCCTCGCCGAGAAGCTGCTGTCGTACGCGCCGCACCTGGACCGGGTGTTCTTCGGCAACAGCGGCACCGAGGCGGTGGAGACGGCCCTGAAGTTCGCGCGGTACGCGACGGGCAGGCCGCGGGTCCTCTACTGCTCCCACGCCTTCCACGGCCTGACCACCGGCTCGCTCTCCGTCAACGGCGAGGACGGCTTCCGGGACGGCTTCGCGCCCCTGCTGCCCGACACGGCGATCCCGCTCGGCGACCTCGCGGCCCTGGAGCGGGAGCTCGCCCGCGGCGACGTGGCGGCGTTCGTCGTCGAACCGATCCAGGGCAAGGGCGTCCACGAGCCGCCCGCCGGCTTCCTGCGCGCCGCGCAGGAGCTGCTCCACCGGCACAAGGCGCTGCTCATCGCCGACGAGGTGCAGACCGGCATCGGCCGCACCGGCGACTTCTTCGCCTACCAGCACGAGGAGGGCGTCGAGCCGGACCTGGTCTGCGTGGCCAAGGCGCTCTCGGGCGGCTACGTGCCCGTCGGCGCCACCCTCGGCAAGGACTGGATCTTCAAGAAGGTCTACTCCTCCATGGACCGGGTCCTGGTGCACTCCGCGAGCTTCGGCTCCAACGCGCAGGCGATGGCCGCCGGGCTCGCGGTGCTCTCCGTGATGGAGGACGAGCAGATCGTCGCCAACGCCCGGCGCACGGGCGACCTGCTGCGCGGCCGGCTGGCCGCGCTCGTCGGCAAGTACGAGCTGCTGCACGACGTCCGCGGCCGCGGCCTGATGATCGGCATCGAGTTCGGCAAGCCGTCCTCGCTGGGGCTGCGCAGCCGCTGGGCCATGCTCCAGGCGGCCCGCAAGGGCCTCTTCGCGCAGATGGTCGTGGTGCCGCTGCTGCAGAAGCACCGCATCCTCACCCAGGTCTCCGGCGACCACCTGGAGGTGATCAAGCTGATCCCGCCGCTGGTCATCGGGGAGCGCGAGGTGGACCGCTTCGTGGACGCCTTCACGGCGGTCATGGACGACGCCCACGGCGGGGGAGGCCTGCTGTGGGATTTCGGGCGGACGCTGGTGAAGCAGGCGGTGGCGAACCGCTGACGCCCTGCCGGGCGGCCCGCGATGATCCGCCCGCCCCCCCCGCCGGGCCGGGGCCGGGCCGGAGCCCCGGGTCAGTCCGTGAGCAGCCTGGCCTGCAGGCGCTCACGGGCCGCCGGGCCGAGCCCCAGGCCGTCGGCCAGGTAACGGTCGGCCGACCCCCACGTGGCGTCCATCTCGTCGAACGCCGCGTGGAGGTACGCGGCCCGCGCCTCGAACATCGGCGACAGCAGCTCCGTGATCTCCCGGTCCTCGGGCCCCGTCGACTGCGGCGCGCGCCGCATCCGGTAGCGCCGGTGCGGCGCGTTCGACTCCAGGTAGTCGGCCTCGATCACGTCGCGGCCGACGCCGAGGGCGAGCAGGGTGACCGCGACGGACAGCCCGGCGCGGTCCTTCCCGGCCGCGCAGTGCATCAGCGCCGGCACGCTGTCGTCGGCGAGGGCGCGCAGGACGTGGCCGAGCTCGGCCGTGCGGCCCGTGACGACCTCCCGGTACGTCTCGGCCATCCGCTCCGCGGCTCTGCCGTCGGCCAGCACGGTCCGCAGGTGCCCGAGGTTGCGGGCGCGCACCATGTTCCAGAACTCGGCGCCGTGGGCCGGGTCGTTGAGGGGGAGGTTGACGTTCCGGACGCCGGTGAGCTCGACGTCCGGCCCGTCGAGCGCGATGTCGGCGTCGTTGCGGAAGTCGAAGACCGTGTGCAGGCCGAGCGAGCCGAGGAAGCGCGCGTCGTCCTCGGTGGCGTGGGCGAGGTGCCCGCTGCGGAAGAGGACGCCGTGCCGTACCCGCCGTCCGCCGGCGGCCGGCAGACCGCCGAGGTCACGGAAGTTGCGCACCCCCGCCAGCTCGGGCTCGGTGGACGGCACATGCGGCGTCTGCGTCACGGGCGCTCCCAGGGCTAGGCCGCCGGCACTGCTCGCCGGCGAAGCGGTTCAACGACCTTACGACACCGGTTGTACGGGCAACCGCCCCGCTGCGGTAGCCGCGCCGACGTATTCCGCGTACACGGACTTCTCGGGGTGGGATACATCACGGCTCGTCAACCCCTGGTTACGGTGGCGTAGGTCACTCCCCGCGAGGAAAGATGTACCGACGTGGCAGACGATTCGAATTCATTCAGCAAGAGCGCGATCGGGTCGTACGCAGCCGTCGGGGACAGCTTCACCGAAGGCGTCGGCGACCCGGGGCCGGACGACACCTTCATCGGCTGGGCCGACCGACTGGCCGTACTCCTCTCCGACCAGCGCGCCGAGCACGACTTCCGCTACGCCAACCTCGCCGTGCGCGGCCGTCTCCTGGACCAGATCGTCGCGGAGCAGGTGCCCCGGGCGAAGGAGCTCGGCCCGGACCTCGTGACGTTCTGCGCGGGCGGCAATGACATCCTGCGCCCGGGCAGCGACCCGGACGCCGTGGCCGAGCGCTACGAGAAGGCCGTCGCCGAGCTGGCCTCCTCCGTGGGCACCGTCCTGCTGTGCACCGGCTTCGACACCCGCGGGATGCCCGTGCTGCGGCACCTGCGCGGCAAGATCGCGACGTACACGGCCCACGTCCGGGCCATCGCGGACCGGCACGGCTGCCCGGTCCTCGACCTGTGGTCGCTGCGCTCGGTGCAGGACCGCAGGGCCTGGAGCGACGACCGGCTCCACCTCTCGCCCGACGGGCACACGCGGGTCGCCCTGCGGGCCGCCCAGGTGCTCGGCCTGGAGGTGCCGGCCGACCCGGACCAGGCCTGGCCGGACGAGGACCACCGCTCGCCCGCCGAGGTGCGGCGCGACAACATCCACTGGGCGCGCGAGCACCTGGTGCCGTGGATCGGCCGCCGGCTGCGCGGCGAGTCCTCGGGGGACCACGTGGAGCCCAAGCGGCCGGATCTGCTGCCGCTGTAGCGCCTTTGCAGCGCCTTTGTAGTGCCTTTGCTGCGCCTTCAGGCCGCCGGGATGCCTTTCAGGGGGAGAGCCGCCCGGCGGCGAGGTCGGCCCAGACGACACGGCCCCGGCCGGTGTCGTCGGGCCGGACCCCCCATGCCTGCGACAGCGCGCCCACGAGCAGCAGGCCCCGGCCGCTCTCCTCGTCCGTCCCGCTGCACCGGGCCCGCGGCTCCGTCGGGGTACGGCCCTGGTCGCCCACCTCTATGCGCAGATGCGCACCGAGCACCCTCAGCTGACAGCTGACGTTCGCGCTGTCCGTGTGCCGGACCGCGTTGGTGAAGAGCTCCGACACCACCAACTGGGCGTCGTCGCACGCCACTTCGTCGATGCCCCACTCCCGCAGTTGTGCGAGGACCCGTTTTCGCGCGGCGGCCACCGAGGCGCCACGGGCCGGGAAGTGGAAGGCGTCCTGCAGACGTACGGCCATGGAACAGCCGAAGCGCCCGAGCGAAGGTGCGTCATGGGAGGGGACCACGCCGTAACTATGTGCGATACGGCTCATGTGTGGCAAGGTTCAATCTGCAAATTGCAGAATCGTCAGATCAGTCTGTCGGCTCCGGGGGGTGCGTGACAGACTGCGGGCATATGACAACCGGTGGGCATGGAGGGGGAGAACAGTGGCGGAAGCGCGTCCGGCGGGCGCACCGACCGTCCTGCGGGTCGTGCTGGGCAAACGGCTGCACGACCTGAGGGAGAAGGCCGGTCTCTCGTACGAGCAGGCGGGCCGCGCCCTCGACGTCACCCACGCCACCGTCCGCAGGATGGAGAAGGCCGAAGTCGGCCTGAAACTCCCCTATGTGGAGAAGCTCCTGCGGGTCTACGGCGTGAGCGACGCCGAGGAGGTGGAGGGCTTCCTCGCCCTCGCCCGCGAGGCCAACCGCCCCGGCTGGTGGCACCGCTTCCGGGACGTCCTGCCCGAGTGGTTCAGCGCGTTCGTCAGCCTGGAGGGCGAGGCCAACCTCATCCGGGCCTACGAACCGCACTACGTCCCGGGCCTGCTGCAGACCGAGCGCTACGCACGCGCCGTGCTCCGCGCCGGCATGCCGCACGCGCCGGAGGCGGACGTCGAGCGGGCGGTCGCCGTCCGCCGGGAGCGCCAGTCGCTGCTGACCCGCGAGGGCGCGCCGCTGCTGTGGGTGGTGATCGACGAGACGGTGCTCCGCCGGCCCATCGGCGGGCCGGACATCATGCGCGAGCAGGTCGCCCGCCTCGCCGAGGCCACCGCCCTGCCCAACGTACGGCTGCAGATCATGCCGTTCGCCGCCGGGCCGCACCCGGCGATGTACGGACCGTTCCACATCTTCCGGTTCCCGCTCCCGGAGCTGCCGGACATCGCCTACGCCGAAAACCTCGTCGGCGCCTCGTACTTCGACCAGCGCGACGACGTCTCGGCCTTCCTGGAGGCGCTGGACCGCATGTGCGCGCAGGCCGCGCCGGCACACACCACCGAGGCAATCCTGGGTGGGATTCGTAAGGAGATCTGAACCATGGATCGCATCTACAACGGCATGCCCGCCACCGACCTCGGCACCGAGGGGTGGAGCAAGCCGTGGAGCGGCGGCAACGGGGGCTCGTGCGTCGAGGCCCTGCGGCTGGGCGACGGCCGGATCGCCCTGCGCCAGTCCACCGACCCCGGGGGCCCCGCGCTGATCTACACGCGTCACGAGATGGAGAGCTTCATCAACGGCGCCAAGGCGGGCGCGGCGGACTTCCTGCTCGCCGGCTCCGGCGCCGCCTGCGAATGACCCCGCAGGGGACGTGCACGGCACCGACGGGCGGCCCGCGCCGCCCGTGCGCCGCGGCGTCACCCCCTACCGCGCAACCAACCGAACGGAGCACCGCATGAGCCAGCAGGGCTTCGCGGCCGAGGACATCGACACCAGCCGGCCGCACCCGGCGCGGATGTACGACTACTACCTCGGCGGCTGGGACAACTACGAGGTCGACCGGCAGGCCGCCGAGCACGTCATCCAGGCGCACCCGCAGGTCCGGCTCTCCGCCCGGGCCAACCGGGCGTTCCTGCAGCGCGCCGTGCGGGAGGTCGTCCGCGGCGGCGTCCGGCAGATCATCGACGTCGGCACGGGCATCCCCACCTCGCCCAACACCCACGAGGTGGCCCGGGAGGTCGCACCGGACGTCCGGGTGGCCTACGTCGACAACGACCCGATCGTCGCCACCCACGCGGGCGCCAAGCTCACCGGCACCGGGCAGGCCGGCTTCGTCCTCGGCGACGTGCGCGACCCGGAGGCGATCCTGGCCCGCCCCGAGGTCCGCGAGCTGATCGACTTCGGTGAGCCGGTGGCTCTGCTGCTCGTGGCCGTCCTGCACTTCGTCACCGACGAGGAGGCCCCCGCCGGCATCGTCGCGGCCTTCGCCGACGCGCTCCCCGCCGGCAGCCACCTCGTGCTCTCCCACGCCACGGCCGAGCCGTACGAGGGCTACGCGGACGGCTACACCGACGTCAAGGCCCGCGACCGCGTCGTCGGCACGTACAAGAACGCCACCGCCGGCCTCAACCTGCGCGACCGCGCCGCCGTCGAGCCGCTCTTCGGGGACTTCGAGCTCCTGGACCCGGGCCTGGTCCGGGTGCCGCTGTGGCGGCCGGACGGGCCGGTCCCGGGTCCGGCGGAGCTCAACGACACGATCTTCTACGGGGGAGTGGGCCGCAAGGGCTAGCCCGCCGCCGGGACCGTGTCCGCCCGCGGGCGGGCCGGGACGTCGCAGCTTTCCTTGAAGCCCTGGCTGTGCAGGCCGAGCGCCGCGTTCGTGCGCGAGCGGAGGTTCTCCACCGCGATCATCGCGGTCAGCTCGACGAACGCGGCGTCGCCCAGGCGCATCCGCAGCCGCTTCGCCAGGTCGTCCTCGACGGCCGGCGGGGTGACGGTCATCGCCTCGGCGTACTCCAGCACGTCCCGCTCCAGCGGGGTGTACAGGTCGCTGTCCCGCCACACCGGGATGTCGCGCAGCTTCTCGTGCGGCATCCCGTGCCCGCGGTTGACCCAGTAGCCGAAGTCCATGCACCACGAGCAGCCGATCGCCGCCGCCGACGCCATCTCGGCCAGCGCCTTCAGCTGCGGGTCCAGCTTGTTCCAGCGGGCCAGCGACATCTCGAAGCGGGCCGTCGTGAGCAGCACGCGCCGGTTGTGGGCGGCGGCCATGAGCGGCTCCAGCACCTTGCCGTAGGTGCGCCTGCTGTACCACTGCACGAGCCGGATCAGCGGGGTGCGGTCCGGGGTGAGCGAGATCCTGGCCATGGCGGGTCCTCCATCGGGACGGGGTGTGCTTGCCTCTGCCCGTACGACGGACCGGACCCGCGGATCCGTGACATCCCGCGCCGCCGTCCCGGTGAGACGGCCGTCACACCGTCCGGCGGGGGTCCGGGGGAGCCGTCCTAGGCTGGGCGGCATGGACGACGAGCTCTTCCCCCGGCCCCGGGCGGAGGTCGCCCCGGGAGCGGTCCACGTCCCCGGCTGGCTGGACCTCGCGGCCCAGCGGCGCCTGCTCGCCGCCTGCCGCACCTGGGCGCGGCCCCCGGCCGGCCTGCGGAGCGTCCGCATGCCGAGCGGCGGGCAGATGTCCGTGCGCACCGTCTGCCTGGGGTGGCACTGGTACCCCTACGGTTACGCCCGCACCGTCGTGGACGGGGACGGCGCGCCGGTCAAACCCTTCCCCGCCTGGCTGGGGCGGATGGCCGTAGAGGCCGTCACCGACGCGTACGGCACGGAGCCGGAGCCCGCCGCGTACGACATCGCCCTGGTCAACTTCTACGACGGCCACGCGAAGATGGGCATGCACCAGGACGCGGACGAGAAGTCGGCGGCGCCGGTCGTCTCCCTCAGCCTCGGCGACAGCTGCGTCTTCCGCTTCGGCACCCCCGGCGGCCGCGGCCGCCCCTGGACCGACGTCGAGCTGCGCAGCGGCGACCTCTTCGTCTTCGGCGGCCCCTCGCGCCTCGCCTTCCACGGGGTGCCGCGCACCCGTCCCGGCACCGCCCCCGCCGCGCTCGGCCTCACCGGCCGGCTGAACCTCACCCTCCGTGTGAGTGGGCTCTGAAAAGACGGCGCGGGGATTTCGTGTGCTCTCCCGAAGAAGCCCTGCACAGAAGGACGGTGGCGTTGCTGCACGGGAAAATTCACGTGCATCTGCGCGCGCGACCCTGCACAGTGGATCCCCGGCACTGCGCCGGCCGCGCGTCCGGGCTCATATCACGGGGGTGAGCCCGGAGGCGCGGGCAGCCGGACGTTCACCGGCACCTCGGCAAAAGGCAGCCGGACCGTCGCGCAGGGGCCGCCGCGAGCCCGCCGGGCGGGGCGGATAATGGCATGACCTGGCCGCATTCGCCCTGGAGGTGCCGTGACCGGCTCCCGCCCGACAAGCTCACCGCTCGACGCCCTGCGCCCGGCCGCATTCGGCGCGGAGCCGTCCGGGGAGCGGATGGCGCGCATCCGGCGGTCACCGAACTTCGCCGACGGCGTGTTCACCAACCCCGTCGGCGCCGAGCGCACTCCCTCCGCCGCCCTGCTGAAGTTCCTGCCCACGTACTTCCGCGCGGAGCAGCGGGCCCGCCGGGCACCCGGCGGCACCGTGCCGGTCCACCCCACCACCGTGGCCGACCTCGCCGTCCCCGCCGCCTCCGGGCTGCGGCTGACCTGGATGGGCCACTCCAGCGTCCTGGCCGAGATCGACGGCGCCCGGGTGCTCTTCGACCCCGTCTGGTCGGAGCGCTGCTCCCCCTTCGCCTTCGCCGGCCCCAAGCGCCTGCACCCGGTGCCGGTGCCGCTGAGAGAGACCGGGCCCGTGGACGCCGTGGTCATCTCCCACGACCACTACGACCACCTGGACATGGCGACCGTACGGGCCCTGTCCCGCGGCACCGGGGCGCACTTCGTCGTACCGCTGGGCGTCGGCGCCCACCTCGAACACTGGGGGGTGCCGGCCGGGCGGATCACCGAGCTCGACTGGCACGAGACGGCCCGCGTCGCCGGCCTCTCCTTCACCGCCACCCCCGCCCGGCACTTCTGCGGCAGGGCGCTGCGCAACACCCAGCACACCCTCTGGGCCTCCTGGGTCGTGGCCGGCTCCGAGCACCGGATCTTCCACAGCGGCGACACCGGATACTTCCCCGGCTTCGCGGACATCGGCGCGCAGTACGGCCCGTTCGACGCCACCATGATCCAGATCGGCGCCTACTCCGAGTTCTGGCCGGACATCCACATGACGCCGGACGAGGGCCTGCAGGCCCACGCCGACCTGCAGGGCGACGCCGCCCGTGGAGTGATGCTGCCCATCCACTGGGGCACCTTCAACCTCGCCCCGCACCCCTGGGAGGAGCCCGCCGAGGGCTCCGTCGCCGCGGCCGCGCGCCACGGGGCCCGGATCGCGATCCCGCGACCCGGGCAGCCCTTCGAACCGGCGGAGGGCCTGCCGGCCGACCCCTGGTGGCGGGCGGTGGCGGTGCGTCCGGTGGCGGCGGCCGAGGAGACGGCGGTGCCCGGCACCGCGAGGGCGAAGGTGTCCCTGCGGGCCTGAGCGAGCGGGTGGGCCGGGCCCGGCCCGGCACCGCCGGATGTGTCGCCGGTGGTTGCGCGCCGCCGCGGCGGGAAGAAAGGGCCGGCGCTGCAGCCACCCCTCCGCCGCGGCGGTGCGCAACCCCCACGACGTGGTCGGCGGTACCGGACCGGCCCGGCCCCCGGGTCCGCAAGGCCGTGCGGGGTACCGCGCTCTCAGAAGTGCAGCTCCACGTCGCAGCAGGAGTCGCGCCGCAGCTGCCGTGACACCGCGAGCCACGCGTCGGCGGCGGCCCGCACCCCGGGCGGCGCCGCGGGAGCGTCGTGCGCGTCGTACGCCTCGACGAGCCGGGCCTGCTCGTACGGAACCCCGCCGCGCAGCACCGAAGCCGTCCGCACCAGCGCGTCGAAGTCCGCGAACGGGTCGCCGTCCACCACCGTCACGTCCGCGAGCTTGCCGGGCTCCAGCGTGCCCAGGTCGCGGTCCGCGCCGAAGACCCGGGCGGGCAGGACGGTCGCCGTCCGCAGCGCCTGCGCCGCGGACAGCCCGTAGCGGTGCAGCGCGCGCAGCCCCATGTGCAGGGCGAGGCCCACGGGCACCAGCGGCGCGTCCGTCCCCAGGGCCACGGCGCCGCCGCCCGCCAGCACCCGCCGGTAGACGCCGATCTCGCGCTCGAGGGTGGCCAGCTGGTCGGCGGTCGGCCGGGCGGCCGCCGTCCGGCGGACGACCTCCACGTCCCACGGCGGCATCAGCTTCGTCACCCGGGGGTCCTGCGCCAGGGCCGGCGCCTCGCCCAGCAGCGGCACCGAGGTGAACATCGTGGCGACGAGGTGGAAGTCCCCGTGCGTGTAGATCTCCTCCACGTCCTGGTAGGCGCGCCCGGACGCGCTCGTCGCGTGCCCGAACTCCAGGCGCTGCGTGGCCTGCAGATGCGTCGTCAGGTCCTGGCCGAGCTGGACGCCCGGCGACAGGAGGTGGCTGCCCGCGCGGACCCCGAGCCGCTCGTGCGCGAAGCGGGCCGCCTCCTCCATCACCCAGCCGGGCGCGCGGACGTAGGTCTTGACGAAGTCCCAGTCGAGGGCCGCGGCGCGGGACAGCGACCGGTGCAGCCCTTCGCGGGTGCGGTGCGCCCGGCCCATGCTGTACGCGACGCGCGAGCCGTCGAGCAGCTCCCCGGTCGTCAGCATCCGCGGCCCGGCCAGCTCGCCCGCCGCCACGGCCTCGCGGATGCGGGCCTGCTCGTAGGCGCCGCCGCCGAACGAGACGGCGGTGGTGATCCCGTAGGCCAGCTGCAGCGCCGTCTGCCGGCCGCCGTAGGTGTTCTGGTACGGGTGGGTGTGGGCGTCCCACAGGCCGGGGATCACCGTGCCGGAGGAGGCGTCGACGGTGCGGACGGCCGCGCGCTGCGCCCGGTGGGGCTCGACGGCGTCGATCCGCCCGCCGCGGACCACCAGGTCGACGTCCTCGCGGACGGTCTCCCCGGTGCCGTCCCAGAACCTGCCGGCGTGCACGACCGTGTCGGCGGGGACCGGGCGCCGGTGGTCGAGGGGGATGCGGAGCGTACGGGTGGACCCGTCGCGGACGTCGAGGAGGCGCAGCCGGCCGTCGGCGGCCAGGTAGAGGATCTTCCGGGAGTCCCCCGACCAGGAGGGGTGATCGGCCGCGCCGTCCGTGAGCCGGCGCGGCTCGCCGTCCGGGGTGCCGTCGGGCCGCACCGGCAGCAGCCACAGGGCGGACTCGGAGATCACCGCCATGTGGCGGCCGTCGGGCGACCAGACGGGCCCGCAGTCGTAGCGGTCGGCGATCGAGGCGTGCGGGGCGAGCGCGTGCAGGCGGGCGCTGCCGTCCGTGGTGTCGACGACCCGGATGAGGTTGTACCCCTCACGGAACCGCTGGTTCAGCCGGTTGCGGTCGCACAGGGCGACGTACCGCCCGTCCGGGGACCAGGTCGGTCTGCCCGGCAGCCCGCCGCCGCCCAGGGCGGCGGCGAGCACCCGGTCCGTGCCGGCGGCGAGGTCGCGCACCACGAGCCCGCCGCTCAGGTCCAGGGCGGCCAGCCGCCGGCCGTCGGGCGACAGGACGGGGTAGGCGCGGCCGCCCCCGGCCAGCTCGGTCTCCTCGCCGGAGGCGAGATCGTGACGGCGCGCGGCGAGCAGGCCGCCGCGGTCGTCGGCGTAGACCAGGGACCGGCCGTCCGGGCTCCAGACGGGCCCGAAGACGTAGCGCGTGGGATCGGACGCCACGACCCGGCGCGGCGGCCGCCCGCCGGCGACGTCGGCGACCCAGAGCGCGTTGAGCGCGGCGAAGGCGACCCGGCGGGCGTCGGGCGAGAGGGCGGGGAGGTGCAGGGAGCGGACGCCGTGCACGCCGCCGCCGTCGAGGTCGTACCGCTTGGTGCGGTAGCGCGGCCGGGCCACGGGCAGGCGGCCGAGGAAGGGGATGGCGCGGGCGTGCCGCGGCGCCTTCGGGCGGACCACCTGGAACGTGCCGCCGACGGTCAGCAGCAGCTCGTCGGCCGAGACCCAGCGGGGCGGGACGGGCTCGACGTCCCCGTCGACCGGGACGGGCGCACGGTCGACGACCAGGGTGCAGCCGGCCCTGGGCGCGGCGGTCGTCCGCAGGTAGGCCAGGCGCCCGTCCGGCGCGACGGCCGGGGTCATGACCTGCGCGGCCTCGGTCTCGGTGTGCTCGGCCCGCGCCGGCCCGTGCCCGTCGGCGGGGACGGACGCGATCGTGCGGGCCTCCAGCGCGGCCCCGGCGACGCGGGCGCGGACGAACAGCAGCCGCGAGCCGTCCGGCGACCAGACCGGGTCGAAGTCCTCCCACGCGCCGTCCTGCAGCGGCCCCTCCTGCCCGCCCACCCCGGTGACCTGCGTCAGCGCCCCGCTCCGTACGTCCACCACCCACACCCGGTACGGGCTGCCCGCCACCGGGTCGCCGCCCCGCTCGGAGGCGAAGGCGATCCGCGTGCCGTCGGGCGACCACGCGGGCCCGCGGTCGTCCCACGGCCCGTCCGTGACCTGCCGCAGCCCGCTGCCGTCGGGCCGCAGCGTCCAGATGTGGAAGCCGCCGCCCCGGTAGGCGCAGACGGCCAGCCGCCGCCCGTCGGGCGCGTGCACGGGCCGGGTCGGCTCCAGATCGGCCGGGGTGATCGCGACGGCCTCCCCGCCCTTGCGGGGCAGGGACCACAGCACGTTCTGCACCTCGGCGACCAGCCGGTCCCCGGCGGGGGAGAGGCTCGCCGCCCCATTGGTGGCGGCCGTGAAGGACAGCACCCCGCCCCCGCCCCCGGCGGGCGCCGCCGCGGCCACCGCCGCCGGCAGCGCACCCGCGACCCCGGCCGCCGCCGCGGTACCGGCCGCGGCCTGCAGGAACCTGCGCCGGGAGAGGGCGGAGCGGGAAGGGAGGGGCGAACGAGGAGCCGGAACGTCCGAGGTGGCCAACTGTCCTCCTGAGCCAGGGGAGTTGCAGCGCAGCGCGAGCGGCGTCGGGAGCCCGATGCTCCCACGGGCAACGGGAGGGTGGTCAACACCGCACGGCGCGGCGGGGGCCGACTGCGCACGCCAAGCCGTACAAAAGGTGCATTCCGCGCTGATCGCCCCATGGAAGCCGTGCGCGATCACCCCGTGAAGTGCGGTATTGTTCTCGTGCGCGGTCGGCAAGGGCGAGAGCCCGGGCCGGACAAGCACCGGGACGTGGCGCAGTTTGGTAGCGCACTTGACTGGGGGTCAAGGGGTCGTGGGTTCAAATCCCGCCGTCCCGACCAGCGATTTTCGCAGGTCAGAGGCCGTTTCCTCGTAATGAGGGAACGGCCTTTCCGTTTTCTGTGAGCTCAGGCCGCCGGTCCGCGGGAACAAGTCGTCCACCGGGGCCGGCTTCGTCCTTCAGTGGCTGGTGAGTTCGCCGCTGAGTTTGTCGTGGAGGGCGGCGCTGGGGTGGTTGAGGCCGGTGAGTTCGACTGTCTTGCCGTGCTGTGCGTACTTGTTCTCGACGGCGTCCAGGGCGGCGACGGAGGAGGCGTCCCAGATGTGGGCGGCGGAGAGGTCGATGACGACCTTGTCCGGGTCGCCCGCGTAGTCGAACCGGCCGACGAGGTCGTTGGACGAGGCGAAGAACAGCGCGCCGGTCACCCGGTAGATCACGGACGTGCCGTCGGGGTCGGTGATCGCGGTGACGTCGGCGAGGTGGGCGACGCGCTTGGCGAAGACGACGATCGCCGTGACCGAGCCGGCCACGACGCCGATCGCGAGGTTGTGCGTCGCCACGACGCAGGCGACGGTGACGACCATGACGGTGATCTCCCCGGCCGGCATCCGCTTCAGCGTCCTCGGGGCGACGGAGTGCCAGTCGAACGCCGCGATCGACACCATGATCATGACGGCCACTAGGGCGGCCATGGGGATCTCGGAGACGACCGGCCCCAGGGCCAGGCACAGCACCAGGAGGAACACGCCCGCCAGGAACGTCGACAGGCGGGTGCGGGCGCCGGAGACCTTCACGTTGATCATCGTCTGGCCCACCACCGCGCAGCCGCCCATGCCACCGAAGAAGCCGGTGACGATGTTGGCGATGCCCTGGCCGACGGACTCGCGGGTCTTGGACGAGGGCGTGTCGGTGATGTCGTCGACGAGCTTCGCCGTCATCAGCGACTCCATCAGGCCGACCAGTGCCGTGGCGAAGGCGTACGGGGCGACGGTGATGAGCGTGTCGAGGGTGAACGGCACGTCCGGCAGGCCCGGCACGGGCAGCGAGGACGGCAGGTCGCCCTTGTCGCCGACGGTCGGCACCGCGATGCCCGCGGCCACGGTGATCAAGGTGAGGGCGGCGACGGAGACCAACGGGGCCGGTACGGCCGTGGTGATCCTCGGGAGGAGCACGAGCAGCGCCAGGCCGCCGGCGATCAGCGGGTAGACGGCCCAGGGCACGTTCCGCATCTCGGGCACCTGGGCCATGAAGACGAGGATCGCGAGCGCGTTGACGAAGCCGGCCATCACCGACCGGGGGACGAAACGCATCAGCTTCGCCACCCCGAGCGCGCCGAGGGCCACCTGGAAGACGCCGGCGAGGATGACACCGGCCAGCAGGTAGCCCAGGCCGTGCTCACGGTTGAGCGGGGCGATGACCAGGGCCACGGCACCGGTCGCCGCGGAGACCATCGCCCGGCGGCCGCCGACGAAGGCGATGGTCACCGCCATGGTGAACGAGGTGAACAGCCCGATCGCCGGATCGACCCCGGTGATGACGGAGAAGGAGATCGCCTCGGGTATGAGCGCGAGCGCGACGACCAGAGCGGCCAGTACCTCGGTGCGCCACACCTTCGGATCGCCCAGCCAGTCGGGACGCAGGGTGCGCAGGCGCGCGGCGGGGGGCGGTGCGGAAGACAAGAAGGCAGGTACCTGTCGTACTCGGGCACACCCGTGGTGCGTCATCCACCGCATCGGCGGACCAGGGTGTGCGGACGGCGTGGAGGACGCAGCCGGGCGCCTCCCCGGCGCGCGGGTGGTCTCACCCGCGCCGATTTTACCGGCCTGACGGCCTGGCTGTGATCGGCGCCCGTGCCGGTCGGGCCCCGGCGCGGTGCCGGCGGGCTTCGGCGTCGGTCACGGCCCGCCGGCGCGCAGGCACACGGCCAGGGCGGCGATGTCGTCGTCGAGGCCTCCGTTGCTGAAGCGGAGGAGGTCGCGGTGGAGGCCGTCCAGGAGTTCGCGGGGCTGGGTCGAGGGCTGGTGGCTCATCCAGTCCGCCAGCGGGAAGAAGCCGCCGTTGCGGTCGCGGGCCTCGGTGACGCCGTCGGTGTAGAGGAGCAGCTGGTCGTCCGCGGTGAAGTCGAAGGTGTCGATGCTGTAGCAATCGCCGATCAGGTCCGCGAGGTTGAGGAGCGGTGAGGGCGCGGAGGGGTTCAGGACGCGCAGGCCCCCGCGGCTCAGGAGCAGCGGCGGGGGATGCCCGCAGTTGAGGATCCTGATGCGGCCCTCCCCGTGCGGGATCTCGACGAGGACGGCGGTGGTGAAGCGCTCCATCAGGTCGTCGGGCGGGAACGAGGCGTTGTAGCGGGTGCTGCTGGCCTCCAGGCGGCGGGCGACGCCGCCCAGGTCGGGCTCGTCGTGGGCGGCCTCCCGGAAGGAGTTGACCACCGCCGCGGCCGTTCCCACCGCGGCCAGCCCCTTGCCCCGTACGTCGCCGATGAGCAGCCGGACCCCGTACTGCGTGGTGACCGCCTCGTAGAAGTCGCCGCCGATGCGGGCCTCCGCGGCGGCGGCGAGGTAGAGGGCCTCGATCTCCACGCCCCCGAAGCGGCGTGGCATCGGGCCCAGGACCACCTTCTGCGCCGCGTCGGCGACGAGCCGGACCTGGAAGAGGGCCTGCTCCCGCTGGAGCCGGACGTGGCTGCCGTAGGCGGCGGCCACGGTGACCGCGACGATGCCCGCCACCGTGTACCACGCCCCGAGGCCGGGGAACACGAGGCTGAGGCCGATCATGAGCAGGAAGCAGACCGTCCCCAGCAGCACGGTGGGCAGTACGGGCCACATGGCGGCGGCGAGGGCGGGGGCCGCGGGCAGGATGCGGCTGAAGGCCATCTCCGGGGGAGTGGAGTACGCCAGGCCGGCGATGACCACGGTCAGGATCACCGGGGACAGCAGGACGAGGGGCCCCGGGCCGTGGGGACTACGGAGTCGCAGCTGTCCAGGCTTGACCATGATGCATAGCATATCCAGGCAATATGGATATACGGGGCCTTTAGGGATGTATTTGCCACCACCTGGAGTATCCGCTCCGCCTGCCTCATGGCGGTGCGGACAGGGCCGTGCGGTAGCCGGACAGGGCCGCTGCGGGCGAATTCGCCCGCAGCGTCGCGGTAGACCGGGACGGGCAGGATGCCGGGGGCGGCCTGGATGCCGGACAGCTCCGGGGCGCGGCCGCCCTCCAGGCCGTGGGTGACGCCGTCGCCCTGCGCCCGCCCCGTGCCGGCGTCCCGCGCGGCGAGCCCGGGCTGGACCAGCATGGACATGCGGTAGCGGCCCGTGCCGCCGGGCAGCGGGATGCAGACCAGTACGCCGTCCGTGGAACCGTCCTCGGCACGGTGGGTCGAGCGCAGGCCGTATCCGTGCGGCAGGTCCCCGTCGGTCTCCACGTCGGCCGGCATGTACTCCTCGGGGAAGGCCGCGCCCCGAAGGCGAGGCCCAGTCCCTTGCGGACGGTGCTGTGGCGCCGTCGCAGCTCCCGGCAGTGCCCCCGGCCCGGCCCGGTCGCCCATCCGCCGCCCACGGGCTCCGGCGTCAGGGCCCCGCCCCGCTCATCACCTCGTGGGCCGCCGCCCCGGCGGCAGGCCGCCGTTCCTCGCCCGCAACCGCGATCTTCAGCTGGCGGACGTACATGAAGACCGCGAAGCTCACGCACAGCGCCAGTGCCGGGGCGCCGACGATGTACGCCCACACGTACCGGATCCCCAGCCGCCGCGACTCGACGATCATGAAGGCCGCCAGGCCCAGCCAGATCAGCACCAGGTCCGCGTAGATGAACTGGGACGCCAGGTTCGTCAGTGCGTCGTGGAGGAAGTTCCGGACGACACCGGTCGCGCCGTCGGCCCCGTCGTCGACGGTCCGCCGCACGAAGGCGACCGCCAGCGCTCCCATGGCGACGAGGCCGCCGAGGGCGAACAGCGCGTAGAAGACGCACAGCGCGCGGTCCCTGCCCCGCACTTCACCGAGTCGCATCACGCCGGCCTCCAGGTCGGTCGTAGGGGTGGTCGTAGCAGTGGTCGTACCGGTGGTCGTAGCGGTAGTCGTCGAGGTCGAAGTGCCTGGCCCGCCAGGCGGCCTCGTAGGTGCTGGCGGGACGGACCGCCGGCGCGTCCCCGCGCTCGTCGAAGTAGTAGCTGTTCGAACGCCGGCAACTCTCGTGCAGGAAGACCGTGTCCGGCTGCCGGCGCAGCGTCCTGCGGAAGGACTCGTCGTGCTTCTCCGGGCGGACGACCGCTTGCGTGGCGTGTCGCCGCCGCGCCTCCCGGATCACCCGCAGCGCGTGGGTGACCTGGTAGTCGATCATCCCGAACCACGATCCGCCGGTGAAGGAGTACGGCCCGACGATGAACCACAGGTTCGGGAACCCCTTGACCGACGTGCCTTCGTAGGACTGGAAGCGCTCGGTGCGCCAGAACTCCCTGAGTTCGCGGCCGCCCGTGCCGTGCGTGGGGAAGGGCGGCAGGTTCTCCAGGGTCTGGAACCCGGTGGCCAGCACCAGGACGTCGAACCGCTGCTCCTCGCCGTCCGCCGTGCGGATGCCGGTCCCGGTGATCTCCTCGATGGGCTCGGTGACGAGCCGGACGTTGTCGCGGGTGAAGGCGCGCCAGTAGCCCTTGCCGAACGAGGGCCGCTTGCAGCCGAGGCGGTACGCGGGAAGGAGTCTGCCCATCAGCTCGCGGTCGCCCTTGACCTGGCTGCGCAGGTAGAGCCGGGACGCCGCCTCGCCGGCCTTCACCAGGAAGGGGAACCGGCGGTAGTGGATCATGGCGATGACGAAGCCGACCTCCGTGGCGGTGTCGGTGACCAGCCGGACCGCCCGCTGCGTCCACGGAGCCGCCCGGAACAGCCGGCGGACCGCCCCGGGCAGCGTGAAGTCCGGCTTGGGGAAGACCCAGACGGGGGTGCGCTGGTAGACGTGGAGGTGCTCCACCCGGGGCGCGATCTCCGGGATCAGCTGGATCGCCGAGGCGCCCGTGCCGATCAGCCCCACGCTCCGGCCGGCCAGTTCCAGGGAGTGGTCCCACGCCGCCGTGTGGACGACGTCGCCCTTGAACCGGTCCAGCCCCTCGACGGCGGGCGCCTTCGGCTTGGTGAGCCAGCCCGTGGCGCAGATGACGAACCGCGCCGTGACCGGCGTGCCGTCCTCCAGGAACACCTGCCACAGGTGCTCCGCATCGTCGTAGACGGCCCGCACCACCCTTGCGCCGAAGCGCAGATGGGGCCGGAGGCCGTACTTGTCGACGCAGTGGTCCGCGTACGCCTTCAGTTCCGCTCCGGCGGGGAAGGCCCGGGACCACGACGGGAAGGGCTCGAAGGCGAAGGAGTAGGAGAAGGCGGTGATGTCCACGGCGATGCCGGGATAGGTGTTGGCGTTCCAGGAGCCGCCGGCGCCGTCCTGCTCGTCGATGACGGCGAAGTCCTCGATGCCGGCCCGGCGCAGGCCGATCGCCGCGCCGATGCCGGCGAATCCGGCGCCGATCACCAGCACTTCGTGGTCAGGGGTCACCGGGGCGCCCTTGGTGCCCTTGGCGCCCTTCCGGCCGGTCACAGGGACAGGCCGATCGCCAGTACGGACCCGAACGCGAGCAGCAGCAGGCACGTGTGCTCCAGCGCCGGTATCAGGTCGCTTCCGCGGGCCCCGCTCAGCACCCGGCGCAGCGGGAAGACCGCGGAGGGGACGGCGGCGATCACGAGCGCGGCCCAGGGACGGGCCGCGGACAGGAGGAGCGCGGACGCGAAGGCGGCGGCTACGCACAGCACGTAGTACACGCGGGTCCGCTTCTCGCCCAGCAGCACGGCGACGGTGATCTTCCCCGCGGCGGCGTCGGTCCGGATGTCGCGCAGGTTGTTCGTCGTCAGCAGCGCACAGGAGAGCAGGCCCATGGGGACGGCCGCGCCGAGGGCGAGCGGGGGCACGTGTCCCAGCTGGACGCCTGTCGTCGCGGACACCATGACGATGCCGTGGAAGAGGAAGATGCTGAGGTCGCCGAGCGCCCGGTAGCCGTAGGGCCGGGGGCCGCCGGTGTAGAACCAGCCCGCGAGTCCGCAGTACGCGGTGAGCGGGATCATCCACCAGGAGATCGTGACGGCCATGACCACGCCGGTCACGATCGCGACGGCGTACAGCAGCATTCCGGCGCGCAGGACCTGCCGGGGCGTCGCCTGCCCGGAGCCGACCAGCCGGGAGGGGCCCAGCCGTTCGTCGTCGGTTCCCCGGACGCCGTCGCTGTAGTCGTTGAAGTAGTTCGTGCCGATGACGAAGCCCAGCATGAAGAGCAGGGTCAGGACGGTGCGCCACCAGAGGACCTGGCCGAGCGAGTGGGCGACTCCCGTTCCCACCGCGATGGGCGCCAGGGTCACGGGGAGGGTCTTCAGCCGGGCGCCCCTCACCCAGATCCGCACTGCGCCCGGGGCCGTCCGCCGGTACGTGGTCACCTGGGCGGTCATCGTTTCGTCCCCACGCCCAGGTAGAGGACGTCGGTGGACTTGGTGGGGATCATACGAACCTCCTCGCGTCGTTTGACGAGGTATCGGGCCAGGTCGCGCAGGTGCGGGCGCAGTCCCAGCAGCCGGAGCTCCACGCCGTGCGCCCGCGCGACCTTGACCAGCCGCTCCCGGTTGACGAAGAGGCGGTGGTCGTGGGTGCCGTGCGGGGGCCTGCCCGGGAGGGGGAGGTTCTCGGCGAGGGTGATGGCGACCAGCCGGGCCAGGCCGGTGTCGGGGATGGTGTCGACGATCAGCGTGCCGCCGGGGCGCAGGACCCGGCACAGCTCCGACACCACGACGAAGGGCTCCGGGACGTGTTCGAGACACTGCCCGGCCGTGACGACGTCGAACGACGCGTCGGTGAAGGGGAGCCGGGTGATGTCGGCCCGGAGCACCGCGTCGTAGCCGTGCTGCCGCGCCTCGCGGAGCGCCATGGCGGACAGGTCCACGCCGAACACGCGGTATCCCTTGCCGGCCAGGTGCGGGCCGAACAGGCCGCCCCCGCACGCGACGTCCAGGAGCCGGGGTCGCCCGCTCCCGTCACCCGTCGCCGGGCCGGGGGCGCCCGCGGGGTCGGGGACGAACGCGGCACGGGCCCGCGCGATCCAGCCCAGCGGTGCGAGCGACCCGCGCGGATCCCACCACTGGTCGGCGAGACCGTCGTAATCGGTGATGAAATTTCGTCTGTACCCAGCCACAACCACCGTCCGGGGAGCGGGATCCGAGCCGAAGGTTCCTGGCTCGAAAGGCTAGGGAGACCGCCGCCGGGCCACCAGGAAGCGGGCCCCGATGCCGGGCTAACCCGTCACCTGTGACCTGGGTCACAATGGGTCGGGGGTGTGTGCCGGTGCGCCTGCCGCTTCGCTAACGGGGCTGGTGGGAGCCGGGGGTGTGGCCGAAGGCGCGGCGGAAGACGTCGATGAAGGCGCTGGCGGACGACCAGCCGCACATGTGGGCCACGGTGGTCACCGGGGTGTTCTCCGCCAGCAGGATCAGGGCGTGGTAGAGCCGCAGTTGGGTGCGCCACTGGGGGAAGGTCATGCCGAGGTCGGACTTGAAGAGCCGGGACAGGGTGCGGTCGCTCGCGCCGACCTCCTTGCCCAGGGCGGCGAGGGTGCGGTCGTCGGTCGGGTCGGCCTGCAGGATCGCGCACAGCGCCTTGAGCCGCGGGGCGGTGGGCGCCGGCAGGTGTACGGGCTCCTGCTGCGAGGCGCGCAACTGGTCGAGCAGGACGGCCCGCAGGCGCCCGCGTTCGGGGCTGTCGTCGTCCGGTGAGCGGGTGTAGGCGAGGATCAGCTCGCGCAGCAGCGGCCCGACGGTCAGCACGGTCGGCTCGTCCAGGCCGAGCGGGTTGTCGGTCGCGGGCAGGCCGACCAGGTGCAGGTCGAGCCCCCCGTGCGCCTGGTGGGCGTGGACGGTCCCGGCGGGCACCCAGATGGCGCGGGTTGCCGGGGCGACCCAGGAGCCCGCGTCGGTGGTGATGGCCAGCACGCCGCGGGCGGCGTAGACGATCTGGTGGTCGTCGTGGCGGTGGGCGTCGATGGCGGCTCCGGGCGCCAGCCACTGCATGCGGGTCGGCGCGACCGGCTCATGGCGGATGTTCTTCATCGATTGGCAGATTATCGGAAGTGCGACACGGTGCCGAGCGGTGAACATGATGAGGTGCCAAGGAACAAAGCGATCCTCCTCCTCTCGGTCGGGCATGCCTGTGTGGACGTCTACCAGGGTGCGGTGGCCGCGCTCGTGCCGTTCTTCGTCGCCGAGCGCGACTACACGTATGCCGCGGCATCGGGGATCGTGCTCGCCGCGTCGCTGCTGTCCTCCGTGGCGCAACCGCTGTTCGGCGTGCTCACCGACCGGTGGGCGATGCCCTGGCTGCTGCCCCTGAGCACGTTCCTCGGCGGGCTGGGGATCGCCCTGAGCGGCCTCGGCGGGTCCTACGCGCTGACGTTGGTGTTCGTGGCCGTCTCCGGGGTCGGCGTCGCGGCGTACCACCCCGAGTCCGCCCGCGTCGCGCGCGTCGCCAGCAAGGGCAGTCACACCGCGATGGGCTGGTTCTCCCTCGGCGGCAACCTCGGCTTCGCCGTCGCCCCCCTGATGGTCGCAGGGGTCATGACCGCCGGAGGCCTGCGGCTCACACCGCTGTTCGTGGTGCCCGCCCTCGCTGGCAGCGTGCTGTGCCTCCTCGTCGTGCGCATGCTGGACAGGACGTCAGGGGGCGGCGCCCGCAAGGCCGTTACGGCGGCGGGCGCCGACGACAGGGCTTCGTTCGTGAAGCTGGCGCTGGCGGTGGTCTGCCGGTCCATCGTGTTCATCGGCCTGAGCACGTTCATCTCGTTCTACACCCAGCAGCGCACGGGAGGCGGTACGGCGTCGGGCACCGCGGCGCTGTGCGTGCTCTACCTGGGCGGTGCGGTCGGCACGGTGCTGGGCGGCAACCTGGCCAACCGGTGGGACCGGGTCACCGTCGTGCGCGGGTCGTACCTGATGACCGTCGCCGCCGTCGCGGGCATCGTCTTCGCCCCCGGCCCCGTGATCTACCTGTTCGTGGCCCTCACTTCGGCCGGGCTCTACATCCCCTTCTCCCTGCAGGTCACCCTCGGCCAGGACTACCTCCCCTCGCGCGTAGGCACCGCCAGCGGGATCACCCTCGGCCTGACCGTGAGCATCGGCGGCCTCGTCAGCCCGGTCATCGGCAGCGTCGCGGACGCGACCTCCCTGCAGACGGCCCTGGCCCCGCTGATCGCCATGCCCGCCCTGGCCTGGCTGCTCTTCCGGACCCTGCCCGAGCCGGTCGCGCCGAAGCCGGCGGCGCCGGAACAGGCGGCACCCGAACCGGCGCCGGCGGCCGGGTCCGCCCCGGCACCCGAACCGGTGCAACAGGCCGCGGGCGCCTCCGGGGCCGAGCTCTCCCCCTCCCGGCGGGACGCCCGTTGACGGGCCCCGCGTGCCGGCCGGCCACCGGAGCCCGCAGGCCCTCAGCGGTCCGGGCTGCGCCCGGCCGTTGCGCTGCCCCGGCGTTCCCGGGGCGCGGCTCACGGCGGGGTGCTGCCGGTCTCCGCTGCGGACGCCAGCATCCGGTCCCGGTAGGCGCCCGGCGTGACGTGGACGAACTCCTTGAAGCGGGCGATGAACACGCTCGGCGAGGTGAACCCGCACAAGTGGGCCGTATTGGTGACCGACTCGCCGTTGGCGAGGTGGGCCAGTGAGGCGACCAGGCGGACGAGGGTCCGCCACTGCGGGAAGGACATCCCCAGCTCTGCCTTGATCAGCCGGCGCAGGGTGCGCTGACTGGTCCCCAGGTCCCGCGCGTGGTCGTCGAGACTGCGGCCGTCGGCGGGGGCGTGGATCAGCGAACTGCTCAGCGCCAGCAGCCGCGGGTCGCGGGGCGTGGGCAGCGACAGCGCGTTGGACTGGTGCTTCTCGCTGCGGAGTTCGTAGCGCAGCACGTTCTCCAGCGCGGACCGCATCCGGGCCGGACGGTCCGGTTCGGACAGCGCGGTCAGCACGTGCCGGGCCAGCGGGGTCAGGTTCACCACCGTGGGGCGGTCGCCGGCCCGGGCCCGCATCGGCGGGTAGGCCAGCATGATCGTCGACACCAGGCTCCGGGTGTGGGCGCGGTGGGAGTGCTCGAGCCCCGGCGGGATGACGACAGCGCGGTCCGGGGCGGCGACGACCCAGGTTCCCAGTGCCGTGATCACGGCCAGGACGCCGGTGTGCGGAACGACGACCTGCGTCTGCTCGTGCCGGTGCGGGGGGACGGTCTCGTCGGGGCGCAGGACGAAGCGCCGGACGACATCTTGATCATGGCCGTTATGAAGTATCACCTGGCCGATTATTCACTACCGACTGAACAGACGGTTTTGAGAAGCTCCAGGGCAGGGGGGTGCAGAAAGACATTCGAACGGATTCCACGACTTTCCTCGCGGCGCGTTCTCCGCGTCCGTAACGTTTTCCGGACCCGACCAGCCGGATAAACGCCCGGGGTGACCGGCGGTGCCGCGCCGGCCAGGCCCATACCTTTCCATTCTCAGAGCTTCAGCGCGTCCATTCATCGCCCTTTCCGCACATGCGACACATGATGTGGTCCGGGCTGATCCAGCATGCCCTGCGGACCACGACTCGCTTTGCCGTGGATTGTTTCGGCAATCCCTGCAGAGGAATGGAAGTGAACGCAACGCATGACCTTCATCACCGCTGCCCACGAGCTGCTCGAGAGCGATGTCTACATCGATTTGCGGCCCACTCTCGGCATACCGCTCCACCTCAAATGCGAAGGTTTCAACTTCGCCGGATCCATAAAAATCGTCCCGGCCACGTGGATGGTCGCCACCGCGGAACGCGAGGGCGTCATCGGCCCCGACTCCATCCTGATCGAGTCCTCTTCCGGCAATCTCGGCGTGGCTCTGGCCGTGACCGCCGCGTCGAAAGGGCTGCGCTTCGTCTGCGTCACCGACCCCAACTGCAACCCCGCCACGGTCAACCTCATGCGGGCCCTGGGCGCCGAGGTCGTCATCGTCGGCGAACCCGATGCGACCGGCGGTTACCTGGCCGCCCGCAAGGCCTACGTGCGAAAGCGCTGCCGGGAGGATCCCGCCTACGTCTGGCTCAACCAGTACGAGAACCCGGCCAACTGGGCGGCGCACTACGAGAACACCGCCCCCTTCATCGCCAAGCAGTTCCCCGACCTCGACACCCTGTTCATCGGCACGGGCACCGGAGGCACCCTCATGGGCTGTGCCCGCTACTTCCGCGAACACCGGCCTCAGGTTCGCATCATCGCCGTCGACAGCGTCGGCTCGGTCAGCTTCGCAGGAACCCCGGGGCCACGGCACATCCCCGGACTCGGCGCCGGCACCCCGATGCCGCTGATCGACCCGGAACTCACCGGCGGCCTCGTCGACGAGGTCATCCGCGTCCACGAGATCGACACCATCCGCACCTGCCGCCGGCTCGCCGCGCGCGGGATGCTCCTGGGCGGCTCCTCGGGAACGGTCGTCAGCGCCGCCTCCCGGTGGCTCGCCCGGCACCGCGCCCCCGTCCACACCGCCGTCGCCATCGCCCCCGACCTGGGGGAGCGCTACGTCGACACCATCTACGACGACACGTGGGTCACTCATCACTACGGCCACGACGACGTCCACCCACTCCTGGAGAACCATTGAGCGACCAGGCAGAAATCCCAGAATTCTCCGTCGTTCCCGGCCGCACCGTGCACCACGTGCTCGACGGCCGGCAGCGGGAGATCACCGAACTCGTCGAAGATGCCTACCTCCTCCACGGCGAGGCCCGCACCATCAATCCGCCCTCCTACTTCCTGCGTTTTCCCGACCGGCCCACCGCCCGCATCATCGCCCTGCCCGCCTCGGTCGGCGGCGACCGCCCGGTCGACGGAATCAAGTGGATCTCCAGCTTTCCGGCCAACCTGGACCGCGGCATTCCCCGGGCCTCCGCCGTCCTCGTTCTCAACGACCCGGCCACGGGATATCCGTACGCGTGCCTGGAGAGCTCCATCATCAGCGCCGTATGCACCGCCGCATCCGCCGCAGTGGCGGCCCGGGCCCTTATCGGAGGGCGCTCCGTACGTCGCGTGGGATATCTCGGGACCGGGCTCATCGCCCGCTATCTGCACACCTACCTTTCCGCACTCGACCTGGCCCCCGAAGAATTCGGCGTCCACGACCTGTCGGCGGATTACGCCCGTGGTTTCGCGGATTATCTGGGCACCGCCGCCGGCACCGCGACCGTACGCGTCCACGATTCCGCCGAGGAACTCGTCCGCTCCTCCGACGTGGTCGTCTGCGCCACCACGGCGGCCACGCCGCACCTCCTCGACCCGTCCTGGTTCGCCCACCACCCGCTGGTGCTGCACGTGTCCCTGCGGGACCTCGGCACCGACGTCATCCTCGACAGCGTCAACGTCGTCGACGACGTCGAGCACGTCCTCAAGGCGAACACCTCGGTCCACCTCGCCGAGCAGCTGACCGGCGGCCGGGACTTCCGGGACGGCACGCTGTACGACGTCCTCACCGGCAGGACGGCCGTCCCCGACGACCGCACCGTGGTCTTCTCGCCCTTCGGCCTGGGCGTGCTCGACCTCGCGGTCGGCGAGCACGTCTTCACCCGGGCCCGGGAACGGGGCGAACTCTCCGTGGTCGACGGCTTCTTCCACGACCTGCAGCGCCACGGCAGCCCGGGCGCGGAGGCGGTGACCCGATGACGACGTCACAGCACGCGCAACAGGACGCACAGCAGGGCACGCTGCAGGACGCCGGGCGCGCGGTGCACGTACGCGCCGAACTCCCCCTGGCGCCCGGCGCGGTGGAGCGAGCAAACGCCCTGGCCCTGCGCAAGGCCCAGGACGCCGACACGCGGACGGGCGTGCTGGAGTACGTCGTCCGGCACGCCGAGCAGGCCCCCGACCGCCCGGCCGTCACCGAGGGCGAACGGACGCTGACCTACCGGGAGTTGCTGGAGAGGGTCGCCGCGATGCGGGACGCCCTGGTCTCCCGGGGCGTGCGCGCGGGCGACGTGGTCGCCGCCGTGGGCCCCCGCAGCACCGGCACGCCCGTCGTCTTCCTCGCCCTGGAGAGCCTGGGCGCCTCCTACCTGCCCGTCGACCCGGGCTGGCCCGAGGGCCGGGTCCGGGACGTGCTCAACCGCAGCCGGGCCGCACTGCTGCTGGACTACTCCGGCGCGGGCGGTGCGAGCGGTGCGGACGAGGCCGGCGCTGCGGGCGCGGCCGGCGAGGCGGGCAGCACCGCCCATGCCGCGACCGCGGCCGCCGCGGCCGAGGAGATCCCCACCCTGCGACCGCCGGCCGAGGGCGCACCGGGGCCCGCCGCGCCCCTGCCCCGGAGCACGGCCGACCGCTCCCACGAAACCCGCTACACCATCTTCACCTCGGGAACCACCGGCCGCCCCAAGGGCGCCACCGTCGAGCACCAGGGGATGCTCAACCACCTCTGGGCCAAGGTCGCCGACCTGTCCCTGGGCCCCGACGACGTGGTGGCCTTCACCGCCCCGCTGGTGTTCGACATCTCGATCTGGCAGATGCTCTGCCCGCTGCTGACGGGCGGCCGGCTCGTGGTCGTCGACGACAGCGCCATGCGCTTCCCGCGTTGGCTCGTCGGCACCCTGGACACCGCTGGCGTGACGGTCGTCGAACTCGTCCCCACCGTCGTCGGCTGGCTCGTCGACGAGGCGCAGCGCCTGGGCGGCGGGCTGCTGAAGCAGTTGCGCTGGCTGCTGTCCACCGGCGAGGAGCTCCACCCCGCCGCGGCGGCACGGGTCCTCGACGGCCTCCCGCACGTGGCCGTGGTCAACGCCTACGGGCCCACCGAGTGCTCCGACGACGTCACCCACCACCTGGTGACGGCCGCCGACCTCGCCCGCCCCCGGCTCCCGGTCGGCTCGCCCGTCGTCAACACCGCGCTCTACCTGCTGGTGCACGGCGCGGACGGCACGTGGCGGGCGGCCGAGCCGGGGGAGAGCGGCGAGCTGTTCGTCGGCGGGACCGGCGTGGGGCTCGGCTACCTCAACGACCCCGGCACCACCGACCGCGCGTTCTTCCGCGACCCCTTCGACCCGGACTCGGCGACCGGGCGGCTCTACCGCACCGGCGACCTCGCGCGCTTCGACGAGGGGCTCGTGCACTACCTCGGCCGCGGCGACCGGCAGGTGAAGGTCGCCGGCGTGCGCATGGAGCTCGACGAGATCGAAGCCGTCCTGAGCCGGCACCCCGCCGTCGACAAGTGCGCCGTCACGGTGTCCGGCGAGGGCGACCTCGCCGAGCTGGTCGCCCACTACTGCCTGCGCAGCCCGGTGACGCCGGAGGCGCTGGAGGAGGCCCTGGGCGCGGCTCTGCCGCTGCCGATGGTGCCGCGGCGCTGGCGGGAGTGGGACGCACTGCCCCTCACGCCCAACGGAAAGATCGACCACCGGTCGCTGCAGGCGGCCGCCGCCACTCCCCGGAAAGAGGCGCGATGACCACGGCAGCAGTGAAGAAGGCGAAGGCCCCCGCGGACGGCGGCGTAACGCCGGGCGGCACACCGACCCTCGCGGAACGGGCCGCCTCCGTGGCCCGCGTCGCCGGACAGGACCTCGCCCGCACCGAACGCGACGCCGTCTTCCCCGAGCAGGCGCTCGCGGAGATGCGCCGGACCGGGCTGCTCGGCCTCCTCGTGCCCGCCGCCGACGGGGGCCTCGGCGGCACGCTCGCCGACCTCGTCGACGTCAGCATGATCCTGGGGCGCACCGACATGTCGGTGGCGATGATCTTCGCGATGCACTGCCAGCAGTCGGAGGCGATCGTCCGCTACGCGCAGTCGCCCCTGCGCGAGGAGCTGCTGCCCCTGCTGGCGTCCGGGGACCTCTACCTG
Organism: Streptomyces aureoversilis; assembly: GCF_042657885.1. Taxonomy (NCBI): domain Bacteria; kingdom Bacillati; phylum Actinomycetota; class Actinomycetes; order Kitasatosporales; family Streptomycetaceae; genus Streptomyces; species Streptomyces aureoversilis. The sequence continues at coordinate 29,641 of NZ_JBHSKJ010000003.1, forward strand.
GCCTCGGTCACCACCGAACCCGGCAAGGGCGGGCACCTGTTCAAGTCGTACGCCCCGCTGCGCGAGGCCGGCGGGACCCTGGAGATCGACCGGACCGCGCCGATCGTGACCGGCGGCACCATGGCGGACGGCTTCCTCATCACGATGCGCAGCCCGGAGGCCACCGCGGACCACCACGTCTCCCTGGTCTACGCCCACCGCCGGCAGCTGCGCGTGGAGACCGCCGGGCAGTGGTGCCCGATGGGCATGCGCGCCAGCCACAGCCTCCCGCTGACCCTCACCGGCTCCGTCCCCGCCCACCAGGTGCTCGGCGAGCACGGCGCCTTCCACCGGATCGCCCAGGGCGTGTTCGGCCCGCTGGCCCACCTCGGCTGGTCGGCGGCCTGGCTGGGGACGGCCTGCGGGGCCCTGTCCCGGGTGCTGCACCTGCTGCGCGACCCCAAGGTCCGCAAGCGGTTCGACCTCGGCTCGGAGCTGTTCCTGACCCGGCTCTCCCGTTCCCGGCAGCGGCTCGACGGCGTCCACGCCCTGCTGCGCCGCACGCAGGAGCTGGTCGAGGGGGAGGCGGACCTGTCCGCCCCGGGCATCCAGCTGCTGCTGAACAACCTCAAGATCACCGCCGCAGAGGAGTGCTACGCGGCCGTGAACGACCTCGTCGACGCCGTCGGCCTGCGCCACGGCTACCTCCAGGACTCGCCGACCCGGCTGGAGAAGTCCCTGCGCGACCTGCGCTCGGCGGCGCTGAACTACAGCAACGACCGCCTGCACCTGGCGGACGGGCAGCTGTGCCTGCTCGACCCGGACGTGAACTTCGCCTGATCCGCCCGCGGGCAGCCCGCCCGCGGCCTGCCGGCGCGCCACGGACGGCCCGTGAAGGCCCGCCCGGACGTCTCCGCGCCCGCCCTTCTCCCTGCGCGCGGCGCTCGCGCCTGCGCCGGGCCCGGCCGTACGCCGACCGGTTTCCCGCACCCTTTCCGTGCCCTCCCTGCGCCCGGAAGGGAATCCCGGTAATGCAGCAATGCCGCACCGTCATGCCTTCATTTTGTGCGGTAAAGGAAGTCGCCGATTCGATAAAAAGCCCGGATGAAATCCTTGCACCGGCCGGGGAAATCCAGTTAACGTCGAATCACGAACCCCACCCGAACTCAAATCTCCGAGGGGCCCGCTATGCCCGGAAACACCACGGAAAACTCGACCGAGAATTGGACGACCGCACTGCGCTACATTGCGGGGCGAAAGGCCGCCGAGGAATCCCTGGGATTTCTCGCCCACATCAGCGCCACCGTGCGGGGCACCGCCGGCGCGGCGGACGTCGTACCGGCGGCGGCCAAGGCGTGCGTCCCCTTCATGGCCTCGGCGGTCTCGCTGGACGCACCGGCGACGCACTCCGGGCCCGTCGTGCAGTCGGCGGCCGGGTTCTCGGCGGCGCTGGACGGCGTACGCGCCCTGGCCCTGAAGGGCTCCGGCCCCCAGCTCGTGATCAGCGGGCACGAGGGGATGGCCAAGCAGACGGACCCGGCCCACCTGGACCTGCTGCGCGAGTGGGGGGCCGACTCGGCGGTGGCCCTCTCGCTGGACTACCGGGGCGTCCCCGGGGGTCACCTGGTCCTCGTGCGGGGCGAGGCGCACCGCCGGGGCCCGCTCGGCCCGGGCGATCTCGCCCTCGTCTCCGAAGTGGCCGACCGGGTCGCGGCGTTCAACGCCTTCGCGACGCACGCCGCGGCCGGAGCGGGCCGGTAATCCCGTACGCGGGTGTCAGACAGTCGAAAAGAATAAGGAGCGGTTTATGCCGGCGAGCTGGACAGATGTGCGCTCCTGGATCCTCGAACGCAATCCCGACCTGACGGACCTGGACCAGGAAACCGACATCATCGAGACGCGGATCATCAATTCCCTGCAGTTCGTGGAGCTCGTCCTCTACGTCGAGGAACTGCGCGGCACGATGCTCCAGTCCAACGAGGTCGATCTCGATGCCTTCCGCACCCTCAAGGGCATCGAGAAGAACTTCCTCCATGTCTGAACGAGCCTATGTCGTGCAGGGGAGCCTCGAAGGGGCCGCCGACGTCGTGGTCTTCCTGCCGCCCGCCGGCAGCGTCACGTCGCCGTACCTCCCGATAGGGTCCCGGCTGCCGGCCTCGCTGCCGGCGGTGCACTGCGAAATACCCGGCCGCGGCCGCCTGGTGCACGACGAGGCACCCGCCTCGGTGCACGGCGCCGTCGGCCGCTGGGCCGGCGAACTCGCCGCGCTGCTTCCCGGACGCCGGCTCCACGTGTTCGGCCACAGCCTGGGAGCGCTGTTCGCGTACGAGCTCACGGCCCTGTTCGAAGCCCGGCCCGACGACGGGGCCGAAGTCGCCACACTGCTCGTCTCCGGCTCCCGCGAGCCGGGGAGCGCGCCCCGGTCCCTGGTGGTCCACGCCTTCGCGGCCCTGCGCCGGGAACAGCGGCCCGCCGACCGGGAGGGCGACGCCGAGGGCGCCCGCCTGCTGGAGGACCTCCGGATGCGCCGGGAACACCGGACGGCCGGGCAGCGGCTCCGCGCGCCCCTCGCACTGTTCTGCGGACGTGCCGACGCATTCGCCCGGCCCGCGGAAATGCTCGAATGGAAACGCTTTACCGGCGGCCCTTTTCTGGGAATGTTTACATTCGACGGCGGACATGATTACCATCTGTCCGGCCGGCAGGAAATAGCCGCGACAATCAGCAGAATCGTGAATCGTCATCCGAATTCGAATTCAGAAGACCTGGGAGTCAGAAATGACGGCTGAAAACGTCACCATCCCCTCCACCGACCAGCTGATCGACGTCATCGGGAACAGCTCGGTGGGCATCGCGGTCACCGACGGCTCCGGCGCCGTCGTCCTGCACAACAAGGCGCTCTCCGTCCTCATGGGCGGGGAGACCGCCCACCTCGGCGAGCGGATCCTGTCCGGCGGTGCGGGCGAGGACCTGGCCGGGCTGCTGGAGCGGCTGAAGAAGGACGGCCGGATCGAGCACGCCGCGGTCACCTTCCGCAGCGCCGCCGGGAAGGACCGCGCGGTCCGCGTCAACGCGGTGCTGACGGGCGAGGGCGCCGGCACCCGCATCCACTGGGTGAGCCGCCCGGAGCTCGGCGAGCGGCTGCCGGTCTCCAGCACCAGCACCGAGGACGCGGCCCTGTCCGACGCCACGGCCTGGATCCGCGCGGTCGACGAGTGCGCCCACCCGTCCCTGGCCCCGGCCGCGGACAAGGAAGCGGTGATGCGCGAGTTCTACCAGGTGGCGCCGGTGGCGATCCACCTGATCGGGGTCAACGGCAACGTCATGCACGCCAACCCCGCCGACGTCGCCCTGGTCGACTACACCGCGACGCCGACCGAGTACGTCGGCGGCCACATCCGCAAGATCTACGAGGACCAGGGCCTGCTCGACGACTTCCTCTCCCGCTGGGACGAGGACTCGCCGATCATCAACTTCCGCGCGAACTTCGTCACCAAGGACGGGGAGCCGCGGCCGGTGCTGATCTTCTCGACGGCGCAGGCCGAGGGCGGCAGCGTCAGCAACACCCGCTGCTTCGTCTTCAACGACCCCGAGCCGGGCCGCGCCCGCGACACCATCAGCGCGTTCGGCTGGCCGGCCTGATCACCGGGGCGGGCGGGGCGCGGCATCCCACCGCGCCCCGCCCGCCCGTCCTTTTACCGCGCATCCGTTGCCGCGCGTCTCGATTCGTATGTCCCGATTCGCTTATCACGCATCCCGATCTGTGGGGGAAGGAATATCCGATGACCCAGGTGCAGGACAGGTCACCGTCGTTACTGGCGAATTGGGACCCGGAGGACGAGCGCTTCTGGAGGGAAACGGGCGGCCGGGTCGCCCGCCGCAATCTCGTGGTGTCCATCGTCAACGAGCACATCGGCTTCTCGGTCTTCACCCTGTGGTCGGTTCTCGTGCTGTTCCTCGGGCCGGACACCGGATTCTCCTTCAGTGCCTCGGACAAGTTCCTGCTCATCAGCACCCCGACGGCGGTCGGAGCCCTGATGCGGCTGCCCTACGGATATCTGGTGACCCGGTTCGGCGGGCGCGACTGGACGGTGTTCGCCGGGCTGGTCCTGCTCGTGCCGACCGTGCTGGCGGCGGTGTTCGTCCGGCTGCCCGGCACGCCGCTGTGGGTGTTCGTGCTGGTGGCGGCCACCGCCGGGCTCGGCGGCGGGAACTTCGCCTCCTCGATGTGCAACATCCACGCCTTCTACCCGCGGCACCGGCAGGGCTGGGCGCTGGGCCTGAACGCCGGCGGCGGGAACCTCGGCGTGGTGACCGCCCAGCTGGCCGGCCTCGCCGTGCTCGCGACGGCCGGCGACACGCACCCGGTCTACCTGGTCTCGCTCTACATGCCGCTGATCGTGCTCGCCGCCGTCGCCGCCGCGCTGTGGATGGACAACCTGCCGACGCTGCAGCACCAGGGGTCGGCGCAGCGGGCGGCGCTGCGCAACAAGCACACGTGGATGCTGTCCCTGCTGTACGTGACGACGTTCGGTTCGTTCATCGGCTACGGGTTCGCGTTCGGGCTCGTGCTGAAGGAGCAGTTCGGCTTCACCGCGCTGCAGGCCGCGTCGGTGACGTTCCTCGGCCCGCTGCTGGGATCCCTCGCGCGCCCCGTCGGCGGGCGCTGGGCCGACCGGTGGGGCGGCGCACGGGTCACGCTGTGGATGCTGCTGGCGATGACGGCCGGGACCGCGTTCCTCTACCTGGCCACGGAGGCGTCCTCGTCCCTGGCGTTCATCGTCGCCTCCACCGTGCTCATCACGTTCGCCGGCATCGGCAACGGCTCGACGTACCGCATGATCCCCGAGGTGTTCGCAGGGCGGGCGGACGGTGCGGAGGGCTCCACGGCCGGCTCCTCCCAGGCCTCCGGCGCGGTGATCGCGATCGCCGGCGCGGTGGGCGCGCTGGGCGGAGTGCTCATCAATCTGGCGTTCAGGTTCTCCTTCGGCGCCGCCGGCTCGGCCGGCCCGGCCATCGCGGGGTTCCTCGTCTTCTACGCGCTCTGCGTGCTCGTGGTGCGCGCGGTCTACCTGCGCAAGGACCGGCCGGCCGCGGCCGACCGGCCCCGCCCGGAACCGGCGTGAGGAGCCGAGCATGACACGAACCCACTGCCCGTACTGCGCGCTGCAGTGCGGGACCCGACTGGAGGTCTCGCCCCAGGGGCTGACGGTCTCCCCGGACGAGGACTTCCCCGTCAACGCGGGCCGGCTGTGCATGAAGGGGTGGACGGCTCCCCGGGTGCTGTCCGCGCCGGACCGGCTGACCTCGCCGCTGATGCGGCAGCGGCCGGGGGCGCAGCAGCGGCCGGTGCCGTGGGAGACCGCGCTGGACCGCGTCGGCGCGGAGCTCCGCAGGATCGTCTCCGCACACGGCCCGGACGCCGTGGCGGTGTTCGGCGGCGGAGGGCTGACCAACGAGAAGGCCTACACGCTGGGCAAGTTCGCGAGGGTCGCGCTGGGCACCTCGCAGATCGACTACAACGGCCGGTTCTGCATGTCCTCGGCCGCGGCGGCCGGGTCCGCGGCGTTCGGGCTGGACCGCGGCCTGCCGTTCCCGGTGACCGACCTGGCCTCGGCCGAGGTGGTCCTGCTGGCCGGGGCGAACGTCGCGGAGACCATGCCGCCGCTGATGCAGCACCTGGCCGGCGCCGACCTGATCGTCGTGGACCCCCGGCGGTCGGCGACGGCCGAGGGCGCGGCGCTGCACCTGAGCCCCGCCCCGGGCACGGACCTGGCGCTCGCCCTGGGCCTGCTGCACGTCGCGGTCGTGGACGGGCACGTGGACCACGGATACGTCGCGCAGCGCACGACCGGGTTCGACGAGGCGTGGCGGCGGGCCGCCGAGTGGTGGCCCGAGCGCACCGAGCGGGTGACCGGAGTGCCGGTCGCCGACCAGTACGCCGCGGTGCGCATGCTCGCGGCGGCCAAGCGCCGGTACGTCCTCACCGGCCGCGGCGCGGAGCAGCACTCCAAGGGCACCGACACCGTCTCGTCCTACATCAACCTGGCGCTGGCGCTGGGCATGCCGGGACGGGAGGGCTCGGGCTACGGGTGCCTGACCGGCCAGGGCAACGGGCAGGGCGGCCGCGAGCACGGACAGAAGGCCGACCAACTGCCGGGCTACCGCAGGATCACCGATCCGGCGGCCCGGGAACACGTGGCCGGGGTGTGGGGCGTCGACCCCGCCGACCTGCCGGGAGCGGGCCCCAGCGGCTACGAGCTCCTGGACTCCCTGGGCCGGCCGGGCGGGCCGCGGGCGCTGCTGGTGTTCGGCTCGAACCCGGTGGTGTCGGCGCCCGCGGCCGGGGAGATCACCGCCCGGCTCGCTTCGCTGGACCTGCTGGTGGTGGCCGACTTCGTGCCGTCGGAGACCGCGCGGATGGCCGACGTGGTGCTGCCGGTGACGCAGTGGGCCGAGGAGGACGGGACCATGACCAATCTCGAAGGGCGGGTGCTGCGGCGCCGCCGCGCGATCGACCCGCCGCCGGGCGTGCGCACCGACCTGTGGGTGCTGCGCGAACTCGCCGGCCGGCTCGGCCAGCCCGCCCACCGCTTCCCCGACGACCCCGGCGAGGTCTTCGCCGAGCTGCGGCGCGCCTCGCAGGGAGGGGCCGCGGACTACTCGGGCATCGAACCGCGGAATCTGGACGACCAGGCGGAGCCGGTGCACTGGCCGTTCCCCGCCGGCGGCTCGTCGACGCCGCGGCTGTTCCTGGAGCGCTTCGCCCACGAGGACGGCCGCGCCCGGTTCCGGGCGGTCGCCCACCGCGACGCCGCGGAGCTGCCCGACGGCGCCTACCCGCTGCACGCCACCACGGGCCGGGTGCTCGCGCAGTACCAGAGCGGGGCCCAGACCCGCCGCGTCCCCGAGTCCGTGGAGGCCGACGGGGAGGCGTTCGTGGAGGTCCACCCCGACACCGCCCGCCGCAGCGGGCTGACCGCGGGCGGGCTGGCCCGCGTGGTCTCCCGGCGCGGTGCGACCGTCGCACGGGTCCGCACAGTGGCCTCGCTGCGCACCGACACCGTGTTCCTGCCGTTCCACTTCCCCGACGCCGGAAGGGCCAACCTGATCACCAACCCCGCGCTGGACCCGGTGTCGCGGATGCCGGAGTTCAAGGTCTGTTCCGTACGGCTGGAGCCGCTGGGCTCCGGCGCCGCGACCGGCAGCGGTGCGCTGTGAGCCGCATCGTCATCGTCGGCAACGGCCCGGCCGGGCACCGGCTCGCCGAACTGCTGCGCACGCGCGCCCCCCGGGCCGCCGTCACCGTCCTGGGGGCGGAGGCCGAACCCGCCTACAACCGGGTGCTGCTGCCCTCGGTGATCTCCGGGAAGCTCTCCCCCGAGCAGACGTACCTCACGGGCCACGACAGCGGCACCGTGACCGTCCGCAGGGGAGCCGCCGTGACCGGGATCGACCGGGAGCAGCGCACGGTGCGGACCGCCGACGGGCTGCTGCACCCCTACGACGAGCTCGTGCTGGCCACCGGCGCGCGCTGCTTCCTGCCGCCCCTGCCCGGCCTGACCGGCGCCGGGGGCGGCCCCGCCGACGGCGTGGTGGCCCTGCGCACCCTGGCCGACTGCCGGCGCCTGGAGGACCTCCTGACCCGTGCGGGCAGCGTCGTCGTCCTGGGCGGCGGCGTGCTCGGCCTGGAGGTCGCCCGCGCCCTCAGCGACCGGGGCCATGGCGTCGACGTGGTGCACATGGGCCCGCACGTGATGGAGCGTCAGCTCGATGCGCCCGCCGGGAAGACCCTGGCCGGCGTGCTCGAACGCCTCGGCATCCGCATCCACACCGGCCGGGCAGCCGCCTCCTGGACCGGCGGCCGGCTCGTCCTCGACGACGGGTCCGGCCTGCCCGCCGACCTGGTCGTCGTCTCCGCGGGGGTCCAGCCCAACACCGAGCTGGCCCGGGCCGCCGGGCTCAGCGTCGGCCGCGGCGTCGTCGTGGACGACCACATGCGCACCAGCGACCCCCGCATCCACGCACTGGGCGACTGCGCGGAGCACGCCGGGCTGGTCCCCGGTCTCATCGCCCCCGCCTGGGAGCAGGCCGAGACCCTCGCCGAAGCCCTCACCGGGGGACACCGCCCCTACACCGCCACCCGTACCGTCACCCGGCTCAAGGCCCGCGGCGTCGACCTCGCCGTCATCGGCGACGGCAACCACGCCCTCCCCGGCGCCGAGGTCGTCACGCTGGCCGACCCGGCCCGCGGGCAGTACGCCCGCCTGGCCCTGCAGGACGAGCGCGTCGTCGGCGCCATCCTGCTCGGCTTCCCCTCCTCCGTGGCCGCCGTCAGCCAGCTCTACGACGCCGGCGCGCCCACCCCCGTCGACCGGCTCGCCCTGCTGGCCGGACGGGCCGTCGCCGGACGGGCGGACGCTCCCGGGGACCTCCCCGACGAGGCCGTCGTCTGCCGCTGCAACAACGTCACCAAGCGCGCGCTCGTGGCCGGCTGGCGCGGCGGGGCCCGTACGCCCGGGGCCCTGGCCCGTGCCACGCGCGCCTCCACCGGCTGCGGCGGCTGCGCGGGTGCGGTGGACGGCATCTGCACGTGGCTGAACGCCACGCGCGAGGCGGCGGACGAGGCCGGCGACGCGCTGTGCGCCGATGCCGTGCCCGCCGGCGAGGCCCACGCCGCGTCCCCCGCCGGCGCCGGGGAGGCGTTCGTCCCGGCGGCGGCTCCCCGGCAGGAGGAGCAGCCGCTGCACGAGCTCCTCGCCCGCTGACCGGCACCACCCCGAACCCGCCCGGGAAACCGAACCCGTCCGAGAAACCTTCACCGCGACCTCCGTCGCGACACTTCCAAGGAGCGGCCGTGTCCAAAGTCCTGGTAATTTCCGGCAGTCCGTCTCCGACCTCCAAGACCGAGATGGTCGGCGACCTGGTGGCGGAGCGGCTGGCCGAGTACGAGTGGAACGCCGCCCACCTCAGGGTCCGTACGCTGCCCGCAGTGCCGCTGCTCAATGCGGACTGCTCGGACCCGGCGATCGCCGAGGCGGTCGGGCAGGTCGCCCGGGCCGACGGGATCGTGCTGGCCACACCCACCTACAAGGCGAGCTACTCCGGCCTGCTCAAGGTCTTCCTGGACCTGCTGCCGCAGTTCGGCTTCACCCGCAAGGTCGTGCTGCCGCTGGCCACCGGCGGCAGCACGGCACACGTCCTCGTCCTGGACTACGCGCTGCGGCCGGTCGTGCAGTCGCTCGGCGCCCGGCACGTCGTGCAGAGCTTCTTCCTGCTGGACAAGCACCTGGACCGCAGCGGCGGGAGGCTGAGCGTCCTGCCGGAGAGCACGGAGATGCTCGACGGCGTGATCGAGCAGTTCCGCAAGGCGCTGATCGCGGCGCCGTGACCCGGGGGCGGTCCCGCCCGGCGGACGGGGGTGCCGCCGGGCGGGACCGGGTGGGGAGGCGGACCGGCCCCGGGATCAGCGCTGGGCGGTGAACGCCTTGCCGGCCTTGCTGCCGGAGGAGCAGGACGCCTGCTCCGCCGACGTCATCTTGCGGGTCTTGACGACCACCGCGTTGCTCTGCCCGTCCGTGCCGTTCTTGGCGGGGCCGGTGATGGTGTCGGGGACGTACCAGTAGTAGTGGCCCCACTTGGGGCTGTCGTAGTGGGTCTGCCACGTGCCCGAGACGCTCTGCATCACCTGGGCGCGGGAGATCCAGCCGACCTCGCCGGGCTTGACCGTCATGTTCAGCGAGCTGCTCTCCTCGTGGGAACTCGACCAGGTGTGGCCGTAGTTCGCGGTGACGCTGACGTCGACGATGCCCGCGATCTTGCCGCCGGCCGTGACGGAGACGCCCACGGAGTCGGTCGAGCCGACGGAGTCGGACCAGCCCATCGACTGCGTGGCGTCCGAGGTGCTGCAGTTGTAGAGCGAGTTGGACACCTGGCGGAACTCGCCGAGGAAGGCCTTGCCGAGCACCGGGTCGTTGAAGCTGCACTTCCCTTCGCCCGACGCGCAGTCGGCTATGAGCTCCTTGCGGGTGGGCTCGTCGGCGGCGGCCGCCGGCAGGGCCATGGCCGCCATCATTCCCAGCGCGGCCGCCGAAAGGGCCGCCAGTCTGCCGCCATTGCGCATGACGCGTGAGTTCAACGTGATCCCGTGCCTCTCAACTTGCTTGATGGAACCAGGGGTTCCGGTGTTGATCCAGAGACTGGTGCATAGATTGGGTCAACTACACCAAGGGTTGGTAAAGTTGTAGTTGATCATGAAATGTTCCACTTGATGTACCTTTCTCCCGGTAACCCATGGAGCTCCTTATGCAACTTGTTGCAAAAGGGGGTCCGGTGTTCTAGAACTGGAGGAGACGACACCGCGAGGAAGGTCCCCGATGAGCCCCTCCAGCCCGGCCGGCCAGGCCGCCCCGTACCCGCACCTCCTGCGCCCCCTCGACCTCGGGTTCACCACGCTGCCCAATCGCGTGATCATGGGATCCATGCACGTCGGGCTCGAGGAGGCCGAGCGGGGCTTCGAGCGGATGGCGGCCTTCTACGCCGCCCGGGCCCGGGGCGGGGCCGGGCTGATCGTCACCGGAGGCATCGCCCCCAACGACCGGGGACGGCCCTGGGCGGGCGGGGCCAGGCTGGCCACGGCGGCCGAGGCCGAGGAGCACCGGGTCGTCACCGAAGCCGTGCACCGCGAGGGCGGCCGGATCGCCCTGCAGATCCTCCACTTCGGCCGCTACGCCCACCACCCCGACCTGGTCGCGCCCAGCGCCGTGCAGGCGCCCATCAGCCCGTACGTCCCGCACGCCCTCACCGACGACGAGGTCGAGGCGACCGTCGAGGACTTCGTGCGCACCGCGGAGCTCGCCCGGGACGCCGGCTACGACGGCGTCGAGATCATGGGCTCCGAGGGCTACCTGATCAACGAGTTCATCGCGGCCGCGACCAACCGGCGCACCGACCGCTGGGGCGGCTCGTACGAGAACCGCATCCGCTTCCCCCTGGAGATCGTCCGGCGCACCCGCGAGCGCCTCGGGCCCGCCTTCATCCTGATCTACCGGCTCTCGATGCTCGACCTCGTGCCCGGCGGCTCCTCCCTGGACGAGGTGATCACCCTCGCCAAGGAGGTCGAGGCCGCCGGCGCCACGATCATCAACACCGGCATCGGCTGGCACGAGGCCCGCATCCCGACCATCGCCACGTCCGTGCCGCGCGGCGCGTACGCCTGGGTGACGAAGAAGGTCATGGGGTCCGTCTCCGTCCCCCTGGTCACCACCAACCGCATCAACACCCCGGAGATCGCCGAACAGCTGCTCGCCGAGGGCCACGCCGACCTCGTCTCGCTGGCCCGCCCCTTCCTCGCCGACCCGGACTTCGTCGCCAAGGCCCGCGCGGACCGGGCGGACACGATCAACACCTGCATCGGCTGCAACCAGGCCTGCCTCGACCACACCTTCAGCGGGAAGATCACCTCCTGCCTGGTCAACCCGCGCGCCTGTCACGAGACCGAGCTCGTCCTCATGCCCACCCGGCGCCGCAAGCGCATCGGCGTCGTCGGCGCGGGCCCCGCCGGGCTCGCCTTCGCGGTCTCGGCGGCCGAGCGCGGCCACGCCGTGACGCTCTACGACGCGGCCGCGGAGATCGGCGGACAGCTCAACGTCGCCAAGCGGGTCCCGGGCAAGGAGGAGTTCGGCGAGACCCTGCGCTACTTCCGCACCCAGCTCGCCCTGCACGGCGTCGACGTCCGGCTGAACACCGCCGTCACCGCCGCGGACCTCGCGGCCCGCGCCTACGACGACGTCGTCCTCGCCACCGGCGTGACCCCCCGCACCCCGGACATCCCCGGCGCGGACCACCCCAGCGTCGTCGGCTACCTCGACGTCCTGCGCGACGGGGCCGAGGCCGGCGAGCGCGTGGCCGTCGTCGGCGCCGGCGGCATCGGCTTCGACGTCGCCGCCCGCCTCACCGACAGCGGCGAGGGCGCGAGCCTCGACGCCGAGACGTACTTCCGCCACTGGGGCGTCGACACCGGATACCGCACGCCCGGCGGGCTCGGCGAGGCCCGCCGGCCCCGGCCGCCGCGCACCGTGCACCTGCTCCAGCGCAAGACCAGCAAGGTCGGTGCGGGGCTGGGCAGGACCACCGGATGGATCCACCGCACCGAGCTCAAGCACCGCGGGGTGACCATGGTCGCCGGCGTCACGTACGACCGCATCGACGACGAAGGGCTGCACATCACCGTCGACGGCGCGTCCACCGTCCTGCCGGTCGACACGGTCGTGCTCTGCACCGGGCAGGAGCCGCGGCGCGAGCTGTACGAGGAGCTGCGCGCGGCCGGGCAGTCCGTCCACCTCATCGGCGGCGCGGACGTGGCCGCCGAGCTCGACGCCAAGCGGGCCGTCCGCCAGGGCACCGAACTCGCGGCGCAGATCTGACGACAGCACGCACCCGGGGGCCGTGCGAGCGGCCCGGTCCCTAGGATGCGGGCATGTCCCTCCCGCACGCGATCCTCACCGCGCTCCTCGAGAAGCCCTCCTCGGGACTGGAGCTCGCCCGCCGCTTCGACCGGTCGATCGGCTACTTCTGGTCCGCCACGCACCAGCAGATCTACCGGGAGCTGGGGAAGCTCGAAGAGGCCGGGCTGATCCGGGCCCTGCCCTCCGGCGCCCCCGCCCGCGGGCAGAAGAAGGAGTACGAGGTCCTGCCCGCGGGCCGCGACGCGCTCACCGCCTGGGTCTCCGGGAGCGACGACCCCCGGCCCGTGCGCGACCCGCTCCTGCTGCGCCTGCGCGCCGCGGCCGTCGTGGGCACGGGCGGCCTGGAGGAGGAGCTGCGGCGCCACCTGGACCTGCACCGGCGCCAGCTCGCGGAGTACCGGGCGATCGAGGAGCGCGACTTCCCTCCGGAGCGCGACGGCGAGGAGGACCGGCTGCGCCACGCGGTGCTGCGCGGCGGCATCGGCCTGGAGACCTTCTGGACCGAGTGGCTCGCCGAGTCCCTCACGGCGCTCGGGGAGCCGAAGGAGGGGGAGGGGGAGCGGAAGGGCGGCTAGGCCCCAGCCCCAGGCCGTCGGCGGCGATGGTGCCGCTCGTGACCAGCGCCTGCTCGGCGGTGACGTCCGTCATGAAGACGAACGGCGGCGCCACCGGCGGCACGGGCAGCCGGTCCGGGGTGAAGGTGAGGCACAGGACGCCCTGGACACAGCCGGTCAGGCGGGTGAGGTACAGCGTCACCTGCCCGCCGAGCCTCAGCTCGTCGGCCGTCAGGGACAGTTCGGCGCCGCCCCCGTCCCGCGTCCGCAGCCGGTAGTCGGCCAGGGACGCGGCCCGCATGCTCAGCACCATGGCCCGGCGCGGGCCGCCGGCCGTCGGGACGTGGGCGACGCGGGCGAGCGTGAAGCCGGACGGGGCGAACCGGGTGGTGGTCACCGTCGGCGGCGTGCGCGCGGCGGTCACGGCGCCGGGAGCCTGCGGTCGTGGGCCGGGCGCGGGGGCGCCCATCGCCGCGAGGAGCACCAGGGGGAGGGCCACCGCCAGCGCCTTCGGCGGCTGCCCCGTCCCGCCCGGGAGCTCCGCGGACCCCGGCTCCGGCCGTGACGCGACCGGCTCCGGCTGCCGCGGCGTCCACGCGAAGCCCATCGCCCCGCCCGCGATCCCCAGCAGCATGCCGGCGAAGAACCCGCCCAGGTTCGTCACGGCGAAGGACAGCACCGACAGGATCACCGCGTGCACGCCGACGTAGTGGTGGGTGTGCGGCAGGAACCACAGGAAGAGGCCCGCCGCGACGAGCGCGACGCCGATGCCGAGCGCGGCGACGCCCCCCAGCCCCAGGCCGAGGAGCACCGACAGGGGCGCCAGCGGCATGGCGGCGATCTCGGCGCCGGCGAGGACGAGCAGGGCCCCGGCCCAGAACGGCCGGGTCCGCCGCCAGCGCCGCCAGGCGGACGGGGGACCGGACGGCCGTGGCCGGGGGAGGCCCCGGAGGGCCTGTCGCGGGATCAGAAGCACCCCTTTCCGTCCAGGCTCACGTTCAGCGCGAGCCCCTTGAGCTTGAAGTCGCCCCCCGTCGCGGAGTGGGCGTGGGACCGCACCCCGGCCACCGAGACCTCCGACGCCTGCAGCCCGAACTGCCCGGGCTTTCCCCGCACTCCGGGCACGGCGTCCAGCGTGGAGGCGTCCCGGCCGATCTGCACCCGGCCGAAGGAGGCGTCGCCGGTCAGGTCCTCGCTGTCGAGGACCAGGTTGCTCGCCCTGACGGCACCGGCCTTCCCGCCGGCCGTCAGCTTGAACACCACCGGCCCCAGCGGCGTCGGGACCTGCGCGGACTGGCAGATGTCGGAGAGCGTGGCGTCACCGATGCCCAGCAGCGCCACCGGGCGGCCCTCGCCGTCCGCGGAGCGGTCGACCTCGACGAAGGACGCGAGGCCGTTGCTCGACAGCTCGCCCGACGACACCTGGAAGGCCGAGCCGGACACGGCGAACGACGACGCCAGGACGCCCTCCGCCATCCCGACCGCCATCACCGCGACGGCCACCAGCGCCGGAACGGCGAGGACCGCCGCCTTCCGCCACGCCGTCCGGCCTTCGGGGGGCTTGCGGTTGTCCTGGTTCACGGTGGGCCTTCCTGTCAGCTGTGCAGGGGGATGCGGACGTTCAGCGCGGCCCGGACGTAGGCGCCGTCGACGGGGGAAGGCGGCGGCAGGCCGGGCAGGACGTCGTGCAGCGGGGTCCCGTCGTCGGCCCGGCTGCGCCAGTTGCGCCCGAAGAAGTTCTCCAGCATCGGGTTGACCTGCTGCTCCACGAGGTTGGGGCGCTCGACCGAGGGCCGGAGCACCAGCTCGACGCCGGGCAGCAGCTCGCCGACGGCCGCGACCAGCACCGGCGCGGGCGTGTCCACGGGGTGGACCACCGGGTAGGCCGTGACACCGGGCGGGTGCGGCAGGCGCGCGAGACGGAGCATGGCGTCGACGGCGTACTCGACGGGGACGATGTTCAGGCGGGAGGCGGAGTCGCCCACCAGCCGCAGGCGCACGCGCGGCACGCCGGCGCGTCTGCGCAGCAGGAGGCCCCGCAGCAGCGGCGGGGCCTGCCCGACGAGGTCGCGCAGGCCCGCGCCGAGAATGGACAGGGGCTGCTGGGCGGCGCCTTCGGGGACGGGCCGGTCGGTGGCCAGGAGGCTCGGGCGCAGGACGAGGGCCGTGCGCCGCCGCCGGCCGGCCCACTCCTGCACCACGGCCTCGGCCTGCTGCTTGGTCCGTTCGTAGCCCGTGACGGCCTCGCCCAGCGGGGAGTCCGTCCCGGCCGGGGCGTCGTCACCGGCGACGTAGGCGGTGCTGACGTACAGGAACGGGGCGCCGGCCGGGGCGCGGTCGGCGAGTTCGGTGAGGTGGCGGGTGCCGGTGACGTTGACGGGCGTGAGCGTGTCCACGGTGCCCACCAGGGACAGGGCCGCGGCGCAGTGCCAGACGGCCTCGGCCTCCCCGGCGAGCCGGTCGTGGTCCGCGGGCTCCAGCCCCAGCCCGGGCCGGGTCAGGTCCACGGGCACGGCGGTCAGCAGCTCGTGCGCCCGGGCCAGTTCGGCGTCGTCGGCGCCGCAGTCGCGCAGCGCGTTCTCCAGCCGGGCGGCCAGGGGCAGGCCCGCGGCGTCGCGGCCGAGGGCCGCCACGGGCCGGCCGCCGGCCAGCAGCGCCCGGAGCAGCCGGGAGCCGAGGAAGCCCGTGGCGCCGGTGATCAGGACGGTCACGCGTCACCCGCCTTCCGGCCGCCGGTCAGGACGGGGAGCGTGCCGGGGAGGGCGGGCAGGGCCGGGAGCCCGCCCGCCGGCGTGCCCGCCCGGGCCTGCTTGAGGAGGTGGGGCAGGACGGTCTCGGTGATGCCGTGGACGGAGCCGTCGGAGTGCAGCAGCTCCATGACCGGCACCTCCTGGTTGAGGTGCTTGCGGAACTTGGCGAGCATCTCCATCCCCATGAGCGAGTCCATGCCGTACTGCTGCAGCGGCCGGTGCCGGTCGACCTCCTCCGGGGGCATGTGCAGGGTGTCGGCGACCATCGACGTGATGAGGTCCTCGACGAGGGTGAAGCCCTCGGCGGAGGAGGCGCCGGCGAGCTGTTCCAGGAGTTCTTCCAGGCGCCAGGTGGTGCCCTCGACGGTGGTGGGCAGGACGGCGGCGAAGCGGGGGCTGTGCATGGACGGGAGGAGCGCCATGACCCGGCCCCAGTCCAGGCGGGCGAACGCGGCCCTCTCCGTCTTCCTGACGAGCATGGCCTCCAGTGCGGTCAGGGCGTCGCCCGGATCGACGGGGAGGGCGCCGAGGGCGCTCAGGACGGGGGTGAGGTTGTTGCGGGCGACGTAGCCGACGCGGTCGATGGCGCCCCAGGCCACGGCCAGGCCGGGCCGACCCGCGGCCCGCCGCGCCCGCACGAGCGCTTCCATCGCGAGGTTGGCCGCCGCGTAGGCGCTCTGGTGCGCGATCCCGACGGCGGCGCTGATCGAGGAGTAGACGACGAAGTCCGCCTGCGGGCACAGCTCGTCCAGCAGGAGGGCCCCGGTCCATTTCGGGGCGAGGACGGAGCGGAGCCGTTCGTCGGTGAGCTCCGTCAGCGCGTCGTCGTCGAGGTGCATCGCCGCGTGCACGACCGTCCGGACGGGACGGCCGTCCGCTTCGAGGCCCGCCAGCAGCCGGCGCACGGCCGGCGCGTCACCGATGTCGACGGCGTGCGCCCGCGCGTCGACGCCCTGTGCGCGCAGCCCGGCCAGCAGCTCTGCGGCCTCGGGCGCCTCCTCGCCGCGCCGGCTGAAGAGGTCCAGCCGGCGGGCGCCGTGCGCGGCGAGCCACCGTGCGGTCTCCGCGCCGAAGCCGCCCAGGCCGCCGGTGACAAGGCAGGTCCCGTCGGCGGCGGGCTGCAGGGGGCGTGGGGTGCGGTGGACGGGTACCGGCTCGTCGAACGTGATCACGATCTTGCCCAGGTGCTTGGAGTGCTGCAGGAGCCGAAACGCCTCCTCGATGCGGTGGGCGGGATAGGCCAGGTGGGGCAGCGGCACGTAGTCGCCGGCGCGGAGGTGCGCGAGGACCTCGTCGAAGACGGCCGCGACGTGGCCGGGGGCCTGCCAGACCAGGTTGGCGGCGTCCACGACACAGTGCGTGGCGTTCTCCGCCAGCGCCTTCTGCAGCATGCGCTCGTTGCCGAGGACGTCCCGCTTGCCGAGCTCGACGAACCGGCCGCAGGGGGCCAGCAGTTCGCGGGTACGGGCCGCCGCCTCGCCGCTGAGCGAGTTGAGCACGACGTCGACGCCCCGCCCGTCCGTGTGCGCGCGGACCCGGTCGGCGAAGGCGTGCGTGCGCGAGTCCAGCGCCAGATCGGCTCCGAGGGCGAGCGCCAGGTCCCGCTTGAGCGGGCTGCCCGCCGTCGCGATGAACCGGGCGCCCACGAGCTCGGCGTACTGGGCCGCCGCCATGCCGACGCCTCCGGCGGCGCCGTGGACCAGGAGCGTCTCGCCCGGCCGGAGGCGGGCGAGGTGCTTGAGGCTGTGCTGGACGGTGACGAACACCGCCGGCAGGGTGGCTGCTTCCCCGAAGGTCATGCCGTCGGGGACCGGGCGCAGCGCGGCGGCCGGGATCCGCACGTGGGAGGCGAAGGCACCGGGGAACAGGCCGAAGACCCGGTCGCCCACGGACAGGTCCGCGACGTCCTCTCCCACGGCGGTGACCACCCCGGCCCCTTCCAGACCCAGGTAGGCCTCCGAGGAGAAGCCGTCCTCGGCTGCCGGTGGCAGCAGCCCCGTCGCGACCATCACGTCGCGGTAGTTGAGCGCCGCGGCGCGTACCGCGACGACCACGTCCGCGGGGCCCGGGTCGCCGACGGCCGTCTCGGTCCACCGCAGCCCGTAGGCCATGCCCTGGTCCCGGAGGTCCAGCCGGTAGCGGACCCCGCTGTCCGGGGCGGCCGGTTCCGCGGGCGGAGCGGCCCGCTCGAAGCGGTGGACGAACCGGCCGCCCCGGGTCAGCGCGACCTCGTCCTCCTCCTGCTCGCCCTCGGGCACCGCGGCGAGGAGCTCGCGGGCCAGCCGTGCCGCGTCCCCGGCCGGGCCGGGCCCGCGGTCCAGGGAGACGCGCCGCACGGTGACGGTCGATTCGTTGGCCAGCGTACGGGTCACGCCCCACGCGGCGGCCTGACCGGGGAAGGCCGGCCGTTCCGGCGCGGGCAGGGCGCCGCTGGGGTGGGTGACCAGGACGAAGTGACGCCGGGGCACGCCCTGGAGCGCCTGGTCGGCCAGGGCCAGGGAGCGCAGCGCGGCGGCCCGGCGCACGGCCAGCTCCGTGCAGGCGGCGGGGTCGCCCTCGGCGGCCCGGTCCGGGGCGGCGCTCAGCAGCAGGGCGATCGCTGCCGAGGGTGCCTGCCCGAGGAGGTCCTGCCACCCCTCCGTGCACTCCGGCAGCGGCACCACGCGTGCCGCCGTACAGCCCGCTGCGGTCAGCTCCGCGGCCACCTGCGTCGCCAGGGCGGTCTCGGCGGCGTCCTCGGTGACGAGGAGCCAGGAGTCCCGGGCGGGCGGCCCGGTGGGGCCGGCCGGCGGGGCGCCGTCCGCCGCCGGGGTACGGGCGAGGAGTACGGAGAAGTGCTCGCTCGCGGGTGCGCTCGCGGCACTCACCTGCACCACGTCCGCGAAGCCGCTCCTGGACAGCACGTCCGGCCACTGCTCGCGGGGCAGCAGGATGGATTCCGGGCGGAGCGCGGTGTCGCGGGCCGCCCAGAAGTCCTCCAGTGTGCCGAACATCAGTGCCAGAACCGGGGGTTCGTGGATCTCCAGGGCGAGCAGGTGTCCCCCGGGGGCGAGCAGCCGGGCCAGCCGTTGCAGGCTCTCGTGCAGGTCCAGCGCCGTGTGCAGCGCGACTCCGGCGACGACGACGTCGAAGGAGTCCTCGGCGAATCCCTGTTCCGCGGGTTCGGCGTTCAGGTCGAAGGCGCGGTAGGTGACGAGGGAGTCGTAGCGGCCGAGGCGGGCCTGCGCCGGGGGGAAGAACGCGGCGGAGACGTCACTGAAGACGTACTGAGCGCGGTCGTCCAGCAGCGGCAGGAGGTGCACGGCCAGTCCGCCCGTACCGGCACCCACCTCCAGGATGCGCAGCGGCCGGTCGGCGGGCCAGGCACGGATCAGCGTGCCCAGCAGCTCTGCGACCATGCGGTTGTGGGCCGTCACCGGGGGGTTGATGTCGTAGTACTGCTGGACCAGCTCCGGACCGCTGTCCTGGAACAGCAGCTCCAGCGGGTCCCGCCGCCCGCACAGCAACTCCGGCAGCTTCAGGGCGAAGCGCAGGTTGAGGGCGTGCGAGGGGAGGTAGTCGGCGAGCCCGGACACCTCGCGCTGGCCCGGCACCGTCCCGGTTCCCAGCAACTGCCAGCCCTCCCCGGCGGGCGCCAGCAGCCCCTCCTCTTCCGCCGTGCGTGCCAGCAGCCGCACCAGCTTCTCGTGCCGCGGCAGCACTCCCGCCGCGCGGAGGTCGCCGAACGTGAAGTCGTCCCGCCCCGGCAGCAGTTGGGTGAAGGTCCTGGCCGCACTGACCCCCGTGAGCCGCTGCAGAAAGGTGTGCGCCTCCCCGTACCGCTCGGTCCACGACCCGCTCCGCAGCCGCTCCAGCCCCTCCGCCGCCGCCGCGGCCACCTCGCCCGGCGACGGCGGCACCCACGCCGGCACCGGCTGACCGGGCAGCGGTGCGGCGCGCAGCACCGAGACGTACTCCTCGCCCCGGTCCCCGGCCGGCAGGACCAGCCGTTGCAGGCGGCAGCCCGTCAGCTCCAGCGCCACCGCCCCGTCCTCGCCGGTGACCGTGATGTCCCACACGGCCTCGCGTGCGGTGCGCGAGCGCTGCCGTACGTGCACGAGCCCGTTCGCGGGCGGGCGCGCCCACATGCGGACGCCGTCCACCCCCGACGGCAGGTAGCCGGTCTCCGCGTCCGCCAGCAGCGGCGCCCCCGCCTGCAGGGCGCCGTCGAGCAGCGCGGGATGGACCACGTAGCCGCCGTAACCGTCGTCCGGCGGATCGCAGTGGTAGGCCGCGAGGACCTCGCCGCCGCCGGTGTGCAGCTCGCGCAGCACCTGGAACGCCGGGCCGTACGCCAGACCGGCCGCGGCCAGTGCGGCGTAGTGCTCCTCGCCGGGGACGCAGCCGGTCGTCCGCTGCCGCACCTCCGCCGCGTCCACCGGCTCCGGCCGGGCGGCGGCGAGGCGCCGGACCCGGCCGCGGGCGTGCAGCCGCCAGCCGCCCGAGTCGCCGGTGCGGCTGGCGACGCGGACGATGCCGTCCTCGTCGCTCAGGGACGTCGTCAGGCGGACGTCCATCGCCGCGTCCCAGGCCAGGGGCAGGGCGCGGACGATCTGCAGGTCGTCGATCTCGGCCGGGCCGCCGAAGGCCTCCCGCCCGGCGGCCAGCGCCAGTTCCACGAACCCGGTGGCGGGCATCACCACGGACCCGGCGACGCGGTGGTCGGCCAGCCACGGGGTGCGGGTGCGCTCGACGGGCGTGTGCCACGTGGGCTCCAGCACCGGTGCGCGCTCGCCGAGCAGCGGGTGCACCAGGATCCCGTCGCCGCTGGTGCGCACCCAGTGCTCCGGTGTGCCGTGCCAGTACGGCTCGCGCTGCCACGGGTAGGGCGGCAGGTCCGCGACCGAGCCGGGCCCGGGGAACCAGCGCTCCGCCGCGCCGGCGTCCCCGGCGGCCAGCAGCCGTGCGGCGGCCCGGCGCACGGCCGCCCCGTCGCACCTCTCGCGGGTCACCGGGGAGACGACGGGGAACGGGCCGCCCGGGGTCTCGGAGGCGATACGGTTCAGCGCGCCGGCCAGCCCCGGCTGCGGGGCGATCTCCACCACGGCCGCGACGCCGGCCTCCGCCGCCTGCGCCACCGCCTCCGCGAACCGCACCGGCCGGCGGGCGTTGTGCCACCAGTACGCGGCGTCCAGTTGCCCGTCCGTGACGGGCCCGCCCGTCACCGTGGAGTACATCGGCAGCCGCGGGCGGTGCGCGACGAGACCGGCCAGCCCCGCGCGCAGCGGCTCCTCGATCGGGTCCATCGCCGCGCTGTGGAAGCCGTGGTCGACGCCGAGCTCGCGGAACGGCACCTCCCGTGCGGCCAGTTCCCGGCCCAGCGAGCGCAGCGCCGCGGGCCGCCCGGAGACGGTCACGTCCCGGGCGCTGTTGACCGCCGCGATCTCCAGCAGCCCCTCGTACGCGGCGATCGCCTCCCGGGCCTCCTCCTCGCCCAGCCCGATCGCGGCCATGCGGCCCGTCCCGGCGGTCGCGGCCTGCGCCCGGCTGCGTTCGGCGACCACCCGTGCCGCGCCCGCCAGATCCAGCGCCCCGCCGACGCACGCCGCCGCCACCTCGCCGACGCTGTGCCCCAGCACGGCGGCCGGAACCGTCCCGTACTCGGCCAGCAGGGCCACGAGCCCGAGCTGGAAGGCGAACAGCGCGGGCTGGGCGAAGGCGGTATCCGCCATCCGCCGGGCGCGGGCTGCGCGGGATGCACTTTCCGCGTCCGCCGCGGCGCCGGGCGGGCTCTCCGCGTCGGCTGCCGCGTTGGACGGGCTCTCCGTGCTTGCTGCCGTGCCCGGTCCGTTCTCCGTGTCCGTCGCGGTGCGGGACGGGGCCTCCGCGTCGGCTGCCGTGCCTGGCCTGCCCTCCGTGTCTGCCGCCGCGCGGGGCGGGCTCTCCGTGTCCGCTGCGGCGCGGGATGGGCTCTCCGCGTCCGCCGCGGCGCCGGACGGGCTCTCCGTGCCTGCTGCCGGGTCGGGCCCGTTCTCCGTGTCCGCCGCCGCGTCCGGCCCGCTCTTCGTGCCTTCTGCGGTGCTCGGCCCGCTCTCCGCGCCCGCCCCGGCCGCCCCCGCTCCCGCCGTCTCCTCCTGGGGACCCTCCGCCAGGAGTTCCGCCACCGACCAGCCCAGCAGGGGTTCCAGGTGCCGGTCCGCCTCCTCGACCGCCGTGCGGAACGCGGGCTCCTGCGCCATCAGCTCGGCGCCCATGCCCGGCCACTGCGTGCCGTTGCCGCAGAAGACGAAGACCACGCCCCCCGAGGGCGGCCGTTCGGCGTGCACGGAGGCGGCGGCCTGTGCCGTCTCGTCCCCGGCCAGGGCCTCCAGCTGCCCGGCCGCGTCCTGCGGGCCGTCGGCCAGGACGACCGCGCGGTGCGGGTGCCGGGTGCGCCGCCGGGAGGCGGTCCAGCACAGGTCGTAGAAGTCCTCCTCCGGCACGTCCCGCACGTGGGCGGCGACCGCGCGGGCGGCCTCGGCCAGGGCCCGGCGGGTGCGTCCCGACACCACCAGCGGCAGCGGGCCCTGCCGGGCGGGAGCCGCCGCGCGCTGCCGCTGCGGCGCGGAGCCCAGCACCACGTGCGCGTTGGCACCGCCGAAGCCGAAGCTGTTCACGCCCACCACGCCGCCGTCGCAGGCCGCCACCGGGCGCATGCCGCCGACCGGGCAGAGGTTCAGCCCCGCGAAGTCGATCTCCGGGTTGACGGGGTCGCCGTGCAGCGAGGCCGGGATCCGGCCGTGCCGGAGCACCAGTAGCCCCTTGAAGAGGCCGGCCATCCCCGAAGCGGGCTCCGCGTGCCCCATGTTGGTCTTCACCGAGCCGATCGGCAGCGGCCCGTTCGTCCGCGGGACGCCCAGCGCGGCGCCGACCGCACGGCACTCCAGGGGGTCGCCCACCGGGGTGCCCGTGCCGTGCGCCTCGAAGTACAGCACCTGGTCGGGGCCGGTCCCGGCCCGCTCGTACACCTCCCGCAGCAGCCGCTGCTGCATCTCCGTGCTCGGCACCGTCATCCCCGAGGTGCCGCCGTCGCAGTTGGCCCCGCTGCCCACGATCACCGCGTGCACCCGGTCGCCGTCCGCGAGCGCGTCGGGCAGCCGCTTGAGGACCACGATCCCGCCGCCCTCGGCCCGCACATAGCCGTCGGCCCCCGCGGAGAACGTCGCGCAGCGCCCGCGGGGCGAGAGCATCAGCGTGCGGGAGAAGCCGACGAAGTGGTACGGGCTGAGGAGCAGGTTCGCGCCGCCCGCGAGGGCGACCCGGCTGCGGCCCGAGCGCAGCGTCTCGCACGCCTGGTGCACGGCGATGAGCGAGGAGGAACAGGCGGTGTCCACCGCGATGCTGGGGCCCCGCAGGTCGAAGACGTAACTCAGCCGGTTCGCGGCGATCGACAGCGCCGAGCCGCTCATCGCGTACGCGGTGATCTCCTCGACCCGGGCCATCTGCAGGCCGCCGTACGACATGTCGCTGATGCCGACGAACACCGCCGTGTCCGACCCGGCCAGGCCGGCCGGGTCGATGCCGGCGTCGTCGAACGCCTCGGCCGTCATCTCCAGCAGCATCCGCTGCTGGGGGTCCATGTGCCGGGCCTCGCGGGGCGAGATCCCGAAGTACTCCGGGTCGAAGCCGGAGACGTCCCCGAGGTAGCCGCCCGCCATCGTGTACGCCTTGCCCGGCCGTTCCAGGTCCGGGTCGGAGAAGCGGGCCGCGTCGATCCGGTCCGCCGGCGGGGCCGGGCTGATCAGGTCTCTCTCCTCGGCGAGGGCGGTCCACAGGCCGCCGAGGTCCGTGATGCCGCCGGGCAGGCGGCAGGCCGCACCCACGACGGCCAGGGGGACGGAGGGATCGGGAGATGCGACGGACCGGGCGGCGGTGTGCTCCATGGATCACTCCTGCACGGGAGACGGGCCGGGCAGAGCCGGAACCAGAGGCCTTTCCGGCCTCGCCGCCGATAGTGAACTACCCGCCGGTTTCACTCGTTCGATAGGGAGCGGAGCGCGTCAAGCCGGGGCAGTGGAGCACCGCCTTCCGGCCGTCGGGCTCCTGCGCCCGGCGCACGACCCCCGCGGGCGGGGGCCTGCCGTCCGCCCGGGCGCCGGGCCCGCCGGTGCCCCCGTGAATCGTTGTAGGGTGCGATGACCGCCCTTGACCTGCACGAAGCAGGCAGGGAGCAGACATTCCAGGAGTTCTCCATGATGCGAACCATGCTCAAATCCAAGATCCACCGCGCGACGGTCACCGGGGCCGACCTGAACTACATAGGTTCCCTGACGCTCGACCCCGTGCTGATGGAGCAGGCCGACCTGCTGCCCGGCGAGCAGGTGCACATCGTCGACGTGAACAACGGCTCGCGGCTCGAGACGTACGTGATCGAGGGCGAGCGGGGCTCGGGCGTCGTGTGCATCAACGGCGCCGCCGCCCGGCTCGTCGCCCCCGGCGACATCGTGATCATCATCGCCTACGCCTCGGTCGACGACGCCGAGGCCCGCGAGCTCAAGCCGCGCGTGGTCTTCGTCGACGGCGACAACAAGGCGCTCAGCGTCGGCGACGACCCGTCGGTCTGACCCTCCGAGCGACCTGAGCCGTCCGGGCCGCCCGCTCCGCCGTCCGCCCGCCCCGGACCGTCGCCCCGCCAGCTCCCTGCGGGAGAGCGGCAGTTGCTGCGTTCCGGCATGTCAACTTCGGGGAGGCGGGCCCCGGGCGGCGGAGCGGGCGGCGTCACCCGTGGGGCGAACCAGTCGATCAGACCTTCTGATGCACAAATGTTTCTTTTCTTCCTGCAACCGTACAAGCGTATGGATCATCTGTAGAAGCGAAGGCCACATCCAGAAAGCCAGAAAGGTCGTCTCACCGTGCACGTCGGACCGGGTCGTCGCTCCGCCCTGTTGGCATCCGCCGCTCTCGCGGGCTCTCTGGTGCTCACCGCCTGCTCGGGCGGCTCGGGCGGAGGCGGTAGTGATGCGGGGCCCGAGCCGAAGATCACCGTCAGCCCCGGCGAGGGCAAGGACGTCAAGCTCGGCTCGCAGATATCGGTCAAGGCCGAGGGCGGGAAGCTGACCGAGGTCGAGGTCAAGGACGCCAAGGGCGAGAAGGTCACCGGGCGGCTGGCCGACGACGGCGCCACCTGGACCGCCGACGGCAAGGTCGGCCCGAAGAACACCTACACCGTGCGCTCGAAGGCGAAGGGCGGCAAGGACGGCAAGGGCAAGGAGGCCACCTCGACCGCCACCTTCACCACGCAGGCCGCGCCCAGCGTCAACAAGCTCACCAACACCCCGGGCGGCGGCCAGACCGTCGGCACCGGCATGCCCGTCTCCATCCTCTTCGACCACCCGGTGGACAAGAGCAAGCGCGCCGAGATCGAGAAGTCCCTGACCGTCACCTCGACGCCCAAGGTCGAGGGCGCCTGGGGCTGGGTCAAGGACTGGTCCGGCCACGACCGCATCGACTGGCGGCCCAAGACCTACTGGCCCTCCGGGACCAAGGTGAACGTCAAGGGCCTGCTGGCGGGCGTCGACTCGGGGGAGGGCGGCTGGTTCGCGAAGAACTACGCCTGGGACTTCTCCATAGGCGCCGACCACAAGGCCGTGATCGACGTCCCCTCGCACACCCTCACGATGCTCGAGAACGGCAAGCCCGTCGGCACCATCAAGGGCTCCGCCGGCTCCCCGGTGGACCCCACCCGCGGCGGCATCCACACCGTCCGCAGCAAGAACGCCGACGAGACCATGGACTCCTCCACCATCGGCCACGGCAACGAGTGGATGCTCGACTCCAAGTGGGTCACCCACCTGACCGCCTCCGGCACCTTCCTGCACTCGGCGCCCTGGAACCAGTCCATCGGCGTGGAGAACAACAGCCACGGCTGCTTCGGCATGACGACCTCCGACGCGAAGAAGGTCTACGACTTCCTCCCGATCGGCTCCACCGTCGAGGTCAAGAACACCACCAGCACCAAGGTCACCGACCCGGGCAACGGCCTGTCGGTCTGGCAGGAGACCTGGGAGCAGTGGCAGAAGCGCAGCGCCCTGAAATGACACCGGGGGTACCGTGGACGGCGATGCTTTCCGGCCGTCCCTGAGGGCGCGGGGCGCGTCCGTGGCGACTGCGCCCCGCAATGCCCTGACCTGCGCGGCGGGGCGCGTGGAGCGTGGACTAAGGCCCCTGTCCTATGCAGTGGGGGGTCCGTGCGCCCGCCGGCCCCAATGCACCCCAGGGAACGTATGGTTGTCGTTTTAATGGTTGTGCCAAGAGGGCAGCACTCTGCCAGGCCCGCCCGGGAACGCAGAGGGGCGGAGCGGATGCTCCGTGCAGGCGGGCCCGGACCGCGGAAGGACCGGGACCGGTTCAGCACGGCCCTGAAGGAGGCTGGCTTCGATGCCACAGGACATCGCCCTGGACATTCCTTTTCCCAAGCGGCTGAATCCCTACGTGGAGGTGGCGCGGGCACGGAACGAACACTGGCTGGTCTCCACCGGTCTGCTCAGCAGCCCGCACAACCTCGAGCGGTACCGCACCTGGCGCATCGAGCGGCTGGCCGCCGGCTTCCTCCCCGGAGTCGGCGTCAACGACCTGACCTTCGGGCTCGCCGTGCAGAGCTTCTTCTTCTTTTTCGACGATCTCTTCGACAGCGGGCTCGGCGAGGACCCCGCCGCCACCTACGAGATCTGCCACGAAATGGCGGCCCTGGCCCGCCAGGAGCCCGGCGCGGCCGGAATCACCCCCTCCTTCCCGCTCGCCCGCGTCTGGACGGAGCTGTGGCTCCAGGCCCAGCTGGGCATGTCGGCCGCCTGGCGGGCCCGGGCCGTACGGCACTGGGAGGAGTACTTCCTCACCTACGTCTCCGAGGCCGTCAACCGCCGCAGTGGCACGGTCCTCGGCATGGACCCGTACATGAAGCTGCGCCGCCTCGGCATCGGCAGCGAGGTCGTCGTGGACGTCTCCGAGCGCTGCGGGCACTTCGAGGCGCCGCCCGAGATCCACCAGAGCATGTGCGTCCTGGAGGCCCGGGCCATCACCGCCGAGGTCGTCACCCTCACCAACGACCTCCACTCCCTGGAGAAGGACCTGGCCAACGGCGAACTCAACAACGCCGTCCTGCTGCTCGGCCTGGAGCACGGGTGCGGCCGCGCGGAGGCGATCGTCCACGTCCAGCGCATGATCCGCCGCCGCACCACCCGGTTCCTGCAGCTGGAGGCCGAGGCCGACCGGCTCTGCGAGGTCTTCGGGCTCTCCCCCGAACAGCGCGAGAACACCCGGCGCTTCCTCGACGCCAACCGCGCCTGCATGCGCGGCAACCTCGACTGGAGCAACGAGAGCGGCCGCTACAGCGAGATCGGCGTCCTGCACGTCAACCGCTCCCCCCGGATAGAGGACGTGGTCGCCCGCACCGCGGAGTGAGCGCCGCGCCCCGGCCGGGGAACTCGTTCCTTCGGCCGAGGCGGCTCCGGCCGATCGGCCGAGGCGGCGGGGGCGCCGCGGATGCTTGGCTGGAGGGATGCTGCATCTGCTCTACCTGGCCGGCATCGCCGCCTTCGCGGCCAGCGGCGTCCTCGCCGCGCACCGCGCCCGCCTCGACCCCTTCGGCGGGCTCGTCCTCGCCTTCGCCGCCGCCATCTCCGGCGGCACCCTGCGCGACCTCATCCTCGACCGGCACCCGCTGTACTGGACCCACGACTGGATCCTGCTCACCGTCATCGCGGTCACGGCCGTGGCGACCATGCTCTTCCTGCACCACCGCGAACTGCCGCGCCGCTCCCTGATGACCGTCGACGCCGTCGGCCTCGCCGTCGTCACCGTGATCGGCGCACGGGCCGCGCTCGACGCGGGCGTCACCCCGTTCGCCGCGGTCATCCTCGCCGTCGTGACCGGGGTGACCGGAGAGGTCGTCCGCGACGTCCTGTGCGGGGAGTTCCCGCCGCTGCTGCTCCGCGAGGAGGTCTACGCCACCGCGGCGCTGCTCGGCGCCGTCGGCTACCTGGTCCTGGACCGGCTCGGCACCGGACCGACGGCCGCCGCCGTCGTGGCCGCGTCCATCGTGTTCGCCGTGCGCATGGGGGCGCTGCACTTCGGCCTCCACCTGCCCCGCCTCGCCGGCCGCCCGCGAGCGTAGGGCTTGCAGGGCCTGCAGTGCGTGCAGTGCTCGCAGTGCTCGCAGGGCTCAGCGGCCGCCGGCCGGGCCCGGCCCCTCCACGAGCTCCAGCTCCAGCAGCCACTCCACGACCTCGGTCCGGTGCCGGGCCTCGCGCGGATCCGCACCCCACACGTACAGCCCGTGCCCGGCCACGACCACCGCGGGCATCCGCGGCTCGCGGGCGGCCGCCAGCCGGTCGCCCAGCACCCGCATGTCCTGGCTGTTGCCGATCACCGGCAGGACGACCTCCGGTCCGTCGGCCGGGAGCCCGAGCCCCTTCAGTATCTCCAGGCCCTTCAGCACGATGCCCCCGGGACGGCGGCGGGCCATCGCCACCGACGCGACCGTGTGGACGTGCACGACCGCACCCGCGCCCGTCAGCCGGACCACCCGCGCGTGCAGCGCCGCCTCCGCCGAGGGCCTGCCGCCCGCCACGGCCGCGCCCTCGCCGTCGACCAGCACCACGTCGGCGGCCGTCAGTTCGCCCTTGTCGAGCGCGCTCGCCGTGACCGCCAGGCGCAGCGGCTCCCGGCCGGTGACCACCGACAGGTTCCCCGAGGTGCCGCGCATCCAGCCGAACGACGCGAAGCGGGCCGCCTCCGCGGCCAGCACCGCACCCGCCTCCGCCAGGTCCGGAAGCTCCGCGCCGGTCACGGCCCGCTCCCCGCCCGCGCGACGTCGATGCCGGCGAACGACCCCGTCTCCGGGTGCCCGCCCGTGCCCTGCGCGTAGTACGGCTCGCCCGGGCGCCGCACGCCCGCCGTGAGCCAGCCCGCCGTCCGCGCCGCGTCCAGCTCCGCGGGCCGGTCGGAGAGGAACAGGGTCCGGCCCGGCGGCGCCCCGATGGCCTCGGAGATGGCCCGGTACGAGCCCGGCGACTGCTTCGGCCCGGCGTTCTCCGTGTCGTACAACCCGTCCACCAGCGGCAGCAGATCGCCCTGCGCGCTGTGCCCGAACCACGCGCGCTGCGCCGCCACAGACCCGGAGGAGTACACGTGCAGCCGCACCCCGCCCGCGCGCCACCGCCGCAGCGCGGGCACCACGTCCTCGTAGAAGTGCGGGACCAGCTCGCCGCGGGCGAACCCCTCCGACCACACGATGCCCTGCAGGGTCTTCAGCGGAGTGGCCTTGCGGTCCTCGTCCAGCCAGGAGTTGAGCGCCTGCACGATGCGCGGGGCGTCCGCGGCCGGCTCCCCCAGGAGCGTGCGGACCTGCTCGGCGGCGCGCCGCACCGCGGGCTCGGCGGCCCGCTCGGTGAGCAGGGGGCCGAACCGGCTGCGCGAGTACGGGTAGAGCACGTCCACGACGAAGCCCGTCGCGCTCGTCGTGCCCTCGATGTCCAGGACCACGCAGTCCGCCGCGAACCGCAGGCTCATGCCGCCCGCCCGGCGCGCAGCTCGTCGAAGGAGGGGAAGCGGGAGGCGATGTCGCTGCCCGTGAAGGTGGCGGCCCAGCCGTCCGGCGCGTGGAAGAAGCGGATCGCGGTGAAGGACGGCACCGTCCCCATGTCGAACCAGTGCCGGGTGCCCCGCGGCACCCCCAGCAGGTCGCCCCGCTCACAGCGCACCGCGTGCACCAGGCCGTCCACGTGCAGGTAGAACACCCCGGCCCCGGCGACGAAGAAGCGGATCTCGTCGTCCTCGTCGTGCGTGTGCTCGGCGAGGAACTTTTCCCGGGCGGCCGCGGCCTTCGCCGGCCGGCCGGGGGAGCCGTCGGGGTGGAGCGCGGCCACGTCGACCGCGGCGAAGCCCTCCTCGGCCGTGAGCCGGCCGACCTCGGGGGCGTACGCGGTGAGCACGGCCCC
Organism: Streptomyces aureoversilis; assembly: GCF_042657885.1. NCBI lineage: Bacteria > Bacillati > Actinomycetota > Actinomycetes > Kitasatosporales > Streptomycetaceae > Streptomyces > Streptomyces aureoversilis. The sequence continues at coordinate 59,346 of NZ_JBHSKJ010000003.1, forward strand.
GGCGGAGGCGCCGGCCGGCACGCCGCCGCGCACGGGCCACTGCTCGAAGCGCACGCCCGCCGGGGCCGGCGCCGCCGCGATCCGGGCGGCCTCGCCCGTGCGCAGGAGGAGGGTCTCCGGGCCGGAGTCCGGCCAGGTGCTCAGCAGCGTCATAGCAACTCCGGGGTCCGGACGGCCGGGAGGAACTGCCCGTCCGGATCGTAGTCCGCCGTGGCGGGGCGCCCAAGGTGGCACGGCCCGCAGAGGGGCTCGGGTCCGCAGGGGCTCACCCCGGCGATGCGACGTCCCCCTCAACCGGCAATGCGACGTCCCCCTCTCCGCGGGCGTCGTCGCCTCCTCCGGGGAAGAAGTCCACCAGCAGCATGTCCCGCACGCCGCAGGACGCGCCCGGCGCGGGCCGGACGGGCGAGACGCCGTGCAGCAGCCGCCGGTCGTCGAGCACGATCGTCTCCAGCGGGGTGGTGAGCACGGCCCGGTGGACCGGGCGGCTGCGCAGGTCGTACAGGGCGGATTCCGCGCCGCTCACGCCCTCGCGCCGGATCAGCACCTGGGCCACGTAGCAGTGCCCGTCCTGGTGGACGCCCTCCGGGGCGGGGTGGCCCTCGGTGCGGGTCGTGGCCGTGACGCGTATCTGGTGGACCCCGCAGGTGTCCATGCCGGCGCGCGGGCCGGGCAGATGACGGCGCAGGGTGTGGACGACCGTGCGCAGCACCTCGCCGCCGGCGACGGAGGCGGAGAGCGGGGCGAACAGGCGCGGCACCCCGCCGTGGACCTTGTTGACGGACTTGTCCTGGAAGAACGCCGTGTGCGGCAGCCGCTCCAGCCGGCCGGGCCGGATCCGGAAGAGCCCGTAGCGGCGGAAGCGGTACGGGGTGCCGGTGCCGAGGTGGGTGTCGGCCGGCAGGTCGTCCCACGATCCCGTGAACTCCTCGACGGCGCCCGCCCCGGCCCCCTCCAGGGCGGCCCCGAGCACCTCCGGTCCGAAGTGCACGAAGGGCGGGCCTCCGGGTGCCGCCGGAGCGCCGGCTGGCGTGCGGGTCAGGCGGGGGGCCGGTGCGCCCGGCGGACTGGAGGTCATGGCGGTGTCCTGCCTTCGTACGGGGAAGCGCTTGGTCTCGACAGTAGGCCGATTGCCGGTTCCGCTGGCCGGAATGCATCGTTCGGCCGCGCGACCGGAAGTGTGTTCCCGTAGGCAGGTGTTGGTGTCGCCGGTACCGGCGCCTTCCGGAGGCGGCCGGTCCGGTGCTCAGGGCAGGCGGACCACCTGGGCGCCCCACGTGAGGCCCGCGCCGAAGCCGAGGAGCAGCGCGAGGCCGCCGCTGCCCACGGACCCCAGCTCCTTCAGGCGCGCCAGGGCGAGCGGGACCGAGGCGGCGGAGGTGTTGCCGCTGTGCACCACGTCGCGGGCCACGGTGACGTGTGCGGGCAGGGCCAGCCGCTGGGTGACGGTCTCGATCATGCGCAGGTTCGCCTGGTGCGGCACGAAGGCGTCGAGCTCGCCGGCGCCGATCCCGGCCGCGTCGAGGGCCGCCCGGGCGACCGGCGGCATCTCCTCGATCGCCCAGCGGAAGACCTCGGGGCCCGCCATCTTCATGGTGGGCCACTCCCTTCCCGGGTCGTCCCGGAACGCGTCCCAGGCGGCGTCGTGCGCGATGAGCCCCGCACGGCTGCCGTCCGAGCCCCAGACGACCGGGCCGATCCCCTCCTCGTCCTGCGGCCCGACCACCACCGCCCCCGCCCCGTCCGCGAAGAGGATCGCCGCCGACGGGTCCTCCGGTCCGACGATGTCCGTCATCCGGTCGGAGCCGATGACCGCGACGTACTGCGCCGACCCGTCGCGGACCATGGCCGAGGCGAGTGCCAGGGCGTAACAGAATCCCGCGCAGGCGGCGTTGAGATCAAAAGCGGCGGCACGGATTCCGAGCCGGTCGGCGATCTCCGCGGAACCGCCCGGGCTCTGCTGCAGATACGACATGGAGGCCAGGATGACGGCGCCCAGCTTTCCGGGCGCGATTCCCGCGTCGGCCGCGGCCTTCCGCGCGGCTTCCACCGCCATATCGGTCACCGATTCGCCCGGGCCGGCATATCGGCGCTCGACGATGCCGGTGCGCCGCTCTATCCACTCGGCGGTCCGGCCGGTGCGGGCCGCGACTTCCGCATTGCCCACCACCCGGTGCGGGCGGTACGCGCCGATGCCCAGAATTCCTACGCCGTTCACCGCAGTTCGCTGCATCAATGCGCGCATACAGGCCCCCCCAAGCCACCTCTGACGTGTCGGCGGCGAGACTATCCCCGGGTGGGTTGGAGGACGCAACCCACTGCAGCGCAGAGTGTGCGTGTTGAACGTCACGCAGGGCCGAGGGTTCACTTCGGTCGTGATGCGGGTCACAAAATTTATTGCTTGCTTGGTGACGCACCGCCCTTCTACGGTCACTCGTGTGATCCAACTCGGAACAGTGAATGGCTTGTTGCCAAGGACCGAGCACCACCAGAGAATTCCGCCCCTCTCCCGCGTTGCGGCCGCCCGGCCGGCGGCCGGATCGGAGGGGCCATGACCAGTACCGCTTCACCGCTTTCCCCGGTGGCGCTCCTCGGCCGGTCCTCCGGCGAAGGGATCGCCGCCGGAAGTCATCTGCACGGTTTCGGCGGCTTTCACGGCGGCCTGACGCTCGCGCTGCTGGCTTCGGCGATGCAGGATGCCGCAGGGGAGGTGGCACCCGGCCTGCGGCTGCAGAGCGCAACGGCGCGTTTCCTGCGGCCGATCGGCGACGACTTCCGGCTGGAGACCTCGTTGCTGCGCGCCGGGCGCACGCTCACCACGCTCGGTGGCCGCGCGGTCACCGAAAAGGGTGTTCACGTAGAAGGATCGGCCGTCTTCGGAAATCCGCAGCCGGCCGACTGGCAGTCGTTCGCTCCGGCGGTTCCGGATGCGCCGCCTCCGGAAGAGTGCGACGTCTTCGTCATCCCGCCCGAGTTCGTCGCCATTTCCACCTACTTGGAGATCCGCCCGGTCGGGCCCAACCGTCCCTATGCGGGCGGCGCCGAGCCCGAACTCATCGCGTGGATCAGGATTTTGGAGGACGAGCGTCCGCCGGACGCGCTGCGTTTCGTGTTCCTGATGGATTCACTGGCTCCGTCGTACGCGGCGGTGCTCTCGACGCTGGCGTTGGTGCCCACGGTCGAACTCACGGTCCGGCCCGGCGCCCATCTCGCGCAGGCGTCGTCACCGTGGATCCTGCTGCGCGCACGGACCCGCTCCGCGACCGCCGAGGGCTGGGTCGACGAGGAAATCGATGCCTGGGGCAGGGACGGGGCCCACCTGGGTTCCGCACAACAGCTCCGCATCGTCCGTACCGGCTGACGAGGGCGACAGCCGACGGTACGGCGCACATCATTTTTCGCGGGCCGCGCACCGGTGACACGGGTGCGGCCCCGCTCACAGAACTGAACTTCACGGGGGCGTTGTGGACCACATAGCGGGGCGGGCCCGTACCTCATTGCCCGGGCTGCCCGGCATCCTCCAGCAGCGGGCCGCCGGGCCCCGGCGCACGGCCTTTCGCTTTCTCGCCGACGGCACCAGCGACGAGGCCGTCGACTGGACCTACCACGACGTGTACGAACACGCCGGCCGTATCGCCGCGGACCTGCTGGAGCGCGAACTCAGCGGGCGGCGCGTGGTGCTGGCACTCGATCCCGGCCTGCACTACATCGCCGCGCTCTTCGGGATATTCCGGGCCGGCGCCACCGCGGTGCCGTCCTTCCCGCCCACCGGGAAACGCGCAGTGGCCCGCTTCGCCTCGATCGTCGTGGACAGCACGCCCGATGTGATCATTGCGGACCGCCGGCTGGAGGGCCGCGTGGCCCAATTCGCCGCGGAACTCCCCGATACGGTGCGCCCGCCGGAATGGCTGTTCGTCGACGACGCCTACTTCGGCGGCCCGGCACCGGCGACCGCCGTTCCCGACGCCGTCTCCGATCCGGCGCTGCTGCAGTACACCTCGGGCTCCACCGGGGACCCCAAGGGAATCGTGCTCACCCACGAGAACCTGGTCAGCAACTGCCGTGCCCTGGAACACAACATGGGGTACGAAGCCGACCGCGTCGGCTGCACCTGGCTGCCGCCCTACCACGACATGGGCCTGATGGGCACGATCATGCTCGCGGTGCACGGCGGCTGGCCCCTGGTGCTCATGTCGCCGGCGCACTTCGTCCAGCAGCCGTACCGCTGGCTGAAGGCGATCACCGACCACAAGGTCACCATTTCCGTCGGGCCCAACTTCGCTTTCGACATGTGCACTTCGAGTATCACCGATGACGAGCTGGAAACCCTCGACCTCGGCACACTGCGCCAGGTCTTCTGCGGATCCGAGCCCGTATCCAGGGTAACCCTCGACAAGTTCCGCGAGCGATTCGGCCCCCGGGGCTACGACGAGACGTCCCTCATTCCCTGCTACGGCCTGGCCGAGGCGACGCTCTACGTATCGGGAAAGCCCACCGGAACCCCCTTGCGGACCGAACGGCTCGACAAGGAAGCCCTCGAGAACGGCGTCGTGCGCCGGTCCGAGGGGGACGGGAGGGATGCGGAGCCCGGCCGGGTCGCGCACGTCGTCAGCTGCGGCACCGTCGCCGACGGGCACGAGGTGACCGTCGTCGACCCCGACACCCTGCTGCCGGTCCCGGCCGGGCGGGTGGGGGAGATCTGGGTGAACGGCCCCAACGTGGCCCACGGTTACCTCGGCCGGCCCGGGCTCACCGCCGCGACCTTCACGGCGCGCACGGCGGACGGTGGCGAGGGGACCCACCTGCGCACCGGCGACCTCGGCTTCCTGCTCGACGGGGAGCTGTTCATCACCGGACGCCTCAAGGACCTCGTCGTCATCGCCGGCCGCAACCTCTACCCGCAGGACATCGAGCTCAGCGTCCGCCAGGCGCACGAGAAGGTGCGCGGCTGCGCGGCCTTCTCCGTCCCCGGCGAGCAGGGCGAGGAGCTGGTGGTCGCCGCCGAGTACCGCGGCACCGCACGCCAGCTGGCCGCGGAGGGGGCGGCCGTGCTGGACGCGGTGATCGCGGCGGTGACGGCCGAGCACGGGGTGCGGCCCGCCGCCGTCCACTTCGGACCGGTCGGCGCGATCCCCATGACCACCAGCGGCAAGGTCCGCCGGGACGCGACACGGAAGGCCTACGTCCAGGGGACGCTGAAGAAGCTGGCCCTGGCCGCCGACGACATGCCGCAGGCCGTGCGGTGACGGGAGCCCACCATGACGATTTCGCCTGAGTCACCCGGGGCCGCCGCAGCCGGTGCCCCGCGCACGTCCCGCCCGGGTGCGGCCCCGCAGGCCGCGGGCGGCGACACCGACGCCTCGGCCCGCCGGCTGGCCTACCTCACCGTCGGCGTGCCCACCCTGGGCTTCGCCGGTGCGGTGGCCTTCGCCTGGAACTACGGATTCACCGGGGTCGACCTCGGTCTGCTCATCGGGATGTACCTGCTGACCTCCCTGGGCGTGGAGGGCGGCTTCCACCGCTTCTTCTCGCACCTGTCCTTCGCGGCCAAGCCGGGGGTGACCGCCTTCTGGGGCATCGCCGGCAGCATGGCCGCGCAGGGCCCGGTCGTCTTCTGGGTGGCGACCCACCGCCAGCACCACGCGTTCACCGACCGCGACGGCGACCCCCACTCGCCCCGGCCGATGCAGGACGGGCGCAAGTACCCCCGGCTGCGCGGCCTGTGGCACGGCCACGTCGGCTGGCTGTTCACCGTCCGCCGGCAGAACTGGAGCAAGTACGTCCCCGACCTGATGAAGAACCGGCTCGTGATGAAGATCAACGAGTACTACTTCGTCTGGGTCCTGGCCGGACTCGCCCTGCCCGCGCTGCTGGGCTGGGCGCTCACCGGCGGCAGCCTCCGCGGTGCGGTCGGCGGGCTGCTCTGGGGCGGTCTCGCCCGCATCTTTCTCCTCGACCACGTGACCTGGAGCGTCAACTCCATCGGGCACACGCTGGGCAGCCGCCCCCACCGCACCCGGGACAACAGCCGCAACGTCGCGACGCTCGCACCCTTCTCGGTCGGTGGCTCCTGGCACAACAACCACCACGCCCAGCCCGCCCTGGCCCACAACCGGCACACCTTCTGGCAGATCGACATCGCCGGCGGATTCATCCGGCTGCTGGACGTCCTGGGCCTGGTCACCAACGTCCGCTACCCCAAACGCGCACGGTCAGAGAGATAAGGAGCGGCCCGTGTCTTCCGCAACCGCCGACCCGCTCGCGTCGGCGATCGTCAAGCTCGACCCCGCAAGCCGCCGCATCAAGCGCTTCTCCGCGCTCACCACGATGACGCTGCCGCTGATCGGCACCGCCGTCGCCGCCTGGTTCCTGTGGACCGGCAACTACACCACCACCGACCTGGTCATGTTCGTCGTCATGTACTTCGTGCACATGGGCGGCATCACCATCGGCTTCCACCGCTACCTCTCGCACAAGGCGTTCAAGACCTCGCCGGCCTTCGAGGCCGTCATGATGATCACGGGGTCCATGGGGGCCCAGGGCCCGCTGATGTTCTGGGTCACCACGCACCGCCGCCACCACCGCTTCAGCGACCGCGAGGGCGACCCCCACTCGCCCAACCTGCACGGCTGGAGCCTCAAGGCGCGGCTGCGCGGGCTGTGGTACGCGCACATGCCCTGGATGCTCAGCGACGAGACCTCCAAGTGGAGCGTCTTCGCCCCCGACGTCCTGCGCGACCGCCGGCTGATGTGGTACCACCGCACCTACCCGGCCTGGGTCCTCACCGGCCTGCTGATCCCGGCCGTCGTCGGCTTCGCCGTCGAGCAGACCCCGATGTCGCTGCTGACCGGCCTGGTCTTCGGCGGGTTCGCACGCATCTTCGTGGCCAACCAGGCCGCCTGGTGCGTGGGCTCGATCTGCCACGCCATCGGCACCCGCCCCTTCGACAACAAGGACCGCAGCGCCAACAACTGGCCCGTCGCCGCCTTCACCTTCGGCGAGGGACTGCAGAACAACCACCACGCCTTCCCCGGGTCCTACCGCCACGGCGTGACCTGGTGGGAGCCGGACCTGAGCGGCTGGATCCTCTTCGGCCTCGGCAAGGCCCGCGTCGTCTGGGACCTGAGGGAGCCGGACAAGGCCACCATCGAACGCAAGCGCGCCATGAAACAGGCCGCGTAGCCGCCCCCCGCCCCCACGGCGGTGCTCCACCCGCGGTCCCACCCGCAGTTCCATTCCCGGATCCACCCGCAGTGCTTTCACCCTCGCACCAGCAGGAGCGTAACCACATGTTCGGACGCAAGAAGGACGCCCAGCAGATCTCGGGCCCCCTCACGGAGGAGTCCCTGCGCCAGTGGCTCATCGAGCACCTGGCCAAGCGGATCGAGGCCGCGCCCTCCGACATCGACACCCAGAAGTCCTTCGAGGCCTACGGACTCGACTCGCGGGTCGCCGTCCAGGTCTCCGGCGCCCTGGAGAAGGTCGTCGAGCGCCGGCTCTCGCCCGGCCTGCTCTACGAGCACCAGACCATCGACGACCTGAGCAGCTATCTGGCCCAGGAACTCAGGCTGTCCCGCCGGACCGGCTGAAGGGAACCACGACGATGGGGGCATACAACTTTCCGTCCGCTCCGGACAAGGCGTTCGAGGACTTCAAACGCAAGTCGGAGCAGATCGAGGGCGAACGGCTCGCGGGGGCCATCCCGAGGGAGTACTTCGAACCACAGGTGGGCCGCGGCCTGCTCGGCTTCGCCGTCAGCTGGGTGCTGTACATCGGTGCGCTCGTCGGCATCGCGTTCTCGCCCCACTGGCTGCTCTGGATCCCGCTGTGGATCGTCGCCGGCCTGGGCGGCTGGGGCCTGCACTGCATCGCGCACGACTGCGGGCACGGCTCCTTCTCCCGCTCGCGCAAGTTCAACTTCGCGATCGGGCACGTCTCGCTGCTGCCGCTGATCTACCCGTTCCACGCCTGGCGCCACGTGCACAACCTGCACCACAGCCACACCAACAACCTGGAGCTGGACACCGACTGGCGTCCGGTCCCGGCGGCGCTCTACGACCGGATGCCGTGGCACGAGAAGGTCATCTACCACGGGACGCGCACCTGGGCGTTCTGGGGCGGCACCATCAACTACTGGCGCGAGTCCGGCTTCCGGCCGAGCTACTTCCCCAAGCGGGAGGCGCGCCGTGACGTCCGCCGGTCGATGCTCTTCGTCCTGGCCGTCATGGTCGCCTACTTCGTCCCGCTGATCTGGTTCACCGGCTTCACGGGCTTCCTGATCTACTTCGTCGCCCCGTGGCTCGCGACCCACGCCTGGTTCAGCGCGACGACGCTGATGCACCACAGCTCCAGCGACATCCCGTACCTGACCAACGAGCACTGGACGCGCAACGCCAGCCGCCTGCTGGTCACCACCGACTTCGTGTACCCGAAGTGGCTGCTGTTCCTCACGCACAACATCTCCATCCACACGGCCCACCACGTCGCCCCGGTCGTCCCCTTCTACAACCTGCAGAAGGCGCAGCGGGCCCTGAAGGAGGCCTACCCGGGCATGGTCCGCGAGGAGCGCGTGAAGCTCCGCCAGCTGAGCACCATCATCCGGCGGCTGCACTTCTACGACACCGAGTCGGGCTTCTACACCGACTTCAACCGGACCACGATCGCCCCGGCGGACGCCAAGCCGGTGACGGTGAAGTCGCCGTCATGACGCCCCTCGTCCTGAGAAGACTCGCCCACGCGGCCGCCGGCGTCCTCGCGCCCGGACCCGGCGGCCGCTGGGCCACCGACGTCTTCAGCCGGACCCGGGCCATCGGCACCCGGCCCGACAACGTCCTCCCGCTCGGCGCCCGGGGCTTCGACATCCTCGGCAACCCCGACGTGCACGGCGGATACCTGTGGGGCGACGACGACCGGCCCACCGCGCTCCTCGTGCACGGCTGGGGAGCCGACAGCAGCAGCATGTACTCGCTGATCGGCCCGCTGCGGGAACTCGGCTACCGGGTGGCCGCGTTCGACGCGCCGGCCCACGGAGTCAACCGCGGCACGCAGGCCACCATGACGCAGTACACGGCGGCCGTGCGCGCCGCCCTGGACTCGCTCGGCGGGGCGAAGGTCGTCGTCGCGCACTCCCTGGGTTCCATCGCCGCCGTCGGCGCGGTGGCCCTGGAGGAGCGGCCGGACGTCGACTGCATCGCCCTGGTCGCCCCGACCTGCACGCTGACCGCGGTGCTGGAGCGGTGGTCCAGGAGCGAGCTGATGCTCTCGCGCGCCGTCGTCGACCGCATCTACCGCGAACTGCACCGCCGCAACGGGGTGCCCGTCAGCCACTGGGACGTCGTCGGCCTCGGCCGCGAGCTCGACGTCCCGGTGCTGGCCCTGCACGACCCCGAGGACCCCGTGGTGCCGTACTGCGAAGCCGAGGCCATTGCCGCCGGCCTGCGCGACGTACGGCTCCAGCAGGCCCCGGGCCGTGGCCACATGGGGATCCTGATGTCCCCCGAAGCGAAAAGCGCCATCTCCGTGTTCGTCGCCGAACACGGAACGAGAACTGGAGAGACCATCCCGTGAGCGAAGACGTCGGGAAAAGGGCATGGATGTGCCTCGTCTGCGGCTGGGTCTACTACGAATCCCTGGGACTGCCCGAGGAGGGGATCGCGCCCGGCACGCCGTGGGAGGAGATCCCGGACGACTGGGAGTGCCCGGACTGCGGGACCACCAAGGCCGATTTCGTCATGGCACCGCTGTAGAACCGCTGTAGATCTAGGAGAAGTGACATGAGCACACCGGTGATGGACCCGGGCCGGGCGATGATGACGCTGCTGAGCCCGGCCGGGAAGCGGGACCCGTACCCGCTCTACGAGGCGCTGCGCTCCTACGGGCCGCTGCTGCCGCTCGGCCCCGGCCAGCTGGTGGTCACCGGGCACGCCGAGTGCGCCCGGGCGCTGCGCGAGCCCGGGCTCCTGTCGACCGACGGGGCCGTGCAGGACACGATGATGCCCGGCTGGCGGGAGCACTCCTCCTGGGTGTGGCTCACCAAGAACATGCTCTTCAGCAACAACCCCGACCACGACCGCTACCGGCGGTTCTTCAGCGTCGGCTTCACGCCGCGCCGCATCGCCGCGCTGCAGCCGGCGGTGGAGCGGCTGATCGGCGCGCTGGTGGACCGCCTGGGCACGCTCGGCGAAGGGGGCGCACCGGTCGACTTCATGGCCGAGTTCGCCTTCCGCGTGCCGATGGCGATCATGGGCGAGCTGCTGGGCATACCCGAGGAGGAGCAGGCGGGGTTCCGGGGCCACATCGGCGCCATCACCACCGCCCTTGAGCCCATCCAGGACCTCGCCCAGCTCCGGCCCGGCGACGCCGCCATGGAGGAACTGGCCGTCTACTTCGGCGACCTGGTCGCCGAGCGGCGGGCGCGGCCCGGCGACGACCTCGTCAGCGAGATGGTCCGCCAGCTCGACACGACGGGCGGCATCAGCGAGGAAGAGCTCGTCGCCAACTTCATGCTGCTGCTGGTCGCCGGCACCGAGGCGCCGATGGACCTCATCGGCAACGCGCTGCGGCTCGCCGTGGAGCACCCGGAGTACGCCGACGCCCTCCGCAAGGACGACTCCCTCGCACCGGGCTACGTCGAGGAGGTGCTGCGCTTCGACCCCGCGGCGCAGGCCCTCAACCGCATGGCCGTCAAGGACATCGACTTCTTCGGGGTCCCGCTGACCGCGGGCACGAAGGTCACGCTCCTGATCGCCGCGGGCAACCGCGATCCGCGGCAGTACGCCGACCCCGGCACGTTCAACCCGTACCGCAAGGGCAACCACGCCCTGACCCTCAGCGGCGGCGCGCACTTCTGCCTCGGCGCGGGCCTCGCCCGCATGCAGGCGGAGATCGCCCTCCCGGCGGTCCTGCGCCGCTTCCCGGCCATCGCCCTCGCGAGCGAACCGACGTTCCGCGACCAGCTGGTCCAGCGGGGCTTCGCGACACTTCCGGTGAAGCTGGCCTGAACGCGGGGGGGCCTCCGGCCCGGGCACACTTCCTCCGCCGCCGCGGTGCGTGACCACGATGGTGGAGCCCGGCGGTGCCGTGCCTGCCTGAGGCGGGTGCGGCACCGCCGGGTGTGTTTGCCGGTGGCTGAGCGCCGTGGCGGCGGAGGGAGTGGTGCGGGCACCCGCACATTCCCGCCGCGGCGGGAACGGAGGCGCGGGGCACCAGAGCTTGGTACGGGCTCCGTCCCGATCCTCCCGAATCCGGTGTCCGGGCACGCTTCCTCCGCCGCCGTGGTGCGTGACCACGATGGTGGAGTCCGGCGGTGCCGTGCGGGCACCGGCCGGATCGGGTGCGAACCCTGCCGTCAGCGTGCTGCAAGGCGCGTCGGATGATGGCCCGGTGAAGCAAGAAACCGCGCGCAAGAGCCTCTGGTCGCCGCCCACGTTCGTCACGGCGACCGGGGCACTCGTGGCAGAGGCGACCCTCGCGATCGGCGTGTTCGTCCTCTGGGCGGTGGTGCATCCGGATGCCGCCCCGGGCTCCGGCGGTGCCGGCGATCCTTCCGAGGACGACAGCGGCGCCCTGGGCCTGATCGTCATCCCGTTCGTCCTGGCCGTCTGGACCCTCGTGGCGGCTTGCCTCGCCGCCGCGCTGGTCGTCCCCGCCGCCGGGCTCGCCCGGTGGGCGGCGCGCCGGACGGGCCGTGCCGGCGCCCGCTGGTGGGTGCCCGCCGCCGCGGCGTGCGTCGCCGTACCGGCGGTCCTGGTCGCGGTCCTGTTCTCGGGCCACGCCGACGTCCTCACCGGGCAGCCGGTGACGTGCCTGTGGTGGTGGGCGGGGGTGACGGCCGCCGTCGCCCCCGCCGCTCTCCTCACTCTGGTCGCGGACCACCGCGCCGCCTCGGGACGCCCGCCCTGGCGGCTGCCCCTGTGGCTGCTGGGCGGCGGCTGCGGTGCACCGATCGGCGCCTTCGTGCTCATGATCGTGGTGGCGCTGGTCGTCCACCTCGTCACCGGCTGACGCCGGCCCGCGCCTCGCCCCGCCGCCCCGCGCCTCCATCCGCCGCCCGAATCCGACACACCGTCAGTACGGCCGCACCAGGCTCTTTTCGGCCCGGTGCGGCCGTACTGCCGTACGGGCGCCGTGACGCCTACATCACACCGACACGCCCCGGGGGACGCTGTATGCTCACGTGAGTTGGAAAAGCCAACTCACTAGCGAGGAGAGCGATGACTCAGACTGCCGCCGGACAGGCGGGCAGCGTGACGAAGCCCGCCTTCGGCCCGGTGTTCGCCGTCGTTGTAGCCGGGGTTGCGATGTCCAACCTCGACATGTTCATCGTCAACGTCGCCCTGCCCGACATCGGCGCCCAGTTCTCCGGGTCCTCGCTGGCTTCGCTTTCGTGGATCCTCAACGCCTACGCGGTGATCTTCGCCGCGCTGCTCGTTCCGGCCGGCAGCCTCGCCGACCGCACCAGCCCCCGGAACGCCTACCTGCTCGGCATCGCGGTCTTCACCGTCGCCTCCGCGCTGTGCGCCGTCGCGCCGGGCGTCTGGCTGCTGGTCGCGGCCCGCGTGGTGCAGGCCGTCGGCGCCGCCATGCTCATCCCCTCCTCGCTGGGTCTGCTGCTGGCCGCCGCACCCCCGGAGAAGAGGATCCCCGCGGTCCGCGCCTGGACGGCCATCAGCGGCCTGGCCGCCGCCCTCGGCCCCGTGATCGGCGGCCTGCTCACCCAGCTCGACTGGCGCTGGGTCTTCCTCGTCAACCTGCCGATCGGCGTCTTCGCCCTCCTCCTCGGGGCGAAGGTCCTGCCGCGCATCGCGGCCCGCCCGGCCGCCGCCCGGCTGGACCTGCTCGGCGCCGCCCTGCTCACCCTGGGCATCGCGGTCCTGGCGCTCGGCCTGGTCAAGAGCGAGGACTGGGGCTGGACTTCGGGCAAGGTGCTCGGCTCCCTCCTGGTCGCCGTCCTCCTGCTGGCCGCCTTCGTCTACAGCTCCTCGCGCCACGCCTCGCCCATCCTGCCGCTGGGCCTGCTGAGGATCCCCGCGGTCGGCCCCTCGACCTTCGCGAACCTCCTGTTCGCCGTGTCCTTCGGCGCGATGCTCCTCTCGGCGGTGCTGTGGTGCCAGCAGGTGTGGCACTGGTCGCCGCTGAAGACCGGCCTCGCCATCGCGCCCGGACCGGTCCTCGTCCCCGCCTTCGCGATGGGCGTGGGCCCCGTCATCAAGAAGTTCGGCTCCGCGGCGGTCTCCGCGGTCGGCTGCGTGCTCTTCGGCGCCGGCATCGGCTGGTGGATCTACCGGCTCGGCACCGCGCACGAGTACGCCGCGGGCCTGCTCCCGGGCATGCTCCTCACGGGCGTCGGCGTGGGCATGGTCGTCCCGACCCTCGTGGGCGCCGCCGTCTCCGCGCTGCCGCCGCAGAGCTTCTCCACGGGCTCGGCCGTCGTCACCATGGCCCGTCAGGTCGGCTCCGTGCTGGGCGTGGCCCTGCTGGTGGCCTTCATCGGCGCGCCCTCCGGCGCGGACGACGCCGTCACGGCCTTCGACCACGGATGGGCCTTCATCCTCGCCGCAACGGCCGCCGCGGCCCTCGCGTGCCTGTTCATCCCCCGCCCCAAGCCAGCCGCGTAATGCCCTGACGCTCACAGGACAGCGCGGCACACGAGCCGGGCGGTCCGCGCAGACACCCCCGACTGCGCGTGACCGCCCGGCATTTTTCTTCCCGGAATCCCTGATTCTGTGTCAGGAGTGATTCACATCACAGTGGTGCGGAGCGGGAAGTTCCGGCCTGTGACCGCCGGTTCTGCGGCCCAGCCCTCATGGATCATGGCCGGAACCGTGCGGCGGCAGGATTCCGGTTTGCCTCCGGGGCCGGAAGTCCCCTCCGGATCGGGGTGGGTGCGGGGGTGTTGAGGTGAGGGGTGAAGCGGGCATACGGTCTGTTTCCCTGTGGTGAGGGCACCGTCGGCCTCGGTCTTCATAGATTTATCTGCCGTGAGACACCCATAGAGCCGGGCAAAGGTGACCAGCCGCCCAAAACGGTCGGACTCCGAGCTCAAACCGGCATATGTTCCGGCCATTGCCCCCCGGCATATTGCGCGGGGTTCGCCGGGTGCTGTTTTCTTGCGTCCAGATAATCAGCCACCTGGGGGTATCGCCGATTATGGCAATCAAGATCAACCCGGCGCGATTCAGTCAGTTCGGCCCGGCCGAGGGAAGCATCTTCTGCCTGATCACCAATCAGGAGATGGTCCAGGAATTCGAAATCGTCAGGGATGCCCCCTACGTGGAGTACCGGACGATCATTCTGAAACCGGGCGACGACTTCGAGAAGATGCTCGCTGATGAAACGGTTCCGCAGAATTCTCATTCGCTGGTCATCTCGCCCTACCGATTCTTCGAGTCCCCGTCCGAGGAGGCGCTCGGCCCGCGCCGCAAGCTGATGGGCATGGCGTGCAACTCGACGCCCACGGACCTGGGCATCATCCGCCACTTCATCGGGGTCATCGAGCGCACCTCGGCCCAGGAGCAGGCGGAGTTCAGCGACCGGTTCTTCGAACTCGCCGAGTCCACCGACCACTTGGTGTACGTCGACGAGCGGCACGGCACCCGCGCCGTCCTGGACCACCTCGCCGACGACCTGGTCTGGAATCAGCAGGCCGGCCCCCTTGAATGGGGCGAGCAGCAGATCGTACCCTCGGGTGAGATCAGCGTCCTGCCGATGCAGATCGTCGAGTTCGACGAATCGCTGCACCTCCCGCTCGAAGGCAGCATCGCGTTCCGCGGCTTCCCCATCCTGCACAACGGAACGCCCTCGTTCCTCCGCAAGGACCAGGCGCGCCTGCAGGGCAAGCTGGCCGGGCTGGAGCACGAGGCGGTCGTGGCCGACGTGCACAAGGGAGCGATCACCTCGCTCCGGCCGTTCCGGCCCGCCGGCGCCCCGGTCGCCGAGGTCTTCGAGGCGATGTTCGAGATCGACTCCCGCTACACCCTGGTCTGGGAGATCGGTCACGCCCTCAACACCAGCCTGGACATCGTCCGGGGCAACCACGCGATGAACGAGGTCTACGGCGGCGACCGCGGCTGCCTGCACTGGGGACTGGGGCTCACCCCCTTCACCCAGTACCACCTCGACATCATCTCGCCCGACACCACCGTCTACACCGAGAGCGGTGAAGTGGTGCTCGGCAACAAAGGCGGCGCCCCGAGCGTCCGCATCGCACCGGCCGCCTGAGCGGCCGGCCGCGGACGCGGCGGGAGCGCGAAATCCATGTGGACGGGAGGTGATTCCCCATGAAGAAGACCATCAAGGTGCGCAAGAACAGCAACTACCTCGGGACCCTGCTGGGCTGAACGCCCGGTGACCCGGCCGGATCCGAGCCAATGGAGGGTGGTGAGTTCCCGTGAAGAAGACCATCAAGGTCCGTAAGAACAGCAACTACCTGGGGACCCTGCTGGGCTAATCGCCCCGCAGTCCATCCGAAAACAATGGCCATTGGCGGGAGGTGAGTTCCCATGAAGAAGACCATCAAGGTGCGCAAGAACAGCAACTACCTCGGGACCCTGCTGGGCTGAACCCGGGTGACGGGCTGAATTGAACAGCCCTGGCGCGAGGCGGGTCGAGGTGCTGACTCGACCCGCCTCGCCGACACGCAACACGCATATCTGGGAGTGGTGTCGCGATGATTATTGTCCGCCCCGAGGCCTACCGCCAGTATCCGGTCGGCCGTACACACTTCGTACTGGTCCTGGAAAAGGCGCTCGCCGACTTCTTCCGCCTCGAGGGCGGCAGCCGTTACGAGCAGTGCGCCACCGTGACCGCCGGCCCCGGCCGCACCCTGGGCGACATCCTGCGCACCGAGGTGCCGGACAACAGCGACGTCCTCGTGATCGCCACCGCCGACGCCCTGCTGACCGCTCCGTCCGCCGACACCGGCCCCGGCCGCACGGTCGCCGTCCTCCGCGCCGGGCAGGGCCCGCTCGCCCTCGACCAGGCCGGCACCGTGCTGACGGCCCTGGAGAAGACCGACCCCGACGAGGTCCAGGCCCGCGCCGACAAGCTCACCGAGGCCCTCGCCGCCTCCGGCGGCCTGCAGATCGAGGAAGCGCTGACCGGCTCCGTCGCCCGGCTGACCTACGACCGGCCGACCTGGTCGCGGACCGACGGCGGCCTCTTCCAGCCGGGCGCCGTCCGCACCGCACCCACCGGCCGGCTGCGCCTCGCCGCCGACCTCACCGGCACCGCGCTCTCCGGCCAGATCACCGTCAAGGGCTGGCCCGTCGTCCGGGCCCGCAGCGCGAGCGCCGACCGCCGCCACGAGATCTACGAGCAGCTGACCGGCCTCTCGCACTACCCGCTGGTGCTGACCGTGGAGAACGGTGCGGTCACCGACCTCAAGGCCGCCGCCACGGGCTCCGGCACGGCCGCGGCCGAGCTCGAGCGCCTCTTCGCCGAGCACCCCGACCACGCGCTGGTCTCCGGGATCGAGTTCGGCCTGAGCACCGGCATGCAGCCGCTGCCCTTCAACACCGAGGGCAACTCCGCGGCCACCGGCAAGGCAACGGTCTCCGCCCACATCGTCCTGGGCGCCCTGCCGCAGACCCCGTACCAGCTGACGCTGGCCTGCTCCACCAGCACGGTCACGGCCCTCGGCGGCACCGAAGCGCTCGCCGGGGCCGGCACGGAGACAGGCGAGGCACGGCCGAGGCGCCGGATGAACCGGGTCACCTCGGCGAGCTGCGGCTGCCACTGACGCACGCGTCCACCCAGGCGCCCGGGAGCCGGCGCCGCCCGCCGGCCGCCCCGGCCCACCGCCGGCGGCGGCGGGTCCCCGATGGAGGGGCGGGGGCGCACACCCCAGGGAGCCACGGGAGGAACCCCCTCGATGACCACGACCGCCCCCCGCCGGCACCTCGCCGACGGGCCCGTGTGGGAACGGCGCTTCCGCGCCCCCCGCCACACCCTGCCGGCCTGGGCCAAGAGCGCGCCCGACCGCTGCGTGTTCGTCAGCGACCTCTCGGGCATCGCCCAGGTCTACGCCTGGGACCGCGCGGCCGGAACCCTCCGCCGCGTCACCGACCGCCCGTCCGGCACCCAGCAGTGCGCCGTCGAGGCGTCCGGGGAGGCCGTGTGGTGGTTCGACGACGGCGCGGGCGACGAGTACGGCCGGTGGATGCGCCAGCCGTTCACCGGCGGCCCCGACACCCCGGCCGTCCCGTCCGCCGGGCTGTACTGGCCCTCGGGCCTGGCCGTCGGCCTCGACGGGCACTCCCTGCTCGGCTGCTCCACCGAGGACGGCGCGGAGGTCCACCTCGTCCTGCCCGGCGGCGCGGCCCGCCGGCTCTACCGGCACGACGAACCGGCCTACGCCGTCGACCTCTCCCGCTCGCTGGACCTGGCCGTCATCGCGCACAGCGAGCGCGGCGACCTGTGGGACCTGGGCGTGCGCGTCCTGACCACGGACGACGGCGCGACCGTGGCGGACCTCGCCGACGAGGAGGGCGGCGGCCTGGAGGCCGTGGGCTTCTCGCCCGTGCGGGGCGACGCGCGCCTGCTGCTGCAGCACCAGCGCGACGACCGCTGGGAACCGGTCCTCTTCGACCCGCGCACCGGCGAGCGCACCGAGCTGCGCCTCGGCCTGCCCGGCGACGTGTCGGTGCAGTGGTTCCAGGACGCCCGCTCGCTGCTGGTCGTCCACGACCACGAGGCCCGCTCCACGCTCCACCGCTACGACCTGGACAGCGGGCGCCTGGAGCGCATCGGCACGCCGCCCGGGGTCATCGCCCACGCCCGGACCCGGCCCGGCGGCGACGCCTGGCTGCTGTGGTCGAGCTCGGCGCGGCCCCCGGAGTTCCGCGGCCTGCTGGAGGACCCGCGGCTGCCCGTCCCGGACGCCCCGCCGCCCCCGGCGGCCGAGGCGCGGGACCTGTGGGTGGACGGCCCCGGCGGCCGGGTCCACGCCCTGCTGAACACGCCCGCGGGGCCCGGCCCGTACCCCGCGGTCTTCCTGCTGCACGGCGGCCCCGACGAGCAGGACGAGGACGCCTTCGACCCGGCCGTCGCGGCCTGGACCGACCACGGGTTCGCCGTCGTGCGCGTCAACTACCGCGGCTCGACCGGCTACGGGCGCGAGTGGACCGAGGCGCTGCGGCGCCGCGTGGGGCTCACCGAGCTGGAGGACGTGGCCGCGGTCCGGCGGTGGACGGTCGGCCACGGCATCGCCGACCCGGCCCGGCTCGTCGTGGCGGGCTGGTCGTGGGGCGGCTACCTCACGCTGCTCGCGCTCGGCGCGCAGCCGGGGGAGTGGGCGCTGGGGCTCGCCGGGGCACCGGTCGCCGACTGCGCCGCGGCACACCACGGCGCGATGGAGGAGATCAAGGCGCTCGACCGCAGCCTCTTCGGCGGCTCGCCCGACGAGGTGCCCGAGCGCTACCGGGAGTCCTCGCCGCTGACGTACGCCGACGCCGTCCGCGCGCCGGTGCTCATCATGGCCGGCGCCAACGACGCCCGCTGCCCCGTGGCGCAGGTCCGCGACTACGCCGAGCGGCTCGCGCGGCGCGGCGTCGCCCACGGCCTGCACGTCCACGACGGGGGCCACAGCGTGACGGACGTGGACGAACGCGTGGCGATGTTCCGGCGGCAGCTGGAGTTCGCGCGGGCCCATCTTCCGCAGGCCGCCTCCTGAGCGGTCCTGCGGGCCGCCCCCGGCCCGGCCGGGGGCGCGGCGCAGCGGGCCCGGGTCCGGTCCCCGGCGGCGGGGGTCCACCGGGAACCGGGCCGGAGCCCGCTGTGCCTGTACCGACGTCGACGCCATGAGGAGAAGGGGACCTCCTGTGAACCGATCTGCGAACGGACTGGCCGTGCTGACGTTCTCGCTCTGCGTCCGGGACGGGATTCCGGAGCCCCACCCCTGGTCCCGCCGGCACCTGCTGCTGCGGCGGGGCCTTCCCTCGTACGTCCCCTGCTCCTCCTACTCCAGTGCTCCGTCGACCTGGGCCAGATGGGAGCGGAACGCATAGCCGGGGTCGGTGCGCCTGCGCTCCAGGAAGCGGTCCCAGCCCAGCTGCTCGCGGAGGCTGACGCCCTCCAGGGCCCGCTCGGCCTGGGCGCGCTCGGCCCGGACGATCTGCCCGGCGACGGCGGCCACCTCGGCGTGGGCCGCCGCCGGGACGATCAGCACGCCGTCGGAGTCGGCCGTCACGCTGTCGCCGTCCCGGCCCGTGAGCGGGGGGAGGGCGGGCGCCGGGCCGCGGCCGGGGCCGAGCCGCGGCGAGGCGGGGCAGGGGCCGAGGCTGAACACCGGCAGGCCGATGGCGGCGAGTTCGTCGCTGTCGCGGTGGCAGCCCCACACGACGATGCCCGCGAGGCCGGCCTGCCGGGCCTCGATCGCGACGAGGTCGCCGACGCAGGCCTCGTCCGTGCGGCCGGAGTTGTCGACGAGCAGGATGTCGCCCGGGGCGGCCGCGTCGATCCCGGTGAAGATCGAGACCACGCCCTCGGTGTGCTGCACGCGGCGCAGGGGGCCGGCGCAGCGCATGCCCGCGGCCACCGGTGCCAGCGGCAGGGGCGGCAGCGTGACGGCGGCGCCCAGGCGGATGCCCGCGTCCCACAGGGCCGTGGTGGGCGGCGTGCCGGCCGGCCGGGGCGGGGCTGCCGCGGCTGCCGTGAGGGGCGGGGCGTCCGAGTTCTCCATGGGGGCCTCCTTCCGGTCGGGGAGCGGGGGTCGGGGCGGGCGGCCGGGGGAGCCGTCGTGCCGGGTGCGGGCGCCGCCCGCGGGCCCGGTCAGTTCGTCACCAGCCGGGTCAGGGCCGTGGCCGCGGCCCCGAGCACCACGACGAGCAGGGTGGGCCACTTGCGCCAGACGCCGAAGGCCCCGACGACGAGCCCGACGGCGCGGGCGTCGATGACGAGCGACTTGCCCTGGCCGAACATCTGGGTGGCGATCAGCGCCGCCAGCAGGGTGGGGGCCATGAGCGTGACCACGCGCTGCATGGCCGCGGGCAGCTCCTCGCCGCCGAGCAGTACGGGGCCGGTCGCCTTGAGCGCCATGGAGACGGCGCCGACCAGGAGCACGGCGAGCCACAGTCCGGTCATTTCCTCAGTCCCAACAGGCAGGCGGCGGTGGCGGCGATGAGGGGCACGCCCGGCGAGGCGAAGGGCACCAGGGCCAGGGCGATGGCGACGCCGAGGGCCGAGGCCGCGAGCGCCTTGCGGCTGGTGATCTGGCCCTTGAGGAGGGCGATGAACAGCACGGGCGAGACGACGTCCAGCCCGAAGCGCTCGGGATCGCCGAGGTAGTGGGCGCCCAGCAGACCGACCGCGGTGCCGCCGACCCAGGCGGCGTAGACCAGCACGCCCGCGCCGAGCAGCCGGCCGCGCGAATAGCGGCCGTTGCCCACGTGACCCACGGCCCAGGACTCGTCCACCACCAGCTGGGCGGACAGGAAGCGCTTGAGGACGCCGCCGGTCATGGCCGGGGCCACGCTGATCCCGATGGGCAGATAGCGGGAGTTGAGCAGGACGGCCGCGACGATCGCGGCGGCGACGCCGCCGCCGGTGCCGAGCACCGAGGCCGCGGCGAACTGCGCGGACCCCGCGAAGGTGGTCAGCGACATCACCACCGGGGCCAGGACCCCCATGCCCGCCGCGCGGGCCACGACGCCGAAGGAGACCGCGAATCCGAAGACGGCCACGGCCAGGGGGACGGCGGCCCGCAGACCGTAGAGTGCCTCCTCCCGGAATCCGGCGGCAGGGGCGGGTGTTTCCTGCGGTGGCGCCGACTCCTCGGCGGGTAATGCCTCTTGCGAGTCCATCGACATCCTCCGCGGACATGCGGGCAACAGGAAACAGTGCCGCCGCAGGTGATGCGGTGGCGACTACGAGCAGCAATAGTACGGAGTCATGGTGAGGTTTACTAGTTACTCAGACGGTTCGGTGACCCTGGCTGAGGACCTGGTCAATACCTACAACATCGTGCGGAATGTGGAGAAGATGCCCGATGTTGCGGCGTTGTCCGCCCTGCTCGACGCCCACGGCATCCGGCCGCCCGCGGCCCCGACCGAAGCGGACCTCGCCGCCGTGCGCGGGCTCCGGCCCGTGCTGCGCGAGGTCTTCGGCGCCCCGGACGCGGCCACGGCCGTCGGCCTGCTCAACGCCGTGCTCGCCGCCCACCGCGCCGTGCCGCACTACACCGACCACGACGGCTCGTGGCACCTGCACGTCGCCGCGCCCGACGCCCCCGTCGCCGACCAGTACGCGGTCAACGCCGCCATGGGGCTGCTCACCGTGGTCACCACGAGCGGCATGGAGCGGCTGCACGTGTGCGTAGGGAACCGCTGCGCCGAGGTCTTCGTGGACACCTCCCGCAACCTGTCGCGGCGCTTCTGTTCCCCGCAGATCTGCGGCAACCGTGCGACCGCGGCCGCCCACCGGGCCCGCCGGAAGGCGTCGAGCCCGGCCGGCTGAGCCCGTAATTGCACCTTTTGTCCCTATCTGTACCGGATATTGACAGCGCAAGGGTGTTCTATATGCTCATTCCACTAGCTGACTAGTTAATTAGCCGGTGGGGCAGGTGGGGTGGGATGACGTCAGCCGACGGCGCGAGCCGCTGGGCCGTCGAGGCACGGGGGCTCGGCAAGCGCTACCGGCGCCGCTGGGCCGTGCGGGACTTCTCCGTGCGGATCCCGGCCGGCGCGGTCTGCGGGCTCGTGGGCCCCAACGGCGCCGGCAAGAGCACGCTGCTCGGCATGGCCGGGCGGCTCGTCCGCCCGACGGCCGGGAGCCTGCAGGTCTTCGGGGCGCCGGTGTCCGGCACGTCGGGCCTCGCCGACACGGCGTTCCTCACCCAGGACAAGCCCCTGTTCCCCCGGTTCACGGTCGAGGAGACCCTGCGCCTGGGCCGGGAGCTCAACCCGCGCTGGGACCAGGCCGCGGCCGAACGGATCGTACGGTCCGGGAAGCTGTCCATGGCCGCGCGCGTCGGCAGCCTCTCCGGCGGCCAGCGCTCCCGCGTGGCCCTCGCCCTGGCCTTCGGCAAGCGCCCCCGCCTCCTGCTCCTCGACGAGCCCATGGCCGCCCTGGACCCGCTGGCCGCCCACGAGATCGGCGGCCTGCTGCTGGCCGAGGCGGCCGAGCAGGGCACCACGGTCGTGATGTCCTCGCACCGCATGGCCGACGTGGCGACCATGTGCGACCACCTCGTCGCCGTCGACAACGGCCGGGTGCGCCTCGCGGGCGAGGTGGACGAGCTGCTCTCCGCCCACCTGCTGGTGACCGGAGTGCACCTGACCGACGGCATGCCCGCGGAGATCGCCCGGCACACCGTCGTCGAATCGCGCGCCGTGGGCCGTCAGTTCACCGCGCTCATCCGGCCCCGCGGCCGGGTCGAGGGCGACTGGAAGATCGCCGAACCCGGCCTGGAGGAGGTGCTGCTGGGCTACATGCGCTCGCCCGCCGCACCGCCCTTGCTCACGGCCGACACCCGTATCGAGAGCGCACAGAACCAGGAAGACGAAGAGGGGGCGGCATGAGCACGGCCGTAGGGACGCCCGTCGCCGGGAAGGGAGGCAACGGCGAGGACGGCAAGGAGCCGCCGCGCATCCTGCGCGGCCTGCCGTGGCTGGTCTGGCGGCAGCACCGCGTGGCCTTCGTGGCCTGCCTGCTGCTGACCGCGGCCGGGTGCGTGCACATGCTCTGGCAGCGCGGCACGGTGACCGACTTCCTCGCCGGTCCCCGGGCGACCGCCGCGGTGGGGCTGGCCGAGGTCTTCGACCAGAAGTACGGCGAGCCGTTCCAGAACGCCACGTGGCTGATGTCGATGGTGCCCGTGGTCGCGGGCGTCTTCCTCGGCGCCCCGCTGATCGCCGGGGACCGCGAGCGCGGCACCGTGCAGCTGGTCACCACGCAGTCGGTGACCCGCGGCCGCTGGCTCGCCGTCAAGCTCGGCATGGCGGTGCTGATCACCGTCGTGTGCTCCGCGGCGCTCTCGGCCGCCTTCACCTCTTGGTGGGAACCCGCGCACGCCCTCGTCAACGGCGGCGATTGGATGGGGGACAACATCTTCCTCAACACCGGCCCCGTGCCGGTGGCGCTGGCCCTGCTCCACCTCGCCGTGGGCGCCGCGATCGGGCTGTTCGTCCGCCGCACCCTGGTCGTCATGGGGTTCGCCCTCGCCTTCTCCTTCGTCTGGAACCTCGTCCTGTCCGGCTGGTTCACGGTGGGCTTCCCGAAGCCGCGCGTGCTCCTCAACCCGGTCGAGCAGGGGCAGCCCATGCTGCCCGAGGGCGCCGTGCGCCACGACAACTGGACCGTCGACGCGCAGGGCGGGCTCCACGGCTTCGGCACGTGCTTCAACGAGCGCACCCCTGCGGACTGCAGGGCCAAGGGCATCGTCGCCGAACGCCTGGAATACTTCGGGTACGACCAGATGCCCGGCATGCAGTGGACCTACGCGGCGCTCGTGCTGGCCGCGGCCGTCGCCCTTCTCGCCCTCACCCTGTGGTGGGGCCGGCGGCGCCCGCTGTGAGCCGCGCCGGGTCGCAGCACGCAGGGACGGGATGAGGGGGGCCGCACCATGGTCGAGTTCAGAATCGACCGGCAGAGCGGGATGGCCGCCTACCTGCAGATCGTCCAGCAGGTCCAGGAAGCGCTGCGCCTCGGCATCCTCACCGTGGGGGACCAGCTGCCCACCGCGGCCCGCGTCGCCGCCGTCACCAAGCTGAACCCGAACACGACGCTCAAGGCCTACCGCGAGCTCGAGCACCTCGGGCTCGTGGAGGCCCGGCCGGGGGTCGGCACCTTCGTGAGCGCCTCCCCGCAGCGGCCCCGCTCCCTCGCCGACTCCCCGCTGCGCGGCGAGCTCGCGGACTGGATGAGCCGGGCCCGCCGGGAGGGCCTCGACTGGACGGACGTCTCCGCGCTCATCACGGCCGCCCGAGCGGAGCACTACCCGGCCGTGTGACGGACCCGGCCCCCGCACCAGTCCCACCGCGTACCCACGCCCGTACGCCTCCGACGAAATGGCATGACCGCCCATGACGGCTCTCGTACCCGACTCCTCCACCGCCGGTCCCGGCGCGATACCGGCCCCGCCGGAGCCGTCGGCACGGCAGCGAGCGAAACGTATCTTCCGGTTCCTGCTGCCCGCGTGCGCCGTCTACGCGGTCACCACCGCGCTCCACCTGCTGATCCTGTCCGCCATGAGCGACGCGGACGGCCCCGGCCTGCGCAAGCGCCTGCTGGCCTGGGACGGCAACCTCTACGTGGGCATCGCCCAGGACGGCTACGCCCACGCGTACTCCTACAACGACGACGGCAGCCTCACGGGCAACAACCTCGCGTTCTTCCCGCTGTTCCCGATGCTGATCCGCGCCGTCCACGCCGTCACGTGGCTCGACTGGGGCACCTCCGGCATCGTCGCCGCCCACCTCGCGCTGCTCGCCGCACTGATCGTCGTGCACCGCCTGCTGGCCCGGCTCCACGGCGAGCGCACCGCTCTCTGCGCGATCGTGCTGCTCGCGGGGGCGCAGCCGATGGCGCTGTCCTTCCTCATGTCCTACAGCGAGTCGCTCTTCCTCGCCCTGGCCGCCGGAACGCTCCTGGCCGCGCACCGCAAGGCCTGGCTCACCGCCGGGACGCTGGCGCTGCTCACCGGCCTGACCCGGCCCGCCGCCGCGGCCGTCGCCGCCGCGCTCGCCGTGGCCGCCCTCCTGCACCTGCTGCGCGAACGCCGCATCACCCCGCGGCCCGTGGCCGCCGTCGTCCTCGGCTGCCTCGGCACCCCGCTCTACCTGTGGTGGGTGGGGCAGCGCATCGGCGAATCCGACGCCTGGTTCCGCATCCAGGAGGCCGGCTGGGGCACCCACTGGGACAACGGGGCGGCCTTCCTCGACTTCCTCGGCGAGACGCTGCACCGGGGCGAGGGGTGGGTCTCGGTGAGCACCGCCGTGCTCCTGCTCGCCCTCGGCTGCGCCACCGTGCTCACCTGGCACCGCGGCACCTGGCCCCCGCTGCTCGTCCACGGCACGGGCATCGTGGTCCTCACCCTGGCCCAGAGCAACTACTCGCACTCCAAGCTGCGGCTGCTCATACCCGCGGTCCTCTTCCTCGTCCCCGCGGCCCGCGCACTGGCGGCGGCCCGCACCCGCACGGCGGTGACCGTGCTGTGCGCGGCCACGCTCTTCGGCTGCTGGTACGGGGCCTTCATGCTCACGGTGTGGAAGTACGCGATATGAGGGTGAGGGTGAGGGCGAGGGGCGCGCGGCTCACGGCTTCCGGGCGATCGCGGCGTAGCAGACGGCTTCCGCGGCCGTGGGCCGGCCCGGGTCCTCAGGGCGGCCGGGGCGCCAGCGGTGGGCGAGCGTGACGCCCGGCTCCAGCAGCTCCCAGCCGTCGAAGAAGCGGCGGAACTCGGCAACGCCGCGCAGCTGGAGCGGGGTCCCGGCCCGCGCGAGGACGTCAGTGACCCGGCCCATCGCCAGCGGGGAGAAGTCGGAGGTGCCGTGCGTGATGACGAGAGCGCTGCCGCCGGGCAGCGCGGCCTTGAGGTCCTCGACGACCGCGTGGGCGCGGTCGCGGCCGTCGTCGGGGACGAAGTGCAGCAGGGCGTTGAGGGTGAGCGCCACCGGGCGGCGGAGGTCGAGGGTCGCGTGCAGCCGCGGCGCTTCCAGGACGCTGCCGGCGACGGTGACGTCGGCCTGCACGTACGCCGTGCGGCCCTCGGGGCGGCCGCGCAGCAGGGCGGCGGCGTGCGCGAGGACGACGGGGTCGTTGTCCGTGTAGACGACGCGGGCCGCGGGGCTGATCCCCTGGACGATCTCGTGCAGGTTGGGCGAGGTGGGGATGCCCGTGCCGATGTCGAGGAACTGGGTCAGGCCCTCGCGGGCGAGGTGGGCGACGGCCCGGTGCATGAACGCCCGGTTCATCCGGGCGGCTTCGCCGGCCGCCGGGAAGGCCGACAGGATGCGCCGCCCCGCCTCGCGGTCGGCGGCGAAGTGGGTCCGCCCGCCGAGGAGCCAGTCGTAGATGCGGGCCGAGTGGGCCAGGTCCAGCCGGAGGTCGACCACGGGATCCTCGTGGGCCTCGCCCATCTTCTCCGCCTCCCCCTTGCGTTACGACCGCCCCATACCTGTCCCGCGTCACCGACGGGTAACCGCTCCGCTGCGGAGAGCCAGTTTTTTTGCGGGGTTGTGGCACGGCGGGGTCTGCTTTTCCGGTTCATTGGAAGAACGCAGAAGACGCAGGAGAAGACGCGACGAGAGGCGCCCATGAGAGACAGCGGTCGGACGCCCGCGCCCGCCGGGACCACCCGCCCCTCCGAGCGCCGGATGGAGATCGCCTTCACGGCCTTCCGTGAACTGCACGAGCACAGGTGGGGCGCGTACGCCTACGTCCACACCGGCGACGCCGAGGCCGCCGAGCACATCACCGAGGCCGCCTTCGACCGGCTGTGCGCGCAGTGGCCGCACGCGCTGCGCCAGCCCTCGGCCGACTCCTACGCCTGGTCGCTGCTCAAGGAGCACGTGGCCGGCTGGCTGGCCCGGCACCGGCGCGGCACGGCGCTGCCGACGGCCGCCCTCCACTGCGCGGCGCACGCCCCGGAGCCCGAGCGCGGCCGGCGGTTCCGGCTCCTGGAGAGCCGGATGGCGCTGTACGCGGCGATCGCCCGGCTGCCCGAGCGGCAGTGCGACGCGCTCGTCCTGAACCTGGTCATCGGCTACACCGTGGCCCAGGTCGCGGACCTGCTCGGCGTCGAGCGGGCGGCCGCGCGCTCGCTCATCGGGCACGCCAAGCGCAAGGTCGTCGCGGCGGTGTCCGCGGTGTCCGCGGCACCTGAGGAGCCTGCGGCGTGTGCGGCGCCCGTGCCGTCCGCGTCATCCGCGTTAGAAGTCCCTTCAGAGGCCCAGCATTCCGGCAGGGGGAAGTAATGCCGCGCAGCCACGACACCGAGGGTGACGTCATCGAAGCCATGCTGACCTCGGACGCCCGCGCCATCGCGGTGGCGTTCGAGAGCCGGCGCCGCCCGCGACGGCACAGGCCGCCCGCGGAGCCCGCCCCGGCCGGCCCCGCCGCCCGCGAAGAGGCCGCCCACGAGCTCGACCTGGCCTGCGTCCTGGTGATCAACGCCGTCGAGGCGGCCGACAGCCTGGAGCGGTTCGTGGACGACCGGGGCATCGACCCCGAAGGCGCTCTCGTCTTCGCGTGCCTGCTGCACGTGGCCGGGCACACCCGAGCGGCCGACTTCTGGTGGCAGTTCGCCGCCGGGGGCGGCAGCCGCACCGCCGCGTACTGCCTCCACCTCTCCCACCGCCGCAACGGCGAGTTCCGCGACGCCGCGTACTGGCGCGCCCAGGCCGCCCACGACCCGCAGGAGCCCCCGCGGCCCGCGTCCCGGGTGGACGGCCGCCGCAAGCTCCTGACCGACGCGGCCCGCCACGAACTGCTCATCCAGTGGCACAGCGGCCTGACCCCCCATCTGCCCGCCGCGCTGGAGAGCGTCGTCAACCGCCTCACGGTCGACGGCGAGGACGAGGACTTCGGCGAGGTCCCGCAGCCCGCCCCCGGTCTCGTGGAACGGCTCTCCCGCGAGGCCTGAGCCCCTGCCCGCCCGCCTCCTGACCCGTACGGGTGAGAGCACGGGTGCCGTCCGGTACGAACGGGAAATCTTCACAGTGCCGGACGATGTGGTTCCGCCACGACGTCGAACGCCGCCGGGAAGGACCGCCGCCATGACCCTGATTTCCGCCCAGGACGGTCTGGTCGTGCCGCCCGGCGGGGGACGCACCCTCGTCACCCCCGCCCAGCAGGTGACCTTCAAGGTGACGGGGGAGCATTCGCGCGCGGCCTCCAGCTTCGAGGTCGTCGTCCCGCCCGGTTTCGACGTCGGCGCGCACCTGCACACCCGCAGCGAGGAGCTCTTCTACGTGCTGGAGGGCGAGCTGGACGTGCTCGCGTTCGAGCCGCTCGTGCGGACGCGGGACCACTGGCGGGAGTGGCGCTCGGCCGCCGGACAGCGGTACGCCCGCGCCACGCCCGGCACGGTGATCCTGGTGCCGCCGGGCTGCCCGCACGCCTTCGCCAACCCCACCTCGGAGCCGGTGCGGATGTTCTTCCAGGCCTCGCCGCCGCCCGACCACGAGCGCTATTTCGAGGAGCTCTTCGAGATCCTCGAGGCGGGGCCGCCGGTCGACCAGGAGGCGATCGCCGCCCTGCGCGTGCGCTACGACATCGAGCAGCTCACGCCGCTGCGCACCGCGGGCCCCGCGGCGGGCCCGTGACGGATCTTCACGACGTCCTCGAACCGTACGTCCGCAGCGGTGCGGTGCCGGGGGCGGTGGCCCTGGTGGCCCGCGCGGGCCGGGTCGAGGCGGAGGCCCTCGGCTCGCTCGACGCCGACGGCACCGCCCCGATGGCCAGGGACTCCGTCTTCCGCGTCGCCTCGCTCACCAAGCCTGTCACCGCCGCGGCCGTCATGATGCTGGCCGAGGACGGCCGGATGGCCCTGGACGAACCGGTCGCGCGGTGGCTGCCGGAGCTGGCGTCCCCGGTGGTGGTCCGCACGCCGGAGTCGGCCGTCGGCGACGTGGTCCCGGCCGCCCGGCCGGTCACCGTGACGGACCTGCTCACCTTCCGCGCCGGCTACGGCTTCCCGGCCGACTTCTCGCTGCCGGCGGTCGCGGCGCTGTTCGAGGAGGTGCAGGGGCACATCCTCGCCCCGCAGGACACCCTCCCGCCGGACGAGTGGCTGGCGGCCCTGGCCCGGATCCCGATGCTGCACCAGCCGGGTGAGGCCTGGCTCTACCAGACCTGCTCGGACGTCCTGGGCGTGCTGATCGCCAGGGTCGCGGACCGCCCCCTGCCCGACTTCCTCGCCGAGCGGCTCTTCGAGCCGCTCGGCATGACCGACACCGGGTTCGCGGTCCCGTCCGCCGCGCTGGGCCGGTTCACCAGCCTGTACCGGCCCGTTCCGGACGGCGGACTGGAGCTGACCGATCCGCCCGACGGCCAGTGGAGCAGTACGCCCGCGTTCCCGTCCGCGGGCGGCGGGCTCGTCTCGACCGCCGACGACCTGTACGCCTTCGCCCGCATGCTCCTCGCCGGGGGCACGACGGACGGCGGGCGGCCGCTGCTGTCGCCCGCGGCCGTACGGCAGATGACCACCGACCACCTGACGCGGGCCCAGCGCGAGGGCGCCGCGCTGTTCCTGGAGGGCCAGGGGTGGGGTTTCGGCGGCTCGGTCGACATCGCGGCCGCCGACCCGTGGAACGTCCCGGGCCGCTACGGCTGGGTCGGCGGCACCGGTACGGCCGCGCACCTCGTCCCCTCGACCGGCCTGGTCACCGTCCTGCTCACACAGGTGCAGATGGCCGGGCCGGCTCCGCCCGAGGTGATGCGGGACTTCTGGCGGTACGCGGCCGGCTTCTGATCCGGCTTCCGCTGTTCTCCGACGGGGTCTCCTACGGGTTCCGCTACGAGGCGGCCGCGACGGCGGCGGCCGCGGCCACCGGCGCGCGCCGGGCCGGGACGACCACGGGGGAGCCGTCGGCGGGGGCCTCCAGGATGTCGGCCTCGATGCCGTACAGCTCGCGCACCAGGGCGGTGTCGACGACGTCGCGCGGTGAGCCGTGGGCGACGACGCGACCGTCCTTCATGGCGACGACGGTGTCGGCGTAGCGGGCGGCGCTCGCGAGGTCGTGCAGGACCATGACGACCGTGCGGCCGGCGAGGGCCACCTCGCGGACGAGGTCGAGCACCTCGACGGCGTGGCCGATGTCCAGGGCGCTGGTCGGCTCGTCGAGGAGGACGATCGGCGTCTCCTGGGCGAGGACCATCGCGAGCCAGCAGCGCTGGCGCTGACCGCCGGAGAGCTGGTCGAGCCGGCGGCCGGCGAGGGCTGCGACGCCGGTGGCGCGCAGCGCCTCCTCGACGGCCCGCTCGTCGTCGCGCGACCACTGGCGGAACAGGCCCTGGTGCGGGTGGCGTCCGTAGCGCACGAGCCCGGCCACGGTGACGGCCTCGGGGGCCAGTGGCGACTGGGGGAGCAGGGCGATGCGGTGCGCGGCCTGGCGCTGCTTCAGCTGCCAGATGTCGGCGTCGCCCGCGTACACCCGGCCGGACTCGGGCTGGTGGAGCCGGGCGACGGAGCGCAGCAGGGTGGACTTGCCGCAGCCGTTGGGACCGACGATCGCGACGACCCGGCCGGAGGGGATGGTGAGGTCGACTCCCGCCACGGCGCGGTGGCCGGGGTATCCGGCGATGAGCTGTTCGACGCGGAGCTCCACAGGCGGGCCTTTCCAGAAGATCGCCGGCTGATATGGACCCTCCCATGGGGAGAGCTTTAAGGTAAGGCTAACCTAATGTCCATTGCGGGCCGGTGCGAGGGGTTCCTCATGCCGTCTGCCGTCCTTTTGCCATTCCTTTCCGTCCCCGTCTTCACCCACGCCCGGAGCTTTCTGATGACCACACCCAACCGCCTCCTCCCCTTCGCCCCGCGCCGCGCGGTGCAGGTGCTCGCCGCTGTGGGGGCGGCCGCGCTGCTGGTCACCGGCTGTGGCTCGGACTCCGACAAGGGCTCGGACAAGAAGTCCGACAACGCGGCCGAGTCGGGCGGCGGCACCCGTACCGTCAAGGACGCGACCGGCACCGCGGTGAAGGTCCCGGCCAACCCCAAGCGCATCGTGACGCTCACCCAGGAGGACCTGGACGCGGTGCTGGCGCTGGGCGTCAAGCCGGTCGGCATCACCAACGGCCAGGGCCTGAGCAAGCCGCCGGCCTACCTCGCCGACAAGGTCAAGGGCATCAATGTCGTCGGCAACCTGCTGCAGCCGGTGATGGACAAGGTCGTCGCCGCGAAGCCCGACCTCATCCTGGCCGGCGACATGCAGGACGAGCAGATGCTCAAGCAGCTGCGCGAGATCACCCCGGCCACGCTGGTCACCATGGCCCCGACCGATGACTGGAAGCTCTCCTTCCGTGGCATCGGCAACGCCCTGAACAAGATGAACGAGACCAACAAGGTCATCGGCGACTACGAGGCCAAGGCCAAGAAGGCCGGCGAGGGCCTGGGCGACAACAAGGGCGCCGAGGTCAGCATCGTCCGCTGGAACCCGGACGGCCCCAGCTGGATGGAGAAGAAGCAGTTCGCCAGCGGCGTCGCCCTGGACATGGGCCTCAAGCGCCCCAAGGCGCAGGACAAGGACGGCAACGCCCACACCCCGGCGCTCAGCCTGGAGAAGATCAACGAGATCGACGGCGACTGGCTGTTCCTGTCGACCCTCACCTCCGACGGTGAGAAGGCGCTGAAGGACGTCCAGGAGAAGCCGGCGTACAAGGACCTCGGCGCGGTCAAGAAGAACCACGCCGTGACGGTGGACGGTTCGGTCTGGTCCACGCGCGGCGGCCCGATCGCCAGCACGGTCGTCGTGGACGACATCGTGAAGGCGCTCAAGTAACCGACCCGGGTGCGGGACGGGCCGTCAGGCCCGTCCCGCACCCGGATTCCTTCAGCGACCGCTCGCGAAGTCGGCCGCCGTCCAGGCCATCCCGACCGCGCCGTCGAGCAGCGCCTGCTCGCCGCGGGGCGACACCGCGGCCTCGGCGAACTCCGCCTCGTGCGGGCCGCAGGCCCCGTCGCTGATGTCGAGCACCGGGTGGATCGACGGCACGACGTGCGAGACGTTCCCCATGTCCGTGCAGGCGAAGGCGTCCCGCTGCAGCGGCTCGGGCCGGCCCAGCGCCCGGGCGTTGTCCTGCCAGAGCGCGACGAGCCGCGCGTCGGTGCGGAAATCCAGGTAGTCGGGCTCGGGGCGGGTCAGTTCCACCTCGCAGCCGGTGGCCAGGGCGCCCGCGCGGAAGCACGCCTCGACGCGCTCGCGCAGCTCCCGGAGGTCCTCGGCCGCGGAGGCGCGGATCTCGTACTCGGCCGTGGCGCGGTCGGGGATCAGGTTGGGCGCCGTGCCGGCGCCCGTGGTCACCCCGTGCACCTTCCACTGCGGCGGCAGCTGCTGGCGCAGCAGCCCGAGGGCGACCTGGGCGACGGTCAGCGCGTCGGCGGCGTTGCGGCCCTCGTGCGGATTGAGGCTCGGGTGGGCGGACTTGCCGGTGTACGCGACGGAGAGCGTGCCGAGCGCGAACGAGCGGAACTCGGCGACCTCGAACGGGCACGGGTGCACCATCATCGCGGCGTCGACCCCGTCGAAGGCGCCCGCGTCCAGCATGAGCGCCTTGCCCGCGCCGCGCTCCTCCGCGGGCGTGCCCAGCACCCGTACCGTCAGCCCCAGTTCGTCCGCGTGGGGCGCGAGGGCGAGGGCCGCGCCGAGGCCGGCCGCGGCTATCAGGTTGTGGCCGCAGGCGTGCCCGAGGCCGGGCAGGGCGTCGTACTCGCAGACGAGGGCCACCGTGACCGGTCCCGAACCGGTCGTCGCGGAGAAGGCGGTGTCGAGGCCGTACGCGGGCGCCGTCACGTCGAAGCCGTGCCCGCGCAGGAAGTCGGCGCACCAGCCGGCGGCGCGGTGCTCGGCGAAGGCCGTCTCGGGGTGCGCGTGGATGCGCCGGCTGAGCGACAGGAGGTCGTCGCGGTGGGCGAGTACGCGCTCGCGCAGGGCTGATTTGAGGCCGTCGGCCGCGGTCATGATCGGTGCTCCTGTTCGTTCCCCACCCTGTGGTGGGAGACTCTCACGGTGAGGCAAAAAATAGCTTAGGCTTACCTAAGCTGACATACCGGGGGGTACCGGTGTGGCCAGATCGCTGTCATACAACGGGAGTCCCCACACCATGCGTCACCACGAGGCCGAGACTTCTCCTGTCGAGCTGCCGCTGCTCGCGGCCCAGGCCGGAATCCTGTACGCGCAGGAACTCGCCCCTGACAACCCCGTCTACAACACGGGTGACTGCGTGGAGATCCGGGGCCCCCTGGACGAGGAGCTCTTCGCCCGGGCCCTGCAGCGCGCCGCCGGCGAGGCGGAGACCCTCTCCCTGCTCGCCGTGCCGGCCGACCCCGCCGACGAGGACGCCGTCCCCGCACAGCGCCTCGCCGGCGGACAGCGGCCGGCGCTCCACCGCATCGATCTGCGCACCGCCGGAGACCCGTGGGCCGAGGCGGAGACCTGGATGCGCGCCGACCTCGACCGCCCGGTCGACCTCACCCGCGGCCCCCTGGTCACCCAGGCGCTCTTCCGCATCGACGACGAACTGCACTGGTGGTACCAGCGCGTCCACCACTTCGCCGTCGACGCCTACGCCCTGACCCTCATCGGCCGCCGCGTCGCCGAGGTCTACACCGCCCTCGCCGCCGGCGAGGAGCCCCCCGCCGCGGACTTCGCCCCCCTGCGCGAACTCACCGACGAGGAAGCCGCCTACCGCGCGAGCGCCCAGCACGCCACCGACCGCGACCGCTGGCTCGCCCACCTCGGCGACCGGCCCGAGCCCGCCTCCCTCTCCGCCCGCCCCTTCGCTCCCGCGACGACGGTCCTGCGCCGCACCGCCGTCCTCCCCGCAGGCACCCGCGCCCGCCTGGAGAAGGCGGCGGCCGGAGCCAAGGGCAGCACCTGGGCCGAGCTCGTCATGGCCGCC
This sequence comes from Streptomyces aureoversilis, assembly GCF_042657885.1. Classification (NCBI taxonomy): domain Bacteria; kingdom Bacillati; phylum Actinomycetota; class Actinomycetes; order Kitasatosporales; family Streptomycetaceae; genus Streptomyces; species Streptomyces aureoversilis. The sequence goes on from NZ_JBHSKJ010000003.1 coordinate 92,898, forward strand.
ACCGCCGGCTACGTGCACCGCATATCCGGCGCCCAGGACGTCCTCCTGGGCCTGCCGCTGAAGAACCGGCGCAGCCGCGCCGCCCTGCGCACCCCCGCCATGACCGTCAACGTCATGCCGCTGCGCCTCGCCGTCCGCCCCGGGGACACCGGCGCCGAACTGGTGCGCCGCGTCGTCCTCGCCGTGCGCGCCGCCGGCCGGCACCAGCGCTACCGCCTGGAGGACCTGCGCCGCGACCTCGGCCTCACCGGCAGCGACCGGCCGCTCTTCGGCCCCATGGTCAACATCAAGCCGTTCGAGGACGGCGGCCTGGACTTCGCGGGCCTGCCCGGCACCGTCCGCAACCTCGCCGCCGGCCCCGTCGACGACCTCGCCGTCACCGTCACCCCCGGTCCCGGCGGCTCCCTCCTCCTCGGCCTCGACGCCAACCCCGGCCGCTACACCGCCGAGGAGCTCGCCGCCCACGAGCAGGCCTTCCTGCGCTACCTCGACGCGCTGACCGACCTCCTCCTGGAGGACCCGGACCGGCCCGTGGGCACCCTCGACCTGCTCGACGCGGACGGAATCCGCCGGGCCACCGCCGGCCGCACCGAGCCGCCCGCCGAGCACACCCTGCCCGAGCTGTTCAGCGCGCAGGCCGCCCGCACCCCCGGCGCCACGGCCGTCCGCAGCGGCGGCGAGACCCTCACCTTCGCCGAACTCGAGGCCGCCGCCAACCGCCTGGCCCACGAGCTGACCGCCGCGGGCGTCACGGCGGAGACCCCCGTCGCCCTGGCCCTGCCCCGCAGCGCGTCGACCGTCGTCGCCCTGCTCGCCGTCCTCAAGGCGGGCGGCGTCTGCCAGCCCCTCGACCTCGGGCACCCCGCCCAGCGCATCACCGCCGTCCTCGACGACGCCCGGCCCGGCTGCCTCGTCGGCACCGCCGATGCCGTCCGCGGGCTGCCCCCGCACGGCATCTCCACCCTGCTCCTGGACGACCCGGAGACCCGCGCCCGCATCGACGCCCGCCCGGCGACCGCCCCCGCCGCGCCCACGCTCCGTCAGGCCGCGTACATCATCCACACCTCCGGCTCCACCGGCCGCCCCAAGGGCGTCGTCGTCACCCACGCCTCGCTGGCCAACCTGCACGCCGGGCACGGCAGCGACCACATCGCCCCCGCCGTGGCCCGCACCGGCCGCGACCGCCTGCGCATCGGCCACAGTGCCTCCTTCGCCTTCGACGCCTCCTGGGACCCGCTGATCTGGCTGGTCCACGGCCACGAGCTGCACCTGCTGGACGACGCCGACTACCGCGACCCCGCCGCCCTCGCCGGCTACGTGCACGACGAGCGCCTCGACTACCTCGACGTCACCCCCTCCTACGCCGAAGCCCTCCTCGCCGAAGGGCTCCTGGACGAGGGCCGGCACCATCCGGCCGTCGTCGTCGTGGGCGGCGAGACCGTGCCCGACCCGCTCTGGCGGCGCCTGGCCGCCACCGAGGGCCTGGGCCCCGTCAACCTCTACGGCCCCACCGAGACCACCGTCGACGCCTACTACTGGCTGGCCGGCCAGGACGGCACCCCCCAGGGCAGACCCGTCCGCGGCTCCCGTGCCTACGTGCTCGACTCCTCCCTGCGCCCCGCGCCCGACGGCGTCACCGGCGAGCTGTACATCGCCGGGGCCTGCCTGGCCCGCGGCTACCTCGGCCGCCCCGACCTGACCGCCGAGCGCTTCACCGCCGACCCCTTCGGCGCCCTGCACGGCGAGCCCGGCGCCGCCATGTACCGCACCGGGGACCTGGTGCGCCGCCGCCCCGACGGCACCCTCGAATTCCTCGGCCGCGCCGACGACCAGGTCAAGATCCGCGGCTTCCGCATCGAACTCGGCGAGATCCAGGCCGCGCTGGCCGCCCACCCCGCGGTCTCCCAGGCCGCCGTGATCGCCCGCGACACCGCCCACGGCAAGCGCCTCCTGGGCTACGCCGTCCCCGCCGAGGGCACCGGCCCGGCCGCCCTCGACACCGAGGCCCTGCGCGCCCACCTCGCCGGGCAGCTGCCCGCGCACATGGTGCCCGCCGCGATCCTCGCCCTGGACGCCCTGCCCCGCACCGCCAACGACAAGCTCGACCACCGCGCCCTGCCCGACCCCGAGCCCACCGCGGGCCCGGCCGCCCGCGAGCCCCGCACCCCGCAGGAAGCCGCGCTCTGCGGCCTCTTCCAGGACGTCCTCGGCCTGGACGCCCCGCCGTCCCCCGACGCCGACTTCTTCGCCCTGGGCGGTCACTCCCTGCTGGCCGGCCGTATCGCCGCCCGGATCCGCGAGAGCGCGGGCGAGGGCTTCGGCCTCGCCGACGTCTTCCGCAACCCCACCCCCGCCGCCCTCGCCGCCCTCCTGGACACCGCCCCCGGCGGCCCGGCCGACGAGCGCCCCGCCCTCGTGGCCGTGCCCCGCACGGAGCGGATGCCGCTCTCCCCGGCCCAGAAGCGGCTGTGGTTCATGCACCGGCTCGAAGGCCCCAGCCCCACGTACAACATCCCCCTGCTCCTCACCCTCACCGGCCCGCTCGACCGGGACGCACTGCGCCTGGCCCTGCGCGACCTCACCGAGCGTCACGAAACACTCCGGACCGTATACCCGGCCACTGACAACGAGCCCTACCAGCGGATCCTGACGGCCGAGGAGGCGTACCCCGAGCTCCACACCGCCCCGCTGACGGCCGACGTCACCGCCGCCGTCCGGCACTGCTTCGACCTGGCCGCCGAACCCCCGCTGCGCGTCACCCTGTTCACGGGAGGCGGGACGGAGCACACCCTGCTCCTCCTCCTGCACCACATCGCCGGCGACGGCGCCTCCACCACGCCCCTCGCCCGCGACCTCGCCGCCGCCTACACCGCACGCGCCGCGGGCCGCGCTCCCGAACTCGCGCCGCTGCCCGTCCAGTACGCCGACCACACGGCCTGGCAGCAGCGGCTCCTCGGCACCGCCGACGCCCCCACCGCGCTCGCCGACCGCCAGATGGAGCACTGGAAGCAGGCCCTCGCCGGCCTGCCCGACCAGCTCGAACTCCCCACCGACCGGCCGCGCCCGGCCGTCGCCTCCTACGCCGGCGACACCGTGCCCTTCCACCTCGGCGCGGACGCGCACGCCGCCGTCGAGACGCTCGCCCGCACCACCGGCACCAGCGTCTTCATGGTCGTCCAGGCCGCCCTCGCGGCCCTGCTGACCCGCTACGGCTGCGGCACCGACATCCCGCTCGGCACCCCCGTGGCCGGCCGCGACGACGACGCGACCGCAGGCCTCGTCGGCTTCTTCGTCAACACCCTCGTCCTGCGCGCGGACACCTCCGGCGACCCCGCCTTCCGCACGCTGCTGGAGCGCGTCCGCACCGCCACGCTCGGCGCCTACGAGCACGGCGACCTGCCCTTCGACCGGCTCGTCGAGGAGCTCAACCCGCCGCGCTCGCTGGCCCGGCACCCGCTGTTCCAGGTGATGCTCGCCTGGCAGTCCCTGCCCGACGCGGCGTTCGCCATGGGACCGGGCCTGACCGCCGCCATGACGGCCACGCCGTCCGGCACCGCCAAGTTCGACCTCACCCTGAACGCGGGGGAGCAGCCCGGCGGCGGCATCGCCGGCTTCCTGGAGTTCCGCACCGACCTCTTCGACCGCGCCACCGCCGAGCGCCTCTCGGCCCACCTGACCCGCCTGCTGACCGCTGCCGCGGCCGACCCCGACACCCCCGTCGGCCTGCTGCCGATGCTCGGCGGCGACGAGCGCCACCGCCTGCTCGTCGAGTGGAACACCGGCACCCCGGCCCCCGCGCCGTCGAAGCAGACCCTCGTGGAGCTCTACGAGGACGCCGCCCGCCGCCACCCCGGCCGCACCGCCGTCACCTGCGACGGCGCGTCGCTGGACTACGCGGGGCTGTCGGCCCGGGCCAACCGCCTCGCCCGGCTGCTCGCCGCGCGCGGCATCGGCCCCGGCTCCATCGTCGCGCTCGCCCTGCCGCGCTCCCTGGAGCTGGTCACCGGCCTGCTGGCCGTCGCCAAGGCCGGCGCCGCCTACCTCCCGATGGACCCCGACTACCCGGCCGACCGTCTGGCGTACATGCTCCAGGACGCCGCGCCCGCCGCCGTCGTCACCGACACCGCCACGGCGGCCCGCATCCCCGCGCACGACCTGCCCGTCGTGCTCGTCGACGGCGCCGAGGCCGAGGCGTACGCGGCCGCGGACCTCGCCCCGGAGGAGCGCGTCCGGCCGGTGCGCCCGGACGACGTCGCCTACGTCATCTACACCTCCGGGTCCACCGGCCGCCCCAAGGGCGTCCCCGTCACCCACCACAACGTCGTCCGGCTGTTCACCGCCACCGACCAGTGGTTCGGCTTCGACCACACCGACGTGTGGACGCTCTTCCACTCCTACGCCTTCGACTTCTCCGTGTGGGAGATGTGGGGCGCCCTGCTGCACGGCGGCCGCCTCGTCGTCGTGCCCCACCTCGTCAGCCGCGACCCGGCCGCCTTCCTGCGCCTGCTCGCCGCGGAGAGCGTCACCGTCCTCAACCAGACGCCGTCGGCCTTCTACCAGCTGATGGCCGCCGACAAGGAGAACCCGGGCAGCGATCTGGCCCTGCGCTACGTCGTCTTCGGCGGGGAGGCCCTCGAACTGGCCCGCCTGGCCGACTGGTACGAGCGCCACGCCGAGGACGCGCCCACGCTCGTCAACATGTACGGCATCACCGAGACGACCGTGCACGTCTCGTACATCGCCCTGGACCGGGTGAAGGCCGCGGCCGGCGCCTCCAGCACCATCGGCGTCAACATCCCCGACCTGCGCGTCTACGTCCTCGACCCGTACCTGCAGCCCGTGCCGCCCGGCGTCACCGGCGAGATGTACGTCGCCGGCGAGGGCCTGGCCCGCGGTTACCTCGGCCGGCACGCCCTCACGGCGGAACGTTTCGTCGCCGACCCGTACGCGGCCCTCTTCGGTGAGAGCGGCACCCGCATGTACCGCTCCGGCGACCTCGCCCGCCGCCGCCCCGACGGCAACCTCGACTACTTCGGCCGCGCCGACCACCAGGTCAAGATCCGCGGTTTCCGCATCGAGCTCGGCGAGATCGAGGGCGTCCTCGCCGACCACCCCGACGTCGCCGACGCGGCCGTCGTCGTCCGCGAGGACACCCCCGGCGACAAGCGCCTCGTCGCCTACGCCGTCCCGGCCCGCGAGGTCACCCCGGCCGCGCTGCGCGAGCACGCCGCCGGCGAACTGCCCGTCCACATGGTGCCCTCGGCCGTCGTCCTCCTCGACCGGCTGCCGCTGACCGCCAACGGCAAGCTCGACCGCAAGGCCCTCCCGGCCCCCGACCTCGCGTCCGCCGTCACCGAGGGCCGCGCCCCCCGCGGCCCCCGCGAGGAACAGCTCTGCGCGATCTTCGCCGACGTCCTGGGCCTGCCCCGGGTCGGTGTCGACGACAACTTCTTCGACCTCGGCGGCCACTCGCTGCTCGCCGTGCGCCTCGCCGGGCGCGTCAAGGACGCCCTCGGCGCCGACGTCGGCATCGGCACCATCTTCCAGGCGCCGACCGTCGCGGCCCTGGACGCCGCCCTCGACGCCTCGGAGCGGACCGACGCGCTGGACGTCCTGCTGCCGCTGCGCCCGGCCGCGCCCGGCGACAAGGCCCCGCTGTACTGCGTCCACCCCGCCGGCGGCCTCAGCTGGTGCTACGCGGGCCTGATCCGCCACCTGCCCGCCGACGTGCCGATCTACGGCATGCAGGCCCAGGGCGTCGGCCCGGCCACCGCCGCGCAGCCGCTGCCGCAGACCCTGGAGGAGCTCGCCGCCCACTACGTCGACCGGCTCCGGGAAGTCCAGCCCGAGGGCCCGTACCGCCTCCTCGGCTGGTCCACCGGCGGCATCATCGCCCAGGCCATGGCCACCCGCCTGCAGGACCTGGGCCAGGAGGTCGAGCTGCTGGCCATCCTCGACGCCTACCCCGCCGAGGGCTTCCGCGAGCTGCCCGTGCCCGACCAGGCCGAGGCGCTCGAAGCGCTCCTCGCGATGGGCGGCTACGGCCCGGACAGCCTGGAGGGCAAGCCCTTCGAACTCGCCCACGTCACCGACGTGCTGCGCCGCGAGGGCTCCCCGCTGGCCAGCCTGGACGACGCCACCATCGAGGCCCTCAACCGCACCTACCTCAACACCAACCACCTGGTGCGCGCCTTCGACCACCGGGTGTACGAGGGCGACGTGCTCTTCTTCCGGGCCACCGTCGACACGATCGACGACGAGCTCACCCCCGAGACCTGGACCCCGTACGTGACCGGGCGCATCGACAACACGGACGTCGCCTGCTCGCACAAGGACATGACCCTGCCCGAACCGATCGCGCACATCGCGAGCGTGATCGCCGACCGTCTGCAGAACCTGGAGAACTGACCCCATGAGCGACGCACCCGCCAACCCCTTCGACGGCGACGGCCCGTTCCTCGTCCTCGTCAACGCCGAGGGCCGGCACAGCCTCTGGCCGGGTTTCGCCGCCGTGCCGGACGGCTGGACCGTCGTCCACGGCCCCTGCGAGCGGCAGCAGGCCGTGGACTGGATCACCGAGAACTGGACCGACCTGGCCCCGGCGGCCCAGGGGTGAAGGGCATCAACCCGCGCGTCGCCGTCGTGATCGTGTACACGGCGGCGATGTGCATGAACGGCCTCGACTCCACCATCGTCAACCCGGCGCTGCTCACCATCGCCCGGGACTTCGGCGAACCCGTCTCCGCCGCCAACACCGTCGAGGTCGCCTTCCTGGTGGCGCTCGCCGTCGCCCTGCCGGTCGCCGGCTGGCTCGGCGACCGCTTCGGCACCAAGAAGGTCTTCCTCGGCTCGCTGGCCGTCTTCACGGCGGCCTCGGCGGTCTGCGGCCTGGCCCAGGACCTGCCGACCCTGGTCCTCGCCCGCGTCGTGCAGGGCATCGCGGGCGGCCTGCTCACCCCGGTCGGCATGACGCTGCTCTTCCGCGCCTTCCCGCCGCACGAGCGGATGAAGCTGTCGAAGGTCCTCATCGTGCCGACCGCCCTGATGCCGGCCCTCGGGCCGCCGCTGGGCGGCTTCCTGACCGAGCACTTCTCCTGGCACTGGCTGTTCTTCGTCAACGTGCCGATCGGCGCGGCGGCGGTGCTGCTGGGCGTGGTGGGGCTGCGCGAGGAGAAGGAGGAGGCGGCCGAGGACGGTGCCGCCCCGTTCGACGTCCCCGGCTTCCTGCTGGCCACCCCCGCGCTCGGCCTGCTCACGTACGCGCTGGGCTTCGGCCCCTCGCACGGCTGGACCTCGCCGTCCGTCGCCGTGGCCGGCCCGCTCGGGCTCGTCCTGCTCGTGGCCGGGTGCGTCCACCTGCTCCGGGCGAAGACCCCGCTGCTGGAGCTGCGGCTGCTCGCGGACAAGGTGTTCGCCTCGGCCACGGTGCTCGCCCTGGTCACCTCGGCCGGTCTGATGGGTGTCCTCTTCGCGTTCCCGCTGCTCTACCAGGCGGCGCTCGGGGCCTCGGCCCTGGACGCGGGCCTGAGCGTCTTCCCCGAGGCGCTCGGCCTGATGCTGGCCTCGCAGGTCGCCGACCGGCTGATGCCGAAGCTGGGCCCGCGCCTGCTCGCCGTGCCCGCCCTGGTCCTGGCCACGGGGGTGTTCGGCGCGCTGGCCGTGCCGGGCGTCGCGGAGAACGCCTGGGCGGTGCGGGCGCTGATGTTCTGCGTCGGCCTCGTCCTCGGCACGGCCGTGCTGACCGTCCAGATCGCCGGGTTCGCGGACGTCCCGCCCCCGGCCATGGGCCAGGCGATGGGCCTGTTCACCATCGTGCGCACGCTGGGCGGCGCGCTCGGCATCGCCGCGACGGCCGCGGTGATCGCGGCCTCCGGCGGCTCGCACGGACAGGACACGGACCCCGGCCCGTACCGGGCGGCGATCCTGGTCACCGCCGGCCTGGTCGCCCTCGGCGCGCTCGCCGCGCTGCGGATGCCCAAGGACGCCCCCGCGCCCCCGCCGTTCGACGACGAGCCGCAGGAGGAGCAGGCCGTGGCGGCCTGACCGACCACCGGGAAACGGCCGCGGGCCGGGACCGGCGTACGCTCGTACGCCGGTCCCGGCCCGCGGTGCGTTGCGGCCGTCAGCCCCGGTCGCCCAGCAGGGCGGCCAGCCCCCCGGCGAGCCCCCCGCGCCAGCAGGCGTAGTCGTGGCCCCCGTTGAACTCGCCGTAGGCGACGTCGTAGCCCCGGGCCTCCAGCACGTTGCGCAGGTGGCGGTTCTGCGGGAGGAGCATCCACTCCTGCAGGCCCACCTCCACGCGGAGACGGACGGGCAGCTTCTCGCTGACCGCGAACTGCCGGGTCAGCCACTCGCTGCCGCCGTCGAACTCCGTCCCGTCCGGCCACCAGAAGGAGCCGGACTGGGAGAGGGCGTTGCCGAACCGCTCCGGCCGCCGGAACGCCGCGAACGCGGCCGTCAGCCCGCCCGCGCTCTGCCCCGCCACGACCGTGCGCGCCGGATCGTCCGTGGCGCCGTGGGTCTGCGCGGCCCACGGCAGCAGGACGTCCGCCAGCCAGTCGACGAACCCCTCGCTGCAGCTGAGGTCCTCCATGCGGCGCGCGCGGCCCATGGTGTCCACCATCAGCGTGACCGCAGGCGGCATGCGCCCGTCCGCGTACAGGTTGTCCAGGGCGGTGCCGAAGTCCAGGACCGGCCCCCACATCTCGCCGTCCAGCAGCACGACGACGGGGTACGGGCCGCCGTCCGCCCGGTGCCCGGCGGGCAGGTGGACGTGGACGCGCCGCCCTTCGACCACGGCCTCGGCCCGCGTGCCGCGCGCCGTCCCCGGCCGGGGGGCGGTCCACTCCTGGACCGGCGCGTCCGGGAGCGCCATCACCGACGACGGGTTCCGCCCGTCGCGCGAGGGCAGCTCCGGGAGCGTGCTGAACGGGTCGGGCACGGCCGAGTCCAGGACGTGCAGCCACGCCTTGCGGTCCGCGCGCAGCGTCTCCTCGCGCGGACCGCGGGCCACGAAGAACTGGTACGACGCCCGGTGGTCGGCCCGCAGCCGGTGGCTGATGGCCCAGACGTCCGTGCCCTCCAGCTTGCCCATGAGGTGCGGCGCGAGGTCGCCAGCGTGCCGGTCCTTGTCGGTGACGGTGTGCAGGAGGGCGAGCACGTCGGAGGCGGGCCGGCCGGGCTCGTCACGCCAGAGGAAGGTGACCAGCCGCCAGGCGGGGTCGCCTTCGGGGTCGGGTTCGACGAGGGGCGTGCCCTTGGTGGCGGCGTGCCGCCAGAAGATGCCGAGGGCGTCGGGTATGCCGTGGCGCACGGCGGCGGCGAGGTCGCGGAGGAGGGGGCTCTGCGGTTCCATGGGCTTCCTTGTCTCAGGCAGGCGAAACGAGGCGGGGACTGGGCATCGATCGAGCCCGTCCGGCGATTGAGGACCGGGGTCCGGGGCGGAGCCCCGGAACGACTACACCCGCGTCGCGGCCGACCGCCCCAGCAGCACCCACAGCAGGAACGGTCCGCCGAGAACGGTGCTGACGATCCCGACGGGAATCTCCGCCCCGTCGAGCGCGACCCGCCCCACGGTGTCCGCCAGGACCACGAGCGCGGCCCCGACCAGCATGGAGCCCACGACGGGCACCCGCAGCGGCCCGGCCAGCCGCCCCGCGATCACGGGCGAGGCGAGGGCGATGAAGCCGACCGGCCCGCAGATCCCCACCGCCAGGCCGGCGAGGCCCACCGCGAGCAGCATGCACACCAGCCGCACCCGGCCCGGCGCGACGCCGAGCGACGCGGCGGTGGAGTCGTCGAACCGCAGCACGTTGAGGTGGCGGGCGACGACCAGGGCGATCGGCACGAGGACGGCCAGGCCGATGAGGACCGGCACGGCCACGGAGTAGCTGCGGCCGTTGAGGCTGCCGGACGTCCACACGTACAGCGAGCTGGCCGAGTTCAGGGAGCGGCGGGAGAGGACGACCTGGGTGATCGCCGAGGCGAGCGCCGACATGGCGAGGCCCACGACGAGGACGCGGTAGCCGCGCTGGCCCAGGCCGCCGGAGACGGTGGTGACGACGAGCACGGCGGCGAGCGCGCCGAGCGGGCCCGCCCACCACGCACCGAACGTGCCGCTGAGGGTGGCGGAGAGCAGGACGGCGGCGGTGGCGCCGTCGTTCACGCCGAGCAGCTCGGGCGTGGCGAGCCGGTTGCGGGCGAGGGTCTGCGTGAGGCAGCCGGCGAGGCCGAGGGCCGCGCCCGCGGCGAGCCCCGCCACGATCCGGCCGAGCCGGAACTTCTGCACGAGCAGGACGTCGAACCGGTCGCCCGACCCGAAGACGGCGTTGAACGTACGGCTCAGGCTCATCTCGCTCTGCCCGGCGTACGCGGAGAGGACGACCGCGCCGACGAGCAGGGCGGCGAGGGCGAAGGCCGCGACGGCGGCCCGGCGCGGCACGAGCAGCGACAGGGAGCCGCTGCGGACGACGAGGGTGTCGGCGCCGCCGTCCTCTTCCTTGCGGGGCCGGGGCAGCCTGGCCGCGACACCGCGCCCGCCCTTCGGGCTCTCCTCCGCGGCGGGGTCGGTCATGCCCATCGAGGCCATCCGCCGGGAGCGGACGATGGCGATGAGAACGGGGGCGCCGAAGAGGGCGATGATGACGGAGACGGGCGCCTCGAACGGCCGGGAGACCACGCGGGCGAGGACGTCGGAGCCGGTGAGCACGCCCGCGCCGATGAGGCCGGCGAGCACGATCTGGGCGGTGAGGCGCGGTCCGGTGACGGCCCGTGCGAGGAACCCGGCCAGCAGGCCGAGGAAGGAGATGGGCCCGACGAGCGCCACCGACGCGGCGGTGAGCAGGGTGACGGCCACGGCCACGACGACGCGGATGACGCCGGGCCGGTGGCCCAGCCCCTTGGCGAGGTCGTCGCCGAGCGCGAGCGCGGACAGCGGGCGGGCGATCAGCAGCGCGACGACGAATCCGGCGGCGAGGACGGGCACCAGGCTGCCGAGCTTGGTGAAGCCCTCGACGCCCGCGAGCGAGCCCAGGACCCAGAAGCGGAAGCGGTCGTAGGTCTCGGCGGAGTTGACGATGAGCACGCTGGTGATGCCGCCGAAGGTGGCTCCGAGCGCGGAGCCGGCGAGCACCAGCCGCATGGGGGAACCGCCGCCGCGGCGGCTCGCGATGAGCAGCACCAGCGCGCTGGCCAGGACGGCGCCGCCGAAGGCCCACAGGAGGTAGCCGTAGCCGCTGCTCACGCCGAGGAAGGCGATGCCGACGACGACGCCGAGCGAGGCGCCGGCGTTCACGCCGAGCAGGCCGGTCTCGGCCAGGGGGTTGCGGGTGACGGCCTGCAGCAGGCAGCCCGCGGTGCCGAGCGCGGCGCCGACGGCCAGTGCGGTGAGCGTCCGGGGCAGTCGCAGGTCGCCGACGACCAGCGAGAGCCGGGAGCTGTCGCGGGCCCCGTTCCGTCCGAGGACGTAGTCCAGCACGTCCCCGGCTCCGACCTCGCCCGCCCCGACGGACAGGGAGAGGGCGGACAGCACGAGGACCCCCACCACGAGGAGGGCCGAGGCGGTCAGGACGGCCCGGTTGCCGTGCACACGCCCCACCGGGGCCTGTTGGCCGGCGGGCTGCACCTCCGGGGGGCCCACTTGCGACACAGTCATAAGGTAAGGCTAGCCTAAGGAGTTTGTGTTTCCGCAGGCGAGGCGGCGTCCGTCGTCCCCTGCGGCAGCGGAGCGCCGCAGCGCAGGTTCCACCGGCCCCCGCGCCCCGACAGTTCCGTCACCGACAGGGGCAGCACGTCGAGGCGCCAGAACGTCTGCGGCGGCAGGGCCAGGGCGTGGACCAGCGCCGCGCGGACCACCGCCGGAGGGGCGACGGCCAGCACCCTGCCGTCCTCCAGGCCGTCGAGCCACGCACCGACCCGGGCGACGACGTCCCGCACCGACTCGCCGCCGTGCGGCGCCGCCTCCGGGTCCGTCAGCCAGGCGGCCAGCGCCCGGGGTTCGTCCGTGCCGACCTCGGCGAGCGGGCGGCCGCGCCAGCGGCCCGGGTCGAGGTCGCGCAGCGCCGGCTCGGGACGGGCCTCGGCCAGGCCGAGGGCCGAGGCGCTCCCGGCGCAGCGGGCGGACGGGGCGGTCAGCACCTGCCCGGCGGCCGGCAGCGAACCGGCCGCCGCCCTCGTGCGGCGCAGGCCCGCCGCGCCGAGCGGCCCGTCGTCGCCGAACCGGGCCTCGTGGGAAGGGCCGTCGGAGGCAGGTGAGATCAGCATCACACGGACGGTCACGGTGATCCTCGTCCCCCTCTGTCAACGGGTGGCGTCTGCCGCGAATCAGCAGATCACGGGCGCCGCCGGAGCCGCGCGCCGGGGTGAGCATCCGCACGCCGTAGCGCAGGTCACCCGCGCGCGGTACGGTCGCGTGGCAATGACGACGGTGTGACGGAAGCCCGGTGAGATCCCGGCACGGTCGCGCCACTGTGTACCCGGCGGAGCCCCCGCAGGGAAGTCAGACCCCGCACTGTCGTCCTAGGCCCCAATGATCGGGACGCGTGTTCCCCAGGAGGTTCTGCCATGGCCCAGTCCGCCGCCCCCGCCGCCGGTTCGTCCGCGATACCCGCGGTCGCCCCCATCTCGCTCAAGCAGATCGCCCCGTGGGCGCTCTTCGTCGGCATCCTCATGCTGGTCCTGCTCTACTTCGTCGGCGCCGAGCAGGGCGCCACCTCCCTCATCGCCGGCGAGAACGTCCACGAGTGGGTCCACGACGGGCGCCACCTGCTCGGCTTCCCCTGCCACTGACGAGCCACCAGGGGAACCACCGTGAACTCGATCTCCGTCAGAGCCCTGCTCGTCCGCGGCATGCTCGCGGGCCTCGCCGCCGGCGTCCTGGCCCTCGCCGTCGCCTACTTCCTCGGCGAGCCCCACGTGGACTCCGCCATCGCCTTCGAGGAGGCCCACAGCCCCCACGACCACGGCGAGGGAGGTGAGGACCCGGTCAGCCGCACCATGCAGTCCACGGCCGGGCTGGCCACCGGCATCCTCGTCTACGGCGTCGCGCTGGGCGGCATCGCCTCGCTGGTCTTCTGCGTCGCCCTGGGCCGCATCGGCCGCTTCGGCCCGCGGGCCACCGCCGCGCTGGTCTCGCTCGGCGCGCTCCTGGCCGTCTACGTGGTGCCGTTCCTGAAGTACCCGGCCAACCCGCCCTCCGTCGGCGACCCCGACTCCCTCGACATGCGCACCGCGCTGTTCTTCCTGATGATCGCGCTCAGCATCCTGCTGGCGGTCGGCGCGGTCATCCTCGGCAAGCGCCTCGCGCCCCGGCTGGGCAACTGGAACGCGACGGTCGCGGCGGGGGCGGCCTTCGTGGTCGCCGTCGGCCTGGCCTACGCCTTCCTGCCCTCGGTCAACGAACTGCCCGACGACTTCCCGGCGGGCCTGCTGTGGAAGTTCCGCCTGTCGGCCCTGGCGGTGCAGCTCCTGCTGTGGACCGGCTTCGGCCTCGTCTTCGGCCACCTGGCCGAACGGCTCCTGGCCCCGCGGGCCGGGGCGCCGGACAAGGCGCGGACGGCGGCGCAGGCGGGCTGAGCCCCCGCTGGCACCCCCGCCGCACCCTCGTGAGAAGAGCCCGCCCGGGCCACCGGGCGGGCTCTTTCCGTGCCCCTCCGGCGGAGTCCCCGCGAACCCTCCCCGTGCCGTCCCGCACGCCCCGTCAGCCTCATAAGTCCCGCTCACCCGTTAGTGGTTCGGATTTCTTTCCGGGCACGGGCCGGTGCGACGATGCCGCTCGCCCCGACCACCGACAGCCTGGGAATGGAGCCTTGATGCAGCGACGTGGGGGAGAGCAGGACCGCCGCCGGGGAGCGTGGGGAGCGCCACTGGCGGCGACGGTGACGGCGACGGCCGCGGCCCTCGCCGCCGCCCTTCCGGCGCCGGCCGCGCACGCCGCGCACGGTCCGTCGGTCGACGCGAAGGGCGCCTACCTGATGGACGCCGCCTCCGCGCGCCCGCTGTGGGCCAAGGACGCGACCGTCAAGCGGCCCATGGCCAGCACCACGAAGATCATGACCGCGGTGGTGGTCCTGGACACTCCGGGGGTGAACCTGGAGCGGCAGATCCAGATCAAGCAGTCCTACCGCGACTACGTCCAGCGGACCGGCGCGAGCACGGCGGACCTCCGCACCGGCGACAAGCTCACGGCGCGTCAGCTCCTCTACGCGCTGATGCTCCCCTCCGGCTGCGACGCCGCCTACGCCCTCGCCGACGCCTTCGGCACGGGACCCGACGAGGCGGCCCGCACGAAGTCGTTCGTCTCCAGGATGAACGCCAAGGCCAGGCAGCTGAAGCTGCGCGGCACCAGCTACGACTCCTTCGACGGCATCTCCTCCGCGGGCAGGAACTACTCCACCCCCCGGGACCTGGCCGAGCTCTCCCGGCACGCCCTGCGCAGCGCCACCTTCCGCACCGTCGTCTCCGCGCTGAACACCCAGCAGAAGGCGAAGAACGTCAACCGGCTGTACACCTGGTACAACACCAACAAGCTCCTCGGCTCGTACCGGGGAGTGACGGGGATCAAGACCGGGACCACGACGGCGTCCGGGCCCTGCCTGGTGTTCGCCGCACGGCAGGGTGGGCGGAGCGTCGTCGGCGTCATCCTCAACGACGCCGCGAACCGCTACCCGGACGCCGCCGAGATGCTCGACTACGCCTTCAAGAAGCGCACGCCCCTGAAGCTGCGCCGGCTCCCCTCCGCGGCGCACGAGGACTGACCGCACGCCGCCCGCTGCGCACGTCCTGCGGGCCGCCGCACCACCGAGCCCGGACCCCGCCGAGGGGTCCGGGCTCGCGTTGTACCAACTCCCGGGAACCGGCGGTCACTTATACCTGAACGAGTGAACAGTCTGCAGGGAACTGCGGGTTGGCGAACTTTCAACAGGGTCGGGGCGGCTAGAGTCCTCCTGTCCGGAAACGGGCACCGGAAGGCCGCGGAAACCCCGACGGCGTCGGACAGGTCACCGTCCGCCGGGGTCCCGTCCACCACCCCTCAGTCCGACTCCCGCACGTCGCCGTGTACCGCAGCCGCGGCGTGCTCCTCGGCCATGCCCTTGGCACGGATCGGTTCACCGACGCGTCTCGCCGCCAAGCACCAGCGCCCTCCTGCCCGCACCCGCCGGCCAGCCCCACCGTCCTCAGGAGGCTTCATGTCCCGCCCCGCGTCCCCCGCGGCGTCTCCCCCCACGTCCGTGACCGGCCCGCGAGCCTACCGCGTGCCGGGGGAACGGTGACGCCCTTCGCGCGGCGCCCGCCGCGCCCGATCCCCGTATCGGAGAGCGAAGTCCTGCTGTTCGGCGGCGCCTTGCGGCACGACAAGGCCTTCGTCAACCACGAACGGCCGCTGCTGCGGCTGTCGTTCTGGTCGATGGCCCGTCAGCTTCCGGCCATGGTCGCCACCGTCACCCGGGCCGCCTGGCGCGAGGACCGCCCGGCGCTGCTCGCGCTCGTCGGCGCCGAGCTGGGCCAGGGGCTGACGCGCGCCTTCGGGCTGGTCGCCGCCAACCGCGCGCTGACCGCCCTCTTCACCGCCGGACCCACCGCCGAGCGGCTGCGGGAGGCCCTGCCGTCGCTGCTGGCGGTCACCTCGGTCGCCGCCGCCACCGCGCTGCTGTCGGCGGTCTCCGTGGCGGCCGCAGGGCAGCTGGAGCCGAAGGTGGAGCGGGTGTGCACCGCGCGCTTCTACCGCGGCGCGGTCCGCGTGGAGCTCGCGGTCCTGGAGGACAAGGACTTCCACCGCCTGCTCGACGCGGGCCGGTTCGGCACCGACTCGGTCCGGCTGATGATCGGCTCGTCGGTCACCGTCGTCAACGCCGTCGTGGGGCTGGCGGCCTCCGCCGGGGTGCTCGCCCTGCTGCACCCGTCCCTGGTGCCCATGCTGCTGCTCGTGGCCGCCCCCAAGGGCTGGGGCGCGGTCGTCACCGCCCGGCGGCAGTACGCCTCGCGGCACGCCTGGATCGAGCACCGGCGCGCCATCTCCGTCATCACCTCCACGCTCACCGGCCTCGACACCGCCGCCGAGATCCGGGTGCACGGCGCGGGCCGCATGCTCGTCGGCGCCTACGACGACATGGCCGCCACCGTGGAGAAGGAGCAGCAGCGCCTGGCCCGCGCCGAGGCGGTCACGCGCACCGCCGCGTCCGCGCTCTCGGGGACGGCCGCGCTCGTCGTCTACGGAGCGCTGTGGCTGCTGCTCGCCTCGGGCGGCATGCCGCTGGCCGTCGCCGGTACCGCGGTGATCGCCGTACGGGCCGCCGGCGCGAGCCTCACCGCGCTGGTGACCCAGGTCAACCGGCTCTACGAGGAGGCCATGTACCTCAGCGACCTGGAGCGCGCCTGCGTGGAGGCGGAGCGGCACGCCATCCCCGAGGGCGGCACGCCGATGGCGCCCGGGGTGAAGGAGATCCGGCTGGAGAAGGTCACCTTCGTCTATCCCGGGGCCGCGGCGCCCGCGCTCAGCGAGGTCAGCCTGACCGTCCCGCCGGGCAAGGTCGTCGCGCTGGTCGGTGCGAACGGCTCCGGCAAGACCACCCTGTCCAAGCTCGTCGCCGGGCTGTACCTGCCGACCTCGGGGCAGCTGTACTGGAACGGGGTCGAGATCCACGACGCCGACCGCGACCTGCTCTTCGACCAGGTCGCCGTGTTGTCCCAGGACTTCCCCCGCTGGCCCATGACCGCCCGCGCCAACGTCCACATCGGCCGCCCGGGGATGCCGCCGGACCAGGACCGGATCGAGCGGGCGGCCGCCGAGTCCGGCGCCACCGGCGTCATCGACTCGCTGCCGCACCAGTGGGACAGCCTCGTGGTCAAGGGCTTCGAGCGCGGCACCCAGATCTCCGGCGGCCAGTGGCAGCGCCTGGGCAGCGCCCGCGCGCGCTACCGCCGCGCGCCCCTGCTGATCGTCGACGAGCCGACCTCCGCCCTCGACCCCAAGGCGGAGGCGGAGGCGTTCCAGTCGCTGCGGTCGCTGACCGACGGCGGCACCACCGTCCTGCTGATCACCCACCGGCTCGCCGCGACCGCGACCGCCGACCTGATCTACGTCCTCGACAACGGCCGGGTGGT
Source organism: Streptomyces aureoversilis (assembly GCF_042657885.1). Lineage (NCBI taxonomy): Bacteria > Bacillati > Actinomycetota > Actinomycetes > Kitasatosporales > Streptomycetaceae > Streptomyces > Streptomyces aureoversilis. The sequence goes on from NZ_JBHSKJ010000003.1 coordinate 109,998, forward strand.
GGGGGAGGGGACGCACGAGGAGCTGATGGCCGTCGACGGCGGCCTGTACCGGTCGATGTACGAACTCCAGGCCGCCCAGTACGGATTCGGCGCGCCCCGGACCGCCCCTGCCGGCCAGGCTCCCGCCTCCGCCCAGACCGCCGCTTCCGCTTCCGCCCATGCTGCCTCCGACCCCGCCCTGCACAAGAGTTCGCCGCATGCACAGCCCGCCCAGACCTGAGGACAGGGCGGTGTCCGCGCCGCCGGCGCCGCCCGCGCCGCCCGGCCCTCCGCCGGACCCGCTGGGTCCGCTGGCGAGCACCTTGCGCGATGTGCTGGGGTGCCTGGGTGTGATCACGGCCGCGGTTCTCATCTCCGTCCTGTGCGTCCATCTCGGCCAGGCCTTTCCGGGACTGGCCGCCAAGTGAGTAGAGGAACGCCGTAACCGCCCCCGGGGTTACGGGCCGGAGCCGTATCGAATTCCGGGACGGCTTGCGGGGCTGCCGATTTCCATGTGGATCACGCCGCCTCCTGTGTTTAGCGGGAGGCGGCTGCCGGGAAAAACGGGGTGAATTCACGGTTCCGGGTAAGCGCCGGGCGCGGCCCATTTCACTGTATTGAGCAAGTGTCTACAGGTGTCCGGGGGTTGTGACTTCCCACCCACCCCGGTCACCTGGGCCTCCGTTCGGACGGGAAAACCGGGGAACGGTTGTCCGACGAGGAGTCTGGCGGACTCGGGTGGCGCCTCCTACCATTCGAACGCTCCCCGTCCCCAGGGGTCGTTCGGACGCGGGGCATGGCATGTCCATGCCCTAGTGATCCGCGCTCTCACCCATTCCGGTCCGGCGTCCTCCGGGTCCCGGCCCGAAATGCAGCCGCTCATTCGAGGACAACCGATTGGAGAGCCATGCCCGGCGCCCTTATCGCAGGAGCCGCGCTCGCGGCACTGTTCGCCTCGCCGTTATCCACGTACGACGCCTCGGTCATCGTCAACCCGCCACCGGACAAGATCGTGATCGAGATCGCCACGGTCAACGGCTCCGGCTGCCCCGCGGGGACGGCCGCGGTGGCCGTCTCGCCCGACAACACGGCCTTCACGGTCACCTACAGCGACTACCTCGCCCAGGTCGGCGTGGGGTCCAAGCCGACCGACTTCCGCAAGAACTGCCAGCTCAACCTGATCGTGCACGTTCCGCAGGGCTTCACCTACGCCATCGCCAGCGCGGACTACCGCGGCTACGCGAAGCTGGAGCCCGGGGCGACCGGCACCCAGAAGGCCTCGTACTACTTCCAGGGGTCCTCCACGACCACGCCGAGCTCCCACGTCTTCCGCGGCGCCTACGCGGACAACTGGCAGGCCACCGACCGCGTCGACGTGGCCGCACTGGTCTGGGCCCCCTGCGGCGAGAAGCGCAACTTCAACATCAACACCGAGCTGCGGGTCAACGCGGGCTCCTCCGACCCGTCCAAGACCACCAGCTTCATGACCATGGACTCCACCGACGGTGACATCAACACCATCTACCACCTGGCCTGGAAGGAGTGCCCGAGGAAGTAGCGGCCCGTCCGCCACGAGGGCGCAGGGGCCGGCGGGGCCGCGGAACGGCGCGGGCCCGCCGGCCGGTCCGCGCCCCCGGGCCGGTCCACCGGCTCACAGCGTTAATTTATGCCGTACTCACACGCCCCCACCTGCGGTGATCGCGCTCCGCAGGGAACTCGTGACCAACGGGGTATAGACCTCTGGCGAAAAGCAGGCGACTGTGGGGGGAACCACACAGCGAAGTCCCGCGGCCCGCACAGCTTCCCAGGACCGTTACGGCGCCACGGACGAGCTCTCGTCCAGCGCCCTTCGCGCTCACCCGATTGCACTTGAGCCACATGTTTGCAACCAGTCGCGACACCGCGAGTCCCTTGCATTCGGCTGACGCCGTCATCAGCGCCACCGACCCGGTCGCCCTCCGGGCCTCCACCCCGCGGAAGCTCCCCGGTCCCTGGGGTCACCAGATCCCCCTGTGCATGCACAGCCCGCTCTCCCGGCGGCAGCCCCACGCCCTCGCGTCCCCCCACGCCACGCACGCCGTCTCCCTCCCGGCGACGGAGCGCTCGGCCGCGGCCGCGCGCCGGTTCTGCCGGCAGCTGCTGTCCGAGTGGGGTCTGGAGGAGCTGGCCTCCGACACCGCCCTCCTGCTCTCGGAGCTCGTCACCAACGCCGTCCTGCACGTCCCGGAGGCGCCCGAGGGCATCCGGCTCGTGCTCAGCCGGGGCCAGCGACACCTCGTCGCCCAGGTCACCGACGCCGGCGGGCGCCTGCCGCGGTGCAACGAGGCCGGGCCCGACAGCGAGAACGGGCGCGGGATATGGCTCGTCGAGCAGATCGCCGCCCAGTGGGGCCACCACGCCTCCGGCAACGGCAAGACCGTCTGGTTCACCCTCCGCCTTCCCTAGTGCCCCCGGCCCGGGAGGCCCTCCCGCGCCACCCGCGTACCGCCACTGGTCCGGACCTGTGAACCCGCGGCCGGCGCGCCCCGCCCCGCGGGCTGCGCACCCACCGGTTTCGGAGAGACCATGGAAGTCGTTGCGGTGACACGGTGGCGCGGGGACGGGTGAGCCGGTCCGGCCGGCACGGGGCCGCCGCACCACCCCCGGCGGGCGGAAGGAGGTCCTCGATGGGCGCGACCGATGCGTTCCGGGCCCGGCCCGTCCAGCCCGCCGACCGCCCCTCCCTCGTCCCCGGGGGCCTGCTGGACGTCCTGGGCGTGGCCGCGGGGGTGCTGGACCGCGAGGGCCGGATCGTGCTGTGGAGCCCGCAGGCCGAGCAGCTCTTCGGCTGGAGCGCGGCCGAGGCCCTCGGGCAGTACGCGGCCCGGCTGCTGGTCGCCGAGGACGACGTCGGCGCGGTGCTGGAGCTGTTCGCGGAGGTCATGCGCGAGGGGGAGACGTTCGCCGTGGTCTTCCCCGCCCGGCACAAGGACGGCGGCACCCGGCTGGTCGAGTTCCGCAACGTGCGCCTGGAGGACCGGCACGGCGACTTCTACGCCCTCGGCATCGCCACGGACCGGGAGGTCCTGCGCGGGGTGGAGCGGGACCTCGCCCTGTCGCTGCGGCTCGTCGAGCAGTCCCCGATCGGCCTCGCCGTCTTCGACACCGAGCTGCGGTACGTCCTGGTCAACCCCGCCCTGGAGCGCATCCAGGGCCTGCCCGCCGCGGCGTGCGCGGGCCGCACCGTCCGCGAGGCCCTGCCCCACGCGGACGCCGGCGCGATCGAGGGCGCCATGCGCCGGGTCCTGGCGACCGGCACCCCGCTGCTGGACGAGCTGAGGGTCGGCCGGGCCGGCGGGTCCGCCACCGACGAAGAGGCCCAGCTCGTCTCCTACTACCGGCTGGAGGACCCGGGCGGCAGCGTCCTGGGCGTCGCCACGTCCGCCGTGGACGTCACCGACCGCCACCGGGCCAACAAGGAGGACCGCCGCCGGACCGCCCTGATCGCCGACGCCTCCGTGCTGATCGGCACCACGCTCGAACTGGAGCAGACCGCGCGCGAGCTCGCCGAGGTCGTGGTGCCCGGGCTGGCCGACGTGGCGGCCGTCGACATCCTCGACACCGTCGTCGACGGCGACCGCACCGCCGCCCCGGACGGGCAGCCCGCCGTCTTCCGGGCGCTGGCCGTCGCCGCGGCGGGCGGGGCGGAGTCCTCGGCCGTCGCGGACGCCGTGCGGGCGGCCGATCCGCCCGGGCAGATCGCCAAGTACGACCCCGACCGGCTGGTCGCGCGCTGCGTGCGCACCGGCCGTCCGGTCAGGGTGCCGCACGTGCGCGCCGAGGACCTGCCGGGCATCGCCCGCGACGACGAGGCGGCCCGGCTGCTCGCCCGCGCCGGCCTGCACTCCTACATGGCGGTGCCCCTCATCGCCCGCGGCGAGGTGCTCGGCGCCCTCGACCTCAAGCGCCTCACCGACCCGCGCCCCTTCGACGAGGCCGACGCCGCCCTCGCCGCCGAGCTCGCCGCCCGCGCCGCCGTCTCCATCGACAACGCCCGCTGGTACCAGCGCGAGCGCGCCACCGCCCTCACGCTGCAGCGCTCCCTGCTGCCCCAGGCGCCCCAGGACCCCACGGGCCTGGAGATCGCCTACCGCTACCAGCCCGCCGGCACCGCCAGCAGGGTCGGCGGCGACTGGTTCGACGTCGTCCCGCAGGACGGGGACAAGAGCGCCCTGGTCGTCGGTGACGTCATGGGGAGCGGCATCAACGCCGCGGCCGCCATGGGCCAGCTGCGCACCGCCGCCCGCACCCTCGCCCAGCTCGGCCTCGACCCGGCCCGGGTGCTGCGCCACCTCGACCGCACCGCCAGTGGTCTGGACCAGATGATCGCCACGTGTCTGTACACCGTGTACGACCCGCAGGGCGGCACCTGCTGCGTGGCCAACGCCGGGCACCTCCCGCCCGTCGTCCTGCGCCCCGGCCTCCCCCCGGCCCTCGTCGACCTCCCCGCCGGTGCCCCGCTCGGCGTCGGCGGCATCCCCTTCGAGAACACGGCCGTCGACCTCAAGCCCGGCGACCGCCTCGTCCTCTACACCGACGGCCTGGTGGAGACGCGCGACGAGTCCATCGACACCCGCCTCGAAGCCCTCCTGACGGTCCTCGCCGACGCCCCCGAAGGCCTGGAGGAGACCTGCGACCTCCTCCTGACGTCCCTGCGCTCCGGCAACGACCAGGACGACGTGGCCCTCCTCATCGCCCGTGCCGTCCCGGCGGACCCTGCCGCCCCGCGACCGTGACGGGCAGCTCCGTCAGCGCGTGCGAGCGGAAGGAAGGCCGCCACCGCAGCGCGCCGGCGGGCACGGCGAGCGCGATGCCCGGCAGGCGGCGCAGCAGCGTGGCCAGGGCGATCCGGATCTCCATCCGGGCCAGCGCCGCGCCCAGGCAGTAGTGCATGCCCTGGCCGAGCGCCAGGTGGGCCTTGTCCTCGCGGTGGATGTCGAAGCGGTCCGGATCCGGGTAGCGGGCCGGATCCCGGTGGGCCGAGGCGAGGCAGAGCAGCACGGTGTCGCCCTGCGGTACCGGGACGCCCCCGATGGTGACCGGTTCGACCGGGAAGCGCCGGATGGCCATCTGATTGGGGTGGCCGTGGCGCAGCAGCTCCTCGACGGTGCCCGGCCACAGGGCCGGGTCCGCGCGCACCTCGTCCAGCTGGCCGGGGTGCCCGAGCAGGGTCAGCAGGCCGCCGCTGATCAGGTGCTGGGTGTTCTCGCTGCCCGCCATGAGGATGAGGAAGGCGAGGGAGACCAGTTCGTCCTCGCCGAGCCGGTCGCCCTCGTCGCGCGCGGCGATCAGAGCGGACAGCAGGTCGTCGCCGGGCGCGGCCCTGCGCGCCGCGACCAGGTCCAGCAGGAAGCGGTGGATGCGGTCCACCGCCTCCCCGGCCTGGGCCGGATGCCGAGGCGCGAGCATGGTGGCGACGTCCGCGGCGAACGGCTTCCGGTCGGCCTCCGGCACACGGAAGAGGTCGCCGATGACGGTCAGCGGCAGCGGCCCGGCGAACTCCGCGACCAGGTCGGCGCTTCCGTCCGCGGCGATGCGCGCGGCGAGCGCACCGGCGAGCCTGTCGGCCGCGGCCTGAACCCGCCCGCTCAGCTCCGCCACGCGCCGCGGCGTGAAGCCCTGGGAGACCAGGCGGCGCAGCCGCAGGTGGTCGGCCCCGTCGAGGTTGAGCAGGTTGGCGTCCAGGGCGGGCGGCAGGGCGAAGCCCTTGAACCCGCTGCCGGAGTGCGCCTTGTTCACCGACAGCCGCGGGTCGGCGAGGGCGGCCCGCACGTCGGCCTCGCGGGTGACGAGCCGGACGGGCGAGCCGTCGGGAAGGGCGATCCGGTGCACGGGCCCCGCCGCCCGCAGGCGTGCGTAGACCGGGTAGGGGTCGGCGAAGAACGCGGCGTCGAACGGGCGGGGGAGGGCGGCGGTGCCGGTGGTGTCGGTGCTCTCGGCGGTGTTCATCGTCCGAGCGTAGGACGGGCGCCGGCGGGGTCCTTGCCGGGTCCTCGCCGAGGCCGGTCGCCGGGGTCAGCGGAGTTGTACGCGGTAGAGCGTGCGGCGGTTGTCGATGGTGAGCTGTACCTCGCCCTTGGCCCCCGCGTACGCTCCCGTGCCGCCGACGACGGCAGCGTCCGCGCGGTACGGTCCGCGTCCGAAGCGGTTCTCCATGGACTCCAGGACCAGGGTGCCGTCGTTGCCCCGCAGCACGTAGCGGCACTGGGCGACCACGCCCTCGTAGCGCAGGAGCACCACCGTGCAGACGGCGCTGCCGTCGCCGGCGGGCTCGCCGGACGGGCCCTGCAGGTCGGCGTAGACCGACCAGGTGTCGCCCTCCTCGGGGTGCTCGGGCGGGCTGCCGGTGCGGTGGACGGCGGTCCACGCGAGGGCCTTCTCCCCGGCGGCCGCGGCGGGTTGGGGGGACGGCAGGGCGACGGCGACGGCAGTGGCCGCCACGGCGGCAACGGCGGCCACGGCGGCGGCTTGGCGGCGCATCGGGCGCATCGGGCACCTCCGGCTCGTACGGACGGGTCGGGCACCCACGTACCCGCTCCTGGTGCGTTCACCCCACCCCGCGTATGGCGCCCGCACAATTCCCGTCACGAAGACTTCACCCGCCGGGGAAGGGCGTTCATGCCGGCGGGTGAAGGTCACGCATCCGGAATCAGGTGAACTGTCCCGGCTCCGGCGGCAGTTCGTCCAGTGTCGGGTACGAGGGCTGGGCGCCCGGCCGGGTCACGGCCGCGGCGCCGACGCGCACCGCGAAGCGGGCCGCCTCGGGCAGCGGTGCGCCGGCCGCCAGCCGGGCCGCGAGCGCGCCGGTGAAGGCGTCGCCCGCGCCCGTGGTGTCCACGGCCTCGGCCTCGACGCCGGGCACCGCCACCGCTTCCCCGGCCCCCGCCTCCAGGACCAGGGCCCCCTCGGCGCCGAGGGTGACGACGACCGAGCGGGCGCCCTGGTCGCGCAGGGAGCGGGCCCACGCCTGCGGCGTGCCGTCCACGAGCTGCGTCAGGTGCCGGGCCTCGTGCTCGTTGACGACCAGCGGGTCGGCCGCCGTGAGGAGTTCGGGGTCCAGGCGGTCCGGGGCCGGCGAGGGGTTGACCACGACCCGCGTGCCGGCCTCGCGCGCGGTCTCGGCGGCCGCCCGTACGGTCGCCGGGGGGATCTCCAGCTGGATCGAGACGACCGCCGACGCGGCGATCACCTCCCGGGCGGCCTCGACGTCCTCGGGGAGGAGGCGGGCGTTCGCGCCCGGCGAGACCACGATGCTGTTGTCGCCGTCCGGCCCGACGACGATCATCGCCGTGCCCGTCCGGGCGCCCTCCTCGACGAGAACGTGCCGCAGCTCCGTGCCGGCCTCGCGCTGACCTTCCATCAGCAGCTCGCCGAACGCGTCGTCACCGACCTTGGCCAGAAGGGCCGTCCGGGCGCCGAGGCGGGCCGCGGCGGCGGCCTGGTTGGCGCCCTTGCCACCCGCCGATTCGACCAGATCCGTGCCCAGGACCGTCTCGCCCGCCCCGGGCCGGCGGTCCACCCGCACCGTCAGGTCCGCGTTGGCCGACCCCACGACCAGTACGTCGTACATCTGCTCGATCCGTTCGCTCTGTGTGTCACCCATCGAAGTGTCACCCATCGAATTCCGCCGCGTTCTTCCTGTCGACCAGCACCACCGGCACCTTGACCCGTGCCGGCAGCTTCTCACCCTTCGAGGCCCTCACCGCCCGGTCCACGGCCTGCCGGCCCAGCAGCTTCGGCTGCTGGGCGACGGTCGCGGTCAGCCTGCCCGCGCGCACGGCGGCGATCCCGTCCGGGGTGCCGTCGAACGCGACGACCTTGACGCCCTTGCCCGCCGCGGAGCCCAGCGCCTTGGCGGCGCCCAGCGCCATCTCGTCGTTCGCGGCGAAGACCCCGGCGAGGTCCCGGTGCGCCTGGAGCATGTTCGCCATGACGTCCATGCCCTTGGTGCGGTCGAAGTCGGCGGGCTGGCGGGCCACGACCTCGATGCCCGGGTAGGCCCTGATGCCCTCCTCGAACCCCTTGCCGCGCTCGCGCGCCGCCGACGTCCCCGGCTGCCCCTCCAGGAAGGCCACCTTCCCCTTGCCGCCCAGGGATTCGGCGAGCGTCCGCGCCGCCAGCCGCCCGCCCGCGACGTTGTCGGAGGCGATCGTCGAGCCGACCCGGCCGCCGTTCACCCCGCGGTCGATGGAGATCACCGGCACCTTCGCGCGATTGGCCACACCCACCGCCGGGACGGCCGCGTCGGAGTCCACGGGGTTGATGACGGCCGCCTTGACGTTCTGGCTGGTGAACGTCTCCATCTGATTGATCTGCTGGGTGGGGTCGTTCTGCGCGTCCGTGATGTTGATCTTCAGTCCGCGGGCCTTCGCCTCCGCCTGGGCGCCCTCCTTGATGCCGACGAAGAACGGGTTGTTCATCGTGGACAGGGCGAGCCCGAGGTCGGTGCCGCCGCCGCGGTCGCAGCCGGACAGGGCCAGGGCCGCCGTGAGCGCCGCGGCCGCCGTCACCGCGCTCCTCCGCCCCCTCACCGGGCGCTCCTGCGGCGCAGCGTGTCGAGCAGCACGGCCAGGGCGATGACGAGGCCGGTGGCGACCTGCTGCCAGAACGCCGACACGCTCAGCAGGTTGAGGCCGTTGCGCAGCACCGCGAGGATCAGCGCGCCGATGAGGGTGCCGGAGACCTTGCCGGAGCCGCCGGACAGGCTCGCCCCGCCGATCACGACGGCGGCGATGGCGTCCAGCTCGTAGCCGACGGCCGCCTGCGGCTGCGCGGAGGTCAGCCGGGCGGCCAGGACGATGCCGGCCACGGCGGCGAACAGCCCGGAGAGCGCGTAGATGACGAGTTTGCGGCGCTTGACGTCGATGCCCGACAGCCGGGCCGCCTCCTCGTTGCCACCGATCGCGAACATCGCGCGCCCGGTGTACGTACGGGCCAGGACCAGCGCCGCGAGTGCCCCCATCGCGACCGTCACGAGGACCGGCACGGGCAGCCGGCCGCCGAGGGTGTCGCCGAGCCTGCCGACGGACGAGGGGAAGGCGATGGGGGAGCCACCGGAGATCACGAGGGCCAGGCCGCGGCCGACCGAGAGCATCGCCAGGGTGGCGATGAAGGCGGGCAGCCTCCCGTACGCGACGAGGGCGCCGGAGAGCAGACCCGCGCCCGCTCCCACCGCGAGGCCGAGCAGCACGGCGACCCAGACCGGCAGGCCCTCCTTCGTCGCCGCCCAGGCGAGGACGGTCGCGGAGAGCGCGGCCACCGAACCGACGGACAGGTCGATGCCCGCCGACACGATCACGAACGTCACGCCGAACGCGAGGATCGCCGTCACGGACGCCTGCACGCCCACGTTGAGGAGGTTCTGCCCGTTCAGGAAGTCCCGGGACAGCACCGCCATCACCACGACCAGGGCGATCAGACCGCCCAGCGGGCCGTTGCGGAGCACCGCTCTCGTGAACCACTGCCCCGTACTGCTCCCGGGCGCCCGCAGCACCTCAGCCGACATCGGAGCCCTCCATCGCGCTCGCCTCGTACGTGTTGCCCTCGTTCACCGGCCGGACGGCCAGTTCCATCACCGCGTCCTGCGTGGCCCGTTCGCCCGCCAGCTCGCCGGCGATCCGGCCCTGGGCCATCACCAGCACCCGGTCGCTCATCCCGAGCACCTCGGGCAGGTCGCTGGAGATCATCAGCACCGCGCAGCCCGCCGCCGTCAGCTCGTTGACGAGCCGGTAGATCTCGACCTTCGCGCCGACGTCGACGCCGCGCGTCGGCTCGTCGAGGATCAGCAGCCGGGCGCCCGCCAGCAGCCACTTGCCGATGACGACCTTCTGCTGGTTGCCGCCGGAGAGGGTGCGCGCGGTCTGCTCCAGTCCGCTCATGCGCACCTTCAGCCGCTCGGCGACCTCGGCCGCCCGCCGGCGCTGGCCGCCCCGGTCGACGAACCCGCCCCGGGTGTCCTGCGCCAGCCGGGCCAGGGTGAGGTTGTCGCCCAGCGAGGCGTCCAGCAGCAGGCCCTGGCCCTTGCGGTCCTCGGGGACGAGCCCGACCCCGGCCCGCATCGCCGCCCGCACGTCGCCGCGCGCGAGCGCCCGGCCGCCGACCTCGACGGTCCCGGCGTCGTAGCGGTCGACGCCGAACAGCGCCCGCGCCACCTCCGTACGGCCCGCGCCGACCAGTCCCGCGAGGCCCACGACCTCCCCGGCCCGGACGTCGAAGCCGACGTCGCGGAAGGCGGGCGCGCGGGTCAGCCCGCGCACGCGCAGGAGCGGCGCCCCGGGCTCCGCGGGCCGCTCGCGCGGGTACTGCTCGGCGATGTCGCGGCCGACCATCAGCCGGATCAGCTCGTTCTCGTCCGTCGTGGCGGGCACTTCGGCCACCGAACGGCCGTCGCGCAGCACCGTCACCCGGTCCCCGAGCGCGGCGATCTCGTCCAGGTGGTGGGTGATGAAGACGACGCCCACGCCGCTGTCGCGCAGCTCGCGCACGATGGCGAAGAGCGTGCCCACCTCCTCGGAGGTGAGCACCGCCGTCGGCTCGTCCATGATCAGGACGCGGGCGTCCAGGCTCAGGGCCTTGGCGATCTCGGCCATCTGGAGCCGGGCGATGCCGAGCCCGGCCACCGGCGCGGCGGGGGAGACGTCCAGCCGGACGCGGCGCAGCAGCTCGGCCGCCCGGGCCCGCATGGTGCGCTTGTCGATCAGCCCGAGTGCGGTGCGCGGCTGGCGGCCCAGGAAGATGTTCTCGGCGACGGTCAGGCCGGGGACGAGGTTGAACTCCTGGTGGATGGTGGCGATGCCGAGCCGTTCCGCGTCCTGCGCGGAGCGGACCGCGACCTCGCGCCCGTCCACCAGGATGCGGCCGCCGTCGGGCCGGTGGACGCCGGAGAGCATCTTGATCAGCGTGCTCTTGCCGGCGCCGTTCTCGCCGAGGAGGACGTGCACCTCTCCCGCGCGGAGGCTCAAGTCGACCCCGTCCAGGGCGCGGACGCCCGGGAACGACTTGGTGACGCCTTCGACCCGCAGCAGTTCGCGGCCGCCCGGTACGTCGTCGTCGACGCCGGTCATGCGCTGCCCCTCTCCTGTCCTGATGTCGGTCGGCCTGGTGTCAGCCGGTCGGTGGTTCGCCGCACGAGCGGCGCCGCACCAGGTGCGCGGGGAGCAGCACCGACGGCGCCTCGCGCCCCTCGATCCGCTCCAGCAGCGTGTGCACGGCGGCCCGGCCCAGCTCGCGCGTCGGCTGGGCGACGGCGGTCAGCGGCGGGTCGAGGTGGGCGAACCACGCCACGTCGTCGAAGGCGACGAGCGCCACGTCGGAGGGGACGCGCAGCCCCCGCGCCCGCACCTCGTCCAGGGCGCCGAGCGCCATCAGGTTGTCAGTGGCCAGCACGGCGTCCGGCGGCTCCGCGAGGTCCAGCAGCCGGCGCATCACCTGCCTGCCGCCCTCCGGGCGCAGGTCGGGCGACGAGCCGATGCGCTCGGGCGGCAGGGGGACGCCGTGCGCGGCGAGGGCCGTGCGGAACGACTCCAGGCGCTCGTCCCCGACGGGCGTGCCGGCGGGCGCGACGATGACGGCCGGCCGGCGCCGTCCCAGCGCCGCCAGGTGCGCGGCCAGCTCCGTCAGCGCGGCCCGCCCCTCCGCCCGTACGCACGGGGCGGCGACGCCCGGCACCTCGCGGTCGAGGAGCACGAGCGGGGTGCCGGCGGCGACGGCCTCGCCGAGCATGGCCGAGCCGGTGCCGGCCGAGCTGACCAGCAGGCCGTCGATGCGCCGGTCGAGGAGGGTGCGGATGTGGTCGTCCTGCTGCTCCGGGCTCTCGCCGGCGTTCCCGATGATCAGGCTGTACCCCAGCCGCCGGGCCTCCTGCTCGACGGCGTCGGCCAGTTCGGTGAAGAAGGGGTTGCGCAGGTCGCTGATGACCAGCCCGAGCGTACGGGTCCGGGCGGTGCGCAGGGCGCGGGCGACGACGTTGGGCCGGTAGCCCAGCTCGGCCACGGCGGCCAGCACGCGCTCGCGGGTCTCGGCCACGGGGGAGCGGCCGTTGAGGACGCGGGAGACGGTGGCGACGGAGACGCCGGCCCGCTCGGCGACGTCCTTGATGTTCGCCATGGCGCTGCGCCTCCCGGTCCCGGACGTGTAATCGATTTCGTGCCGCCGTTGTGCCGGTCAGGTAATCGATTACACGCCCGGGGCGTCAAGGTTTCGCCGGGGTGACGCCCGTCACGCGGGTGCACGTCGCGGGCCGTCGCGTCATCCCGGCCAGCTCCAGTCCGCCACCTCCGGCATGTCCACCCCGTGCTCCCGGATCCACGCGTGGTGGCGGGTGCGGGCGTCCGCCATGGCCTGGCGCACGGACGCCGCGCGGACGCCGAGGCCGGGGACGCGGTCGACGACGTCCATGACGAGGCGGTAGCGGTCGAGGTCGTTGCGGACGACCATGTCGAACGGGGTGGTCGTGGTGCCCGCCTCCTTGTAGCCGCGCACGTGCAGGTTGGCGTGGCCGGTGCGGCGGTAGGCGAGGCGGTGGATCAGCCACGGGTAGCCGTGGTAGGCGAAGACGACGGGCCGGTCCGTGGTGAACAGCGCGTCGTACTCCGCGTCGGTCATCCCGTGCGGATGCTCCTCGCGCGGCAGCAGCCGCGTCATGTCGACCACGTTGACGACCCGTACGGCGAGCTGGGGAAGCTCGTGGCGGAGCAGGTCGGCCGCCGCCAGCACCTCCTGGGTGGGGACGTCGCCGGCGCAGGCCAGGACGACGTCCGGCGGCCGGTCGCCGTTCTCCGTGCCCGCCCACTCCCAGATGCCCGCGCCGCGGGCGCAGTGCGCGCGGGCCTCGTCGAGGCCGAGCCAGTCGAAGCAGGGCTGCTTGCCCGCCACCACGACGTTGACGTAGTCGCGGCTGCGCAGCACGTGATCGGCCACCGACAGCAGGGTGTTGGCGTCCGGCGGGAGGTAGACCCGCACCACCTCGGGGCTCTTGTTGAGGACGTGGTCGACGAAGCCGGGGTCCTGGTGGGAGAAGCCGTTGTGGTCCTGGCGCCACACGTGCGACGTCAGAAGGTAGTTGAGGGAGGGGACAGGGCGGCGCCAGGGGAGCGTCCGCGCGGTCCTGAGCCACTTGATGTGCTGGTTGACCATCGAGTCCACGATGTGGATGAACGCCTCGTAGCAGGAGAACAGGCCGTGCCGGCCGGTGAGGGTGTAGCCCTCCAGCCAGCCCTGGCAGAGGTGTTCGGAGAGCACTTCCATCACGCGGCCGTCGTGGGCGAGGTGCTCGTCGACGGGCAGTATTGCGGCCTGCCACGCCTTGCCGGTGGCCGCGTAGAGGGCGTCGAGCCGGTTGGAGGTGGTCTCGTCCGGCCCGACGACGCGGAAGTTCCGGCTGCCGGCCGTGTCGGCCATGATCTGGGCCAGCAGGCCGCCGAGCACCCGCGTCGGCTCGTGCAGCGCCGCGCCGGGCTTGTCGACGGGCACCGCGTAGTGCTCCAGCGGGGGCAGCGGCAGGGAGCGGGTGAGCAGGCCGCCGTTGGCGTGCGGGTTGGCGCCGAGCCGCCGCTCGCCCCGCGGTACGTGGGCGAGGACTTCCGGGCGCGGCCGCCCGTCCTCGTCGAAGAGCTCCTCCGGCCGGTACGAGCGCAGCCAGCGCTCCAGCTGGCGCAGGTGGTCGGGGTTGTCGCGCACCCCGGCCAGCGGCACCTGGTGCGAGCGCCAGGTGCCCTCGACGGGCAGGCCGTCCACCACGTCCGGGCCGGTCCAGCCCTTGGGCGTGCGCAGCACGATCACCGGCCAGTGCGGCCGGTCGGTCACGCCCTCCTCGCGGGCGGCGCGCTGGGCGAGGGCGATGTGGTCCAGGGCCCGGTCCATCGCGTGGGCGAGCGCGCGGTGCACCTCGAGCGGTTCGTCGCCGGTGACGTGGATCGGCTCGTGGCCGTAGCCGCGCAGCAGCCGGTCCAGCTCGCCCTCGGGCAGCCGGGACAGCACCGCCGGGTTGTCGATCTTGTAGCCGTTGAGGTGGAGGACGGGCAGGACCGCGCCGTCGTGCACCGGGTCGAGGAACTTGTTCGCGTGCCAGGACGTGGCCAGCGGCCCCGTCTCCGCCTCGCCGTCGCCGATGACGCACGCCACGAGCAGGCCGGGGTTGTCGAGGGCGGCGCCGTAGGCGTGGGCGAGGGAGTAGCCCAGCTCGCCGCCCTCGTGCAGGGAGCCGGGCGTCTCGGGGGCGACGTGGCTGGGCACCCCGCCGGGGAAGGAGAACTGGCGGAACAGCCGCTCCATGCCGTCGGCGTCGCGCCCCACGTCCGGGTAGACCTCGCTGTAGCTGCCGTCCAGCCAGGAGTTCGCGAGGACGGCCGGCCCGCCGTGCCCCGGCCCCCAGACGCAGACGGCGTCCAGCCCCCGCGCCCTGACGACGCGGTTGAGGTGGGTGTGGACGAGGTTGAGGCCGGGGGAGGTGCCCCAGTGGCCGAGCAGGCGGGGCTTGATGTGCTCGGGCTCCAGGGGCACGGTCAGCAGGGGGTTGCTCAGCAGGTAGATCTGGCCGGCGGCCAGGTAGTTCGCGGCGCGCCAGTGGGCGTCGAGCGCCGCCAGCTCCTCGTCGTCGGGGCCGTCCGGTCGCGGTCCGGCGGTGCGGTCGGCGTGCTCGGGCATGTACGACCTCCTCGGGACGCGTGCCGGGTACCCGCCACCGGGTACGGGAAACGCTTCCAGCACCCCGGCCTCCCGCGTAGGGGCTGTCCGGCCAGCTTTGCGGGCCGGACGGACCGCCGTGCGACCCCTCCGGCCCCCGCCGTCCCGCCGCCACCCGGCGCACCGTCACCCTGAGTGCCGCCCCCGGCGCTCCGAGTCGCGGGAACGCTCCCGCCGGGCGATCCTTGGAGCACGTGGCCGGCCCCCGGCCACCGCCCCGCGGCACGGCCGGGGCGACCCGCCGACCTGTTTGCAGGTGCCCCGCGGGGGCAGCCGCAACTACCGGAAGGTGCTTCCGGCCGGCAGGCACTCCTTTTGCTCAGGAGCGAGGAGGACCGTGACCATGGCCCAGACGATGCGCCGGCGCAACCGGGACGCCCCCGACACCGCCGATTCCTTCGCCCGCATGGCGGAACTGCCGGCCGGCGCGGAGCGCGAACGGCTGCGGCAGGACGTCATCGCCGCCTGGCTGCCCATGGCGGAGCGCATCAGCCTGCGCTTCCGCAGCAGCGGCGAGAGCCCCGCGGACCTGCGGCAGGTCGCGGCGCTGGGGCTGGTCAACGCCGTCGACCGGTACGACCCCCGGCTCGGCCACGCCTTCGAGACCTTCGCCGTGCCCACGATCGTCGGCGAGCTCAAGCGGCACATCCGCGACCACGCGTGGTCGCTGCACATCCCGCGCCGCGACCAGGAGCTGCGCACGGCCGTGCGCTCCGCCCAGGCGGCCCTCGGGCAGCGCGGCGCGCGGAGCCGGCCGAGCCCGGCCGAGCTGGCCGCGGAGTGCGGCCTGTCCGAGGACGAGGTGCGCCGGGGCCTGGCCGCCGAGGGCGTGCACAACACGCTGTCGCTGGACCACCCGGTCCTGGGTGCCGACGACCTCCCGCTCGCCGACACCCTCGGCGGCGTGGACCGGGCGCTGGACCTCGTCGTCGACCGCCAGTCCCTCAAGCCGCTGCTGAGGGCGCTCCCCGAGCGGGAGAAGTACGTCCTGTACTGGCGCTTCTTCGGCAACCTCACCCAGAAGCAGATCGGCGCGCGCCTCGGCGTCTCACAGATGCAGATATCCCGCATCCTCAGCCGGACCTGCGCGCGGCTGCGCGACGAGCTCGGCCCCGCCGGGACGCCGCAGCGCACCCCGGCCCCCGGCTGACCGGGTCTCCCCCTCTCCCCGGGACTCTCTTCTCTCCCCCCTCTTTCCCCCTCTTCCCCTTCTTTCCCCCTCGTTCCCCAGGACCTCCGACAAGGCAGGCACCAGCGATGACCTCAGGGCATACGCACTTGACCCCCGACCTCCCGCCCGTCGTGGAGATACCCGACCTCCCCGGCGCCCAGCGGCCGGGCCGCTCCGCCGCGGACGACGGCGGGGAGGGGCGCGAGGACGCCGGAGCCGGACACGGCCGTGGCGCCCACCACGAGGAACGTGATGGACGCCACGAAAGCGCAGGTCAGGATTCCGGCGGCTGACTGTGACCTTCCCCGCGCCTACCGCGCTGGTGGGTCCGGTGGTCCCACCAGGGCGCGGGGGTCACTAATCGGCGTTGACGCAGGTGTTGCCGAAGGTCGGGTTCAGGAGACCGACGATGTCGATCGTGTTGCCGCACAGGTTGATCGGGATCTGGATCGGGACCTGAATGACGTTCCCGGAGATGACGCCGGGCGAGCCCACGGCCGCACCGTTCGCTCCGGAACCGGCGAAGGCGACCCCGGTGGCACTGCCGACGGCGACCCCGGCGGCAGCGGTCAGGACGGCGGCCTTGGCGATACGCGACATGGCTAAACCTTTCTCATGGGTGGTGAGCGGCAATTGTGTCCGGTGTAACTGTGGGGATTGGTCCGATGTGGTCACTGAAAGGCATAAATAACCCGGAAGACCCAATAAGTGGTATGTGATGCATGCGGCGCCAGGGGCGGGTGCGTACCCTGTGCCGCAACGCTCGCGCCTGCGGGTTTGGTGCCACCACCGCTGTCTACGTACAGTTCCCTGGAAGCTTCATTCGAACAGACGAACTGGGACACAACAGCGGCGATGACGGTCACCGAGGTCACTGAAGGCAGCCGCGCAGGCGCAGGCACGGACGCAGAGGGCGAGTACGGGCCCGGCATCGACCCCGAGCGCATGGCGGTCTGCCTGAGCGTGCTCGAGGAGCTCGACGAACTGCCCGTCGACCACCCCGACGCCATCGCCGTCCGCCGCGCCACGGCCGGCATCTACCGCACGGTCAAGCAGCGCCGCCGCCAGGAGCGCCGGGCCGCCAAGACCGCCCACGACAAGTCGGTCACCGAGGCCACGGCCACCGGTGCCGCCGACCGGATCGACGACGAGACCCGCGGCATCCCGCTCGCCGCCACCGCCACCACCCAGATCGTCGGCATCCTCGAGCGCCCCCGGTCCTGCTACATCTGCAAGGGCCGCTACACCGAGGTCGACGCGTTCTACCACCAGCTCTGCCAGCCCTGCGCGGCGGAGAACCGCGCCCGCCGCGACGCCCGCACCGACCTGACCGGCCGGCGGGCCCTGCTCACCGGCGGCCGCGCCAAGATCGGCATGTACATCGCGCTGCGGCTGCTCCGTGACGGCGCGCACACCACGATCACCACGCGCTTCCCCAACGACGCCATCCGCCGCTTCAAGGCGATGGAGGACAGCGCGGACTGGCTGCACCGGCTCAAGGTCGTCGGCATCGACCTGCGCGACCCGGCGCAGGTCGTCGCCCTCGCCGACTCCGTCGGCGCCGAGGGTCCGCTGGACATCCTGATCAACAACGCGGCCCAGACCGTCCGCCGCACCCCGGCCGCCTACCGCGAGCTCATCAGCGCCGAGGCCGCCCCGCTGCCCGCCGGCGAGCTGCCCGCCTCGGAGGTCTTCGGCGCCTTCGGCAGCGGCGCCCAGCCGGCGCTGCCCGCCCCCGCCGGCAGCAAGCACGACGAGCTCACCCCGCAGGCCCTGACCGAGCTCGCGCTCACCAGCGGCTCCGCGTCCCTCGCCCGCGTCGAGGCCGGCACCGCCATCGACGCCGGCGGGCTCGTCCCCGACCTGGACGCCACCAACACCTGGATCCAGGCCGTCGGCGAGGTCGACCCCGTCGAGCTGCTCGAAGTGCAGCTGTGCAACGTCACCGCGCCGTTCGTCCTGGTCAACCGGCTGCGGCCGACGATGGCCGCGTCGCCGGCGCGCCGCAAGTACGTCGTGAACGTCTCCGCCATGGAAGGCGTCTTCAGCCGCGGCTACAAGGGCGCTGGGCACCCGCACACCAACATGGCCAAGGCCGCGCTGAACATGCTCACGCGCACCAGCGCCGACGAGATGTTCCAGACCGACAACATCCTCATGACCAGCGTCGACACGGGCTGGATCACGGACGAGCGGCCCCACCCGGACAAGGTCCGGCTCGCCGAGGCCGGCTTCCACGCCCCCCTCGACCTGGTCGACGGCGCCGCGCGCGTCTACGACCCGATCGTCCGGGGCGAGCAGGGCGAGGACCTCTACGGCTGCTTCCTCAAGGACTACAGCCCGGCCGGCTGGTAGCCGGACGTGGACGTCCACGTCCTGCGGGTGTTCACCGGCGGCCCGGACGGGGTGGCCGGTGCGGCGGGGGCCGGGGGCAACCCTCTCGGCGTCGTCCTCGACGGGCCGGCCGTGCCGGACGCGGCGGAGCGGCAGCGGCTGGCCGCGGAGCTGGGCTTCAGCGAAACGGTGTTCGTCGACGACGCCGGGCGCGGCGTCGTCGACATCCGCACCCCGAGCGGGCGTCTGCCCTTCGCAGGGCACCCGCTGGTGGGCGTGGCGTGGCTGCTGCGGCAGCAGGGGTACGCGGCGGACGTGCTGCGGCCGCCGGCCGGTGACGTGCCGTCCTGGACGGCGGACGGCGTCACGTGGATCCGCGCCCGCGCGTCCTGGGCCACGGGCCGCCGCCTCCAGCAGTACGCGATGCCGGCCGACGTCGACGCCCTCCCGTCACCGCCGCCCGGCGAGGGCTGGCTCTACGCCTGGGCCTGGCAGGACGAACCGGCGGGCCGCGTCCGCGCCCGCGGCTTCCCGCGCCGGGGCGACGGCATCACGGAGGACGAGGCGACGGGGGCGGCGGCCCTGTCCCTGACAGCCGCGCTCGAACGGAACTTGACGATCAGTCAGGGCCGGGCGTCCCTGATCCGCACCCGCCACGAGGGGAAGGACACGGTCTCCCTGGGAGGCGGGGCCGCCTCCACCGGGGTCCGCACGCTCACCCCCTGACGGCTCGCCGACCACTGCCGAGGCTTCTGACACACCGGCTTCCGGGGGCGCACCCGTTTCTCCCACCGGAGCCGCCGCGCAGGCCGGTGGGCGCCGGCCACCGCCGCCGTGGTGGCCCGCCGGTTTCCAGGCAGCAGGCCGTGCCCGTTTCTCCGCCGCAACGGCGACCAGCCCCCACGCGCTGCTCCGGCGGTGCCGAGCCGGCGTGCAGGTTGGCGGGCGCCGCAGGGTTGTCCGCGGTGGCGGCGGGGGTTCTGGTGCGCCGGTCTCCCGGATGGTGGGCCGTTCCCGTTTCTCCCGCCGCGACGGCGATCAGCCCCCACGCAGTGGACCGGCGGTGCCGAGCCGGCGTGCAGGTTGGCGGGTACCGCCGGACCGCGCCGCGGGGGTTGTTCGCCGTGGCGGCGGGGCTTCGGTGCGCCGGTTCCAGGCGGCCGGGCCGCGCCCGTTTTCTCCGCCGCCGCGGTGGTCAGCCCCCGTGGCGCGGCCCGGCGGTGCCGAGCCGGTGGGTGTCGGTGGGCCCCGCCCGGGGCCCGGCTGGGCGGGCTTCGGGGGTGGTCAGTAGAGTTCCCGTGCCCCCGCTCGTCGCGAATGCCGAGGTGTCAGCCCCGTGAGCCCCGCCCCCGCCGCCGTCACCGTCGTAGGCATCGGCGCCGACGGCTGGCCCGGTCTCGCCCCGGTCTCGCAGGAGGCCCTGCGCGGCGCCGAGGTGGTCATCGGCGGCCCGCGCCAGCTGGACCTGCTGCCCGGCGCCGAGTGCTCCGCCGAGCGCGTCGCCTGGCCCTCCCCGCTGCGCCCCGCCGTCCCGGGCCTGCTGGCCGCGCACGCAGGGCGCCGCGTGTGCGTGCTCGCCAGCGGCGACCCCATGTTCTTCGGCATCGGCCGCACCCTCGCCGACGTCGCCGGCCCGGCCGCCCTCCGCGTGCTCCCGCACCCGTCCTCCGTCTCGTACGCGTGCGCCCGGCTCGGGTTGCCGCTGGAGGAGGCGGAGGTCGTCAGCCTCGTCGGCCGCCCGCTCGCCGCGCTCACCGCGGCCCTGCACGACGGCCGCCACCTGCTCGTCCTCGGCGCGGGCGCGGACACCCCGGCCGAGGTCGCCGCGCACCTGCGCTCGCGCGGCTTCGGCCCGAGCCGGATGACGGTCCTGGAGCAGCTCGGCGCCCCGGCCGAGCGCCGTGTCGAGGGCACCGCCGACGACTGGCCGCACCCGCCGGGCGACGCCCTGAACGTCATCGCCATCGCCTGCCACCGCACTCCCGGCGCCCTCCGCCTCCCGCTCACGCCCGGCCTGCCCGACGACGCCTTCGAGCACGACGGCCAGCTGACGAAGCGCCACGTGCGGGCGGCCACGCTCGCCGCCCTGGCCCCGGCCCCCCGAGAGCTCCTGTGGGACGTGGGCGGCGGCTCCGGCTCGATCGCGATCGAATGGATGCGGGCGCACCGCACGTGCAGGGCGATCAGCGTGGAGCGCGACCCCGAGAGGGCGTCCCGCATCACCCGCAACGCCGAAGCGCTCGGCGTCCCGGCCCTCCGCGTGGTCACCGGCGCCGCGCCCGCCGCCCTCGCGGAACTGCCCACCCCGGACGCGGTCTTCATCGGCGGTGGCCTGACGGCGCCGGGCCTGCTGGCCGCCTGCTGGGAGGCGCTGCCCCCGGGCGGCCGCCTGGTGGCCAACACGGTCACCCTCGAATCCGAGGCGCTGCTCACCGAGTGGTACCGGCGCCACGGGGGCGAGCTGACCCGCCTGGCGGTGGCGCACGCCGTCCCCGTGGGGGGCTTCACCGGCTGGCGCCAGGCGATGCCGGTGACGCAGTGGTCAGCGGTCAAGCCCACCGACCCCGACCCGCTCACCGCTCCCGAGGGGAACTTCCCGTCATGACCGTGTACTTCATCGGCGCCGGCCCCGGCGCCGCCGACCTCATCACGGTGCGCGGCGCCCGCACGCTCGCGCGCTGCGCCGTCTGCCTGTACGCGGGCAGCCTCGTCCCGCGCGAACTCCTCGCCGAGTGCCCGCCGGACGCCCGCCTCGTGGACACGGCCGGGCTGAACCTGGACCAGATCACCGAGGAGTTCGTCCGCGCCCACGAGGCGGGCCACGACGTGGCGCGCCTGCACTCGGGCGACCCCTCGGTGTTCAGCGCCGTCGCCGAGCAGATGCGCCGCCTCGACGCTGCGGGCATCCCGTACGAGATCGTGCCGGGCGTCCCCGCCTTCGCCGCGGCAGCCGCCGCGCTGGGCCGCGAGCTGACCGTGCCGACGGTGGGCCAGACCGTGATCCTCACGCGCATCTCGCAGCAGGCCACGCCCATGCCCCCCGGCGAGGACCTCGCGACCCTCGGCCGCAGCGGCGCCCTGCTCGTCCTGCACCTGGCCGCGCGCTACCCCGAGCGGATCGTCTCCGAGCTCATCCCGCACTACGGCCCCGACTGCCCCGCCGCCGTCGTCGCCATGGCCAGCCGCCCCGACGAGCTGGTCCTGCGCGGCACGCTCGCCGACATCGCCGGGAAGATCAAGGAGGCGGGCGTGGTCCGTACCGCGGTCATCGTCGTGGGCCGCACGCTGGCCGCGGAGCAGTTCCCCGACAGCTACCTCTACTCGGCGGACCGGGAGCGGGACCAGGACCAGGGCGGCCGCTGCGCAAACTGAGGGCAGCCTATGCTTACCCCCAAATGATCATGTGGCCGCTCGTCCGGCCACGCCATTTCCCAGGGGGGAAGCGCATGTCGCAGCACGTATCCAAGGTCCTGAGGGCCACGCTCGTCGCCCTCACGGCGACCGCGGTCGCCGGCACGGCGGTCGTCCCGGCCGTCGCCGCGACGGCGCCGGGCGCGGACAAGGCGCACGCCGCCACGCAGGAGGCCCTGAACGGCCTGGTCGCCGCCGACATGCCGGGCGTGGCCGCCGAGGCCCGTACGCCCAAGGGCACCTGGTCCGGCTCCGCGGGCTACGCGGACACCGCGACGAAGCGCAAGCGCACCGCCGCCGACCACTTCCGCGCGGGCAGCATCACCAAGTCCTTCGTCGCCACGGTCCTGCTGCAGCTGGAGGCCGAGGGCAAGCTCAGCCTCGACGACTCGCTGGAGAGCCGCCTGCCCGGCGTCGTCAAGGGCAACGGCTACGACGCCGGCAAGATCACGATCCGTCAGCTCCTCAACCACACCAGCGGCGTGCACGACATGGTGTACACCCCGGAGTGGGACAAGGAGATGAACGGCCCCGGCTTCTTCGAGCACCGCTACGACATCAAGACGCCCGAGCAGATCGTCGCCATGGGCATCAAGTACGGCCCGGACTTCGAGCCCGGCAAGGGCTGGCGGTACTCCAACACCAACTTCGTGCTCGGCGGCATGATCATCGAGAAGGTGACCGGGAAGCCCTACGCCCGGGAGGTCGAGCGGCGCATCGTCAAGCCGCTGGGCCTGAAGGAGACCACCTTCCCGGGCACCGACCCGAAGCTGCCCGCGCCGCACCCCGTCGGCTACTCCAAGCTCTACGTGCCCAACCCGGGCCCGGAGATCCACGACGCCACCGAGTACCGGCCGTCGTGGTCCGGCGCCACGGGCGAGGTCGTGAGCACCAGCGGCGACCTCAACCGCTTCTACAGCGCGCTGCTGCAGGGCAAGCTGCTGCCCAAGAAGCAGCTCGACGCGATGCTCACGACCGTCGAGACCGGCGAGCACTACACCTACGGGCTCGGCATCATCTCCCGCAAGCTGTCCTGCGGCGTGCAGGTGTACGGGCACGACGGCGTCGTCTGGGGCTCCCTCAGCGGGTCCGCGGGCACCCGCGACGGCAAGCACATGCTCACCTTCAACATCAACGGTGACTGGCTCAACGAGAGCCCGCCGTTCGAGAACATGTTCGAGGGTGAGTTCTGCGGGGCCATCGCGAAGAGCGAGAAGAAGTTGGCGCCCCGGGCGGAGCTTGGCCCGGTAAACCACTAGGTCAGAGCCGCGGCGCACCCGGAGGTCCGCGATTCGCACTCTGTGATCGATGCAGGGACGTGAATCGCGAAGGGTGCGCCGCGCCGAACGTCCAGAAAACGGGAACCCCATGGGTACCCGTCGGCATGCAAGGCGGCCTATCGTCTCGTTATGGCGAGCATCGTGGAACGTCCTAAGAAGGACGGATCGATCACGTACCAGGTGCGCTGGCGCGACGGTGGGGGCCGCGCCGGCGGCATCCAGACTGAGAACTTCGGAGAGCTGGAAGCGGCCGAGGACTTCCGCGATCTGGTGAACGCGCACAAGCAACACTGGCCGCACGGCTGGGTCCGAGGCCATGGGTTTGTTGAGGAGGAGCGCATCCCGGGAGACCAGCCGCTGATGGACTTCGGCCATCGGTATGTGGACCGGCTCACGGGGGTCAACGAGCGCACACGAGAGGACTACGCGCGGGATCTTCGGCTTCATCTGTCGAGGCTTGTGCACACGACCCGCTCAGGACTGGTCGTGCCTGCGACAGTGTGCAACGTGGTGGCGGACGACGTCCAAGACTGGGTGAGGATGCAGAAGAGCGGCGTGCCAGACCCCGACCGCCCGGGGGAGTGGTTGCGTCGCAAAGCGGGCTCCAAGAGCATCCGGAACCGCCACGGGCTGCTCTTCTGCATC
The DNA here is from genome assembly GCF_042657885.1 of Streptomyces aureoversilis. Taxonomy (NCBI): domain Bacteria; kingdom Bacillati; phylum Actinomycetota; class Actinomycetes; order Kitasatosporales; family Streptomycetaceae; genus Streptomyces; species Streptomyces aureoversilis. Next base: position 133,539 of record NZ_JBHSKJ010000003.1, read on the forward strand.
TTCCAGGCTGCGGTGGAAGCAGACCCGCCGCTTCGTCCTAAAAATCCGTGCAAGGGAACGGATTTGCCCCGTATCGACGACGGGCCGGACGAGGAGATGTGCTTTCTGGAGCCGGCGGAGTACGCGCGCGTCAGGGCAGAGATCAAAGATCCGGACGCGGCTGACCTGACGGACTGGCTGGTCACCTCGGGGACACGATGGGGTGAGGCCTCGGCGCTCCAAGTGCGAGACCTGCGGCTCAACAGCGACAAGCCTACGGTGAGCATCGTCCGCGCCTGGAAGAAGGCGCCTAGGAGCAGCACAGAGTCCTTCTACCTCGGCGCGCCGAAGACCAAGAGGGGGCGGCGGACGCTGCGCTTGTCGCCTAGTCAGGTAGAGATGTTGCGTCGGCGCACGGTGGGGCTTCAACCAGAAGCCTTCGTCTTCCGCACGGCTCTGGGATACGTGTGGCAGCACGCGAACTTCTACAGCCGGAAGTGGCAGCCAGCCGTGGAGGCCGCGGTGTCGAAGGGGCTGCCGAAGCGTCCACGCCTCCATGACCTGCGCCATACGCACGTCGCCTGGTTGATTGCAGCTCGGACTCCGTTGCCGAAGATTCAGTCTCGGTTGGGGCATGAATCAATCTCGACGACGGTGGATCTGTACGGGCACCTGCTGGAGAGTCTCGACGACGAGCTCAGTGCCGTCGTCGACGCCATGCTGGTGGTCCCGGAGCAGCAGGGATTGCGCATGGTGCGTGGGGCCTAGGTGAATGCGGGCGGTTAGTTGTGGCCTCTTCGGGCCATCTGGCCGCCCAAGCGGTATGCGTGGACGCTTGTACCGGCGAGCGCTCGGGCGGTCTGGGCAGCCCGTTCGCGGCTGTTCGGGGTTCCTTTAAGGCTGGATAGGCAGCCGTCGAGCAAGAGGCTTCGGCGACTCCTGCACAGTCCCACGGGCGATGCCGTGACCTCGGCGCTGTGTTTGGCGCCGAGGTCGATGGCAGCTTGAAAGCTCGGATTACAAGTGGCAGATGCCGCCTAGACGTCCTTGTCAGGGTGAGGCGTGCAGGGGCCGCCCCACCTCTGTTCCCACAGCCCGTTGCCCACGATGTGTTCCAGTCGCTTATTGATCTCGGAGACCACCTCGGGGGTCATCTGACCGCGACGCACGAGCATCACGAACTCCCCGTCTCGCTCCAGAGGCATGATCACCTCGCCGTCAGGCAGGAGATCACTTAGCTCGAACCGCGCGCTTGCTCTCTTCCTGTCCGCTGCCTCGTCTGCCATGTGTCCCCCGTAGGCATGAGCGCACTCGGACTGATCGCAGGCTGGACCAGCCCGGATGCGGGGTTCTCATCAACACGCCCCCCAGGCGGACCCTCATCGTGCCAGGTTGGACAGGATTGAACTACTGGTTCTGCGCATAAAGATCGCAGGTAAGGGCGGACTTACTCGCTTCGTGGTGAGGATTCGAAGGCGTCGAGTAGCCGAGCCAGCTGCTCACGCTGCTTCGGGGTATACCGCGCCACCTGTTCGACCAGTGCACGCGCCTCCCCCGAGGCGCTCCACGTGGAGTCGATACCGAGGAACTGCGCGCCGGCGGCGTCCTGCAGGCGGCCGAACGGGAGCTCAAGCGCTCGGGCGAGCGCTTTTAGCTCAGGCACCCGGAAGGGGATGGTCGGCTGACGGGTCTCCAGGCGGTGGAGCACGCCAAGCTTGATGACGGGGGCGCCGGCCGTGTCGGTGGTGCGAGATTCGAGGGCTTTGAGGCTGAGGCGGAGCTCAGCGCGCCGGTCCTTGACGAGGTCAGACAGGTCCCAGCGCTCTTCGTGCGTCGTCTCGTCCTGTTCGACCATGGTGGTCATCCTGCCATCCCGGTTCCGTTTACATGCCAATGATGTCCATGGTGCCTGAGTGACAGCGTTGTCGTCACTGCTGCTCAGAGGGCCTAGCCATCTCGCTTGCTGAACGGATTGTCCATCCTGTGCGACACGGGGCAACAGGTACCCCGGCTGATTTGACGCGAATACAACACTCCGTTCATTTCGATGGACAGAGCGTTCATCTCATGCCATGCTGAAGACGTTCAAGCAGATGAACGCTCCGTTTGAGGAGGTGAACGTGGCTGCCCGTGACGATCTGTACCTGCTAGACGATCGCGACCTGCTCATACGCCTCATGCAGCGCACCGGATCGGGACAGCGAGTCACCGTGCGGGATCTGGCGGAACGCGCCTCCGTGGCCGTCGGCACTGTGGGAAACCTGACCAGCGGCGCCCAGCAGTGGGTGACCTACCCCACCGCACGCGCTATCAGCAACGCAATCGGCGTAGATCTGCCGATTCTGTTCGTCCGATCCGGGCGAGCCGTGCCGGTGTCGGAGGCTGAGGCCACACCGCTTTTGAGACGGACCGCCGTATGAGCAGCCGGTACACGTACCCGGAAGCCGCGGCCAAGCTCCGTGTCGAAGAGACCTGGCTCCGCCGCCACATCAAGAAGCTGCCGCACTCGAAGAAGGGGCGCGTCGTCACCTTCTCCGAGGCAGACCTCGACGCGGTCGACTCGCTCTTCCACTACACACCAGCGACGGGCCCGTTGGCCCCTCCATCGACTGCTTCAGCAGGTGCCCATCCCCTGGCTCATCTGAAGCCGCTGCCCGGCCGCTCACTGCGCCGGGCGTAACAGAAGGGGTCGCTCCGACTTCCCGGCCCGAGCGACCCCACACGGATCACCTCACCAACACAGAAGAGAGGCTCACCGTGACCATCAACAATATCCAACCACCCCCTCAGCTCCCCGCTCCCCTCACGGAGCGCCTGCAGTACGGGCACCGAGCCGCCCTGGCGGTAGCCGAGCACCTGCTCAACATCAGCCCTGTCCCGCCGCGCGAGGTCACGACCACGTACTCGGGGCATGCCCTGGACACTCCGCGGGTCGACCTCCACTTCTTCGGCTCCTCGGACGGTGTCGAGGCCCTCGCGGAGGTGCTGGGCGTGCCGGCGGAGTCGGGGCCCCACGCGATCAACGCGGACTCCACGTACACGTCGATGACGACGATGCTGGCCGGGGTCACGGTGCGTGCGTGGTCGCTGGTCCGTTCGTCTCAGGGTGCTGAGGCGGTGTCCCGGTGAGCGGGGAGGCGCGCGTCCGGACCGCGCGAAACATCATCGTCGCGACCTGGGAAGCCTCGCGGGATCCGCTGGCCGACGCGGCGTCGGAGGCCGCGCAGGCGCTGGAGGACGCGGGTCTGCTGCAGTCACCTGAGGTGGCCGCGGAGATGGTGCGACTGCGAGAGCTGGAGCTCGCGGTCTACGTCGCGGTCAGCGAGCTGGCCAGCCTCGTCGCGGCTGCGCCGTCGGACGGGCTGACGACCTACGAGGCGCGCTATGAGGGGCAGACGCTGCGCCCGTACACGAGCCTCGGTGCCGCTCAGCAGCACTGCGAGGAGGACGCCCGGCGGCTGTATTCCCGCCTTCGGTTCGTCTGGGCGGGCGATGAGCTGCTGATGCGCAAGGACGGCGAGCTCGTCGCCACGGGGCACACCGTCGCGGCCGTGCCGGTCGCGTCCTTCTACGGTGCGAAGGGGGCGTGATGAGCCTTCACGACAGGCAGCCCGTGACGGGGCCGTTCAGGGTCTACGTGGATCCAGCGTCGGCGGGGGTCGAGATCGATGTCTCCCACATGATCTACGCGCTCCTGCGTCAGCTCGCGGCGGACTTCGAGGAAGACCCCGACGGAGTCGGCGAGATCCTCACCGAGATTGCTGCCGCGGACCGGGCGGCCAACGGCCCGGATTCCCACGCGACGCACGAGCGGGACGCTCGCCTCGAAGGGCTGCTGGAGTCGATCGGCGGCGGCAAGGTCCCGGTGTATGGGCAGCAGGTGTTGCGGCTGGCGGAGCGGCTGCGGGTGCTGGGGATGCCGAAGTCGGTGCCGCACCAGCGTGAGGGCGGTGAGGCTGCATGAGCGCCCGTCGTGTCCTCTTCGATGCGCTGGTCGCCGGCGCCCCCGTGTCCGAGCTGGACGCGGCCCAGCTCCTCGCCGACCACAGTGACGAGGTGCTCCGTGAGCTCAGGAAGGCGCAGGCCCGGAAGGTGCAGCAGCGTCCTCATGCCAACCATGTGACGGCTGCGCGGAAGCTGCGGCAGGCGCCGGGCAAATGGCGGGTGGTGGCCTTGTACAAGGACATGCCGGCGGCGCAGGGCATTTGCTCGAAGGTGCGCACTGCCGAGCTCACAAGCTACGCCCCCGCTGGTGCGTTCGAGGCGAAGGCGTCGGTGACGAAGGCCGGCTGCCGTGTGTACGTGCGCTACGTGGGGGTGGCCGGTGAGTGAGTCCGGGTTCAGCCCGAGGGTGGCGGATCTGCTGGCGGCCATCCGGAAGCAGGGGGGTGCGTGGACCACGCACCGGGTCCTGCGCACGCACAGCAAGAACGGGCACGCCGCTCCGAACCGGGGCACGGCCCGCCGGGACCTGGACCTTCTCGTCCGTGCCGGCCATCTGGTCCGGCACTACGAGACCCCGGACCGGATGTTCTTCACGCTCAATCGGGCCAAGGGGGATGGCTGATGTACACCATCAGGCGACTGTCTGAGGGGGAACGCGCTCTCTGTCAGGCCGAGCGCGGCGAGATCCGCATCGGCCCGGACGCTGCGCGTGAGATCGCTGCCCGGCATCAGGCCGCGTACGGCGATGCCGTGTGGCCGAGCGACCCCGCGGAGGCAGCGTGGGACGAGGCCGTCGCTGCCCTGGGTGGAGGCGATGCGTCGTGACGATGACCGTGTCGGCCGGGGCCCCGGCCCCGGCCGCCGGCCGCCGGGTTACCCCCACCGGCCGCCTCGTCCTCCCCGCCGACGCCGACCGCGAACTGTGGCTCCAGGCCCGCCGCTCCGGCATCGGCTCCTCCGACATCGCCGCCATCCTCGGCATCAGCCGGTACGGCAACGCGCTCTCCGTCTATCACGACAAGACGGGCGGTCTCCCTCTGGAGACCGACGACTCCGAGCCCGCTCTGTGGGGACGGATCGACGAAGAGGGCATCGCCCGCGAGTGGGCCCGCCGCAACCGCAGCGTCGTCCGACGCGTCGGCCTCGTTGCCAACACCGACCGCCCCTGGCAGATGTGCACCCTGGACCGCCGGGTCCTGGAGTGCCCGCTCGCGGACGGCCGCGAGAAGTGCGCGGTAGAGATCAAGTGCCGCGACAAGATGAAGGCCGGCCAGTTCCGCAAGGGCGTCGCGGACGACGTCCTCGTGCAGACACTCTGGCAGGCCGACGTGTGCGGCTACGACCACATCCACGTCGCAGTGCGCCTCGGCGGCAACGACTACCGGCAGTTCGTAGTCCGGGTCGCCGATCACGCCGAGCTCATTGCGGACCTGCGCGAGGCCGGAGCCCATGCCTGGCGGCAGATCACCGAGCGCCGGCCGCCGGTCCTCGCCGCGGACGCCGACCCGGACGTCCTCCTCGACCTGTACGAGCAGCTCCATCCGGACCGGGGTGGTGAGCCCGTCGCGATCGACCGGGACGGCGATGCCCTGGACGCGCTGTCCGAGTACATCGAGGCCGCGGCCGCCGAGTCCGCCGCCAAGAAGCGGAAGAACCAGGCAAAGGCCCAGCTGATCGCCGTCCTCGGTGACGCCGACCTCGCTCTCCTCGGTGGCCGTACGGCGTACAGCTACGACGAATCATTGCGCGAGCACTGCGACGTGAGGCAGCTCGCCGAGCGGTTCCCGGAGGCCTACGCCGCGTGCGTCGAGGACCGGGTCAGTCGCCGCCTGAACATCCCGAAGTCTGTGCGTGAGGAGCTCGGCCTGTGACCACTCTCGCTGACCGCGCGGCTGCCGCTGCCGGCCGCACCGTGCAGGACACCCCGCCCGTCGACAACTACCTCACCGCTGCCGATGAACAGCCCGCCGCGATGCCGGACATGGGCGAGTACGAGCCTGGTCCGGACGACCCCGAGATGGTGCCCGTCCACCTTGCCTGGCTCCGCGTCCGCCGTGACGTCCGCGCCATCGCCAAGGGCGAGCAGTACAACGGGGGCGGCACCCGCTTCAACTTCCGCGGCGTCGACACCGTCGTCAACACCTTCGGCCCGGTCACCCTCCGGCACGGCGTGAACATCTTCCCCGCCGCCGTGGAGGCCGACTACCGGGACACGACGACCAGCAAGGGCAACAAGATGCGCGAGTGCACCGTGCGCGTCTCCTGGCTGATCATCGGCCCGAAGGGCGACACCATCACTGCCCAGTCCCAGGGTGAGGCGCTCGACTCTGCCGACAAGGGCACCGCGAAGGCACAGTCCGTCGCCCTGCGGGTGCTCCTGCTGACCGGCGGCCTGACACCGACCCACGACAAGGACCCGGACTCCTCCTACATCGAGCGCGGCAACGAGGCGCCGGCCCGCTCGGCGGAGTCCTACCGCGACGAGATCCTTGACATGAAGACGTCGCCCGGCCGCCTGAAGCAGATCAGTTACGAGCTGGGCAACCTGCGCATGCTCGGCAACCGGGTGCAGAACGAGACCGGTGAGTGGGAGACCCTCGACGCTCTCGGCCGCCGGACCTACGACGAGCGCACCTGGGGCGCGTCGTGATCATCAGCCGCCGCAAGTACGACACCCTGCGCGAGGAACTCGACCAGCTGAAGGCCGAGCGTGAGGCCGACCGTCAGGCCCGGCGTCGGCTGGTTGTGGATCTGCGGGAGGCGCACGAGAGCCTCACGAAGATCACGGCTCACGACGGGCGGCTTAGCGCGCTGCTGCAGACCACGCAGCGGGACCAGGGCGCTGAGGTGGCGCGCCTGGAGGGCCGTCTGGAGCGCACGGTCCGAGGGTGCGCCCGCTACCGGAGCGAGCTGGAAGACCGGGACCGGGTGATCGGTCGGCTGACGGTGCAGCTCATGGGCGCGATGGGCTACAGCCCTGAGGAGCTGCGGCTCCTCGGGCTCGTCCCGGACCGCGCTGACAGCGAGCCGGGCCTGGAGGCGGCGTCATGATCGCTTCCGTCATGGCGACCGGGGTTGGGCTGTGCGGGCTGACGGCCGCGGCGTGGTCGATCAACGGCGGCCTGATCAGCGCCTCCGCGCGGCTGCGCCGGGTCCGGCTCGCCCCGCAGCCGCCGTACGCCGGCTTCGATCTGGCCCTCGTCTACGCCGTCCGCTACCTCCCGTGCCGTCCCTGCGAGCGGCCGCACATGCCGCACGAGGTCGACGATCAGGCGCGCACCGCCCGGTGCGTGGAGTGCCGGACCGCCCGGCCGCTGACCGCCGAGGAGGGCCCGTGTTGAACGCCCTCGACCCGTGGGTCATCTTCCTGACCTGCATCGGGGTCACGTCACTCATCGCCGCCGGCGTCATCCTCCTCGTGGTCATCGTGTGGGGCCTCCGGGAGATGGCCCGCTGGGTGCGGGAGATGCGTGGTGGGCCGCGCGGCCGGCACCGGGCAGGCGGCGCAGCCGCGGAGGACGGGCTCGACGACGCCGAGCCGGACCCGCTCGCCGGGCTCAGCCTGCCCGGCGTCTGCGCCGAACACGGCCCGGACATGCACCACGTCCATGCCGACGGCCGCCGTACCTGCTGGTCCTGTGCAGCATTGACCGGGGAGGCCTAGTGACCACCTCCGAAACGCTCGTCATCCCCGCCCCGGCTCCGGCCGGGGCGGGCACCCGCCCCCTGGTGATCGGCCTCGACATCGCCCTCGGTATCACCGGGGTGGCCGGTACCGGCTGGACCGACATCATCCGAACCGGCGACCGCCGAGCCGAGGAGCGGCTGATCTACATCGTCAAGACCGCCGCCAGCTACTACCGTCACGCCGACTACGTGGTGATCGAGGGCCCTTCGTACGGCAGCGCCAAGCAGACCGGGCACGACGAGATGTCCGCCGCCCGCTGGATGGTGCGGTGTGACCTGCACCGCCGAGGCATCCCGTGCGCGGTCGTCCCGCCGGACTGCCGAACCATCTACGCCACGGGCAAGGCCCGGTGGAAGCATCCCGAAAGTGGCCGGAAGCTGAGCTCGGCAGAGGTCAAGGGCATGGTCCGCGATGCGGTGTATGAGCGGTACGGCATGCCGTGCGACGGCGCTGGCCGCTATGACCAGGCCGATGCTTACGTCCTGTTGGCCATGGGTCTGGACCGGCTGGGGTCTCGGCTGGCTGACGTCCCCGAGGACCACTATCGCGCGCTCGCCGGCTGCCAGTGGCCCGGCCTCGGGACGAGGGCCGTGTCATGAGCGACCGCCCGCACGGCTACCCCCGGTACAAGCTCGACGGCTGCCGCTGCTACCCCTGCGGCTGGGCTGTTGCCCAGTACAACGACGCCCGCGAACACGCCATCCGACGCGGTCAGTGGCTGCCCTACGTGAGTGCCGAGCCGGTTCGCCAGCACATCCGCAACCTGCAGGAGTGCGGCCTCGGACTCCGCATCATCGCTGCGGCCGCAGGCGTCGACCGCAAGCGCCTCCAGGCAGTGCTCAACGGCCGGCCGGAGCGCGGAACCCCGCCACAGAGGCAGGTCCGCCCGGCCCTGGCAACCGCTGTGCTCGCCGTCGAGCCGACCCTGGACCTTCTCGGGGCCGCAACGGTCATCACTGCCGTCGGCACTGCCCGTCGTCTCCAGGCCCTCGTGGCCGCGGGGTGGCCGCAGCACCACCTCGCCGTCCGGCTCGGCATGAAGGACACCAACTTCAGCGACACGCTTTACCGCAGCCGCGTCACGGTCCGGACCGCACGGGCAGTGCTCTGCCTCTATGACGAGCTCTGGCGCGCGGACCCTCGCGAACACGGCGTCGGCAACCAGGCATACAGCCGCGCACGTAACCATGCCGCAGCCCGTCAGTGGGCTCCGGTCGGCGCCTGGGACGACGACACCATCGACGACCCGGCCGCCTTCCCTGACTGGACCGGCCGGTGTGGCACGTCGCAAGGCTACGACGCTCATCACCGGCTCGGTATCCCGTACTGCCAGCCCTGCCGCGGCGCCAATGCGGCATACGCCCGGGCGCGGGCCGCAGCCCGCCGTGCGGACGCCCCTGACCTCGAAGGAGCCCAGCCATGAACTCGTGGCGCAACCAGGCTGCCTGCGGCGGCATCGTGAACGACACCTTCTTCGGCGACCCCACGGCGGCCAAGCGGTTCTGCCGGCAGTGCCCGGTCCGGCCGGAGTGCCTGGACTGGGCGCTGAAGACCGGCGAGTGGCACGGCGTCTGGGGCGGGCTGGACGAGGACGAGCGGCGTGACCTGGCGCTCCGCCGTCGGGGCAGGCCTCGCGTGCCGGATGGCATGTCGCCGCTGCTCCAGCAGCTGTTCTACGACCGGACCACCGAGATCCTCGGCGGCCACCTCCGGTGGAACGGGCCACTCGCCGACGGCCGCCGGCCGCAGCTTCGCCACGAGAACCGAAACCTCAGCGTCTACCGGATCGCCTTCCGGATCGGCCACGGCCGCGAGCCGCAAGGCAGCGTGACCTCCCGGTGCGGCTATGACCGCTGCGTCGCTCCGCAGCACATGGAGGACAGGGTCATTCGCTCCGCGGTCCGGCCCGCGGCGTGAGTGGCATATGGCCGCCGGCCACGCTCCCCGGGCTCCACATCGACATGGGCGACTACACCCGCCCGTGGACTCCGAGGCGCGGGACATGGCTCCGCCTGCCTACCGCGGACTACCTGTGCGGCAGGTGCGGCTGGACGGTCCACGCGAGCGCGGCCGGCGTGCTGACCATCACCGAAACGATCAACGACCACCAGTGCCCCACTGAGGCGGAGGACGACCACTGATGAATGCCACCACCGGCTCCAGCACCCCCGACGGGCTCGAACCCTATGCCCAACCTCTGATCTGGTCCTTCGGCGAGCAGCCCGTCATCAGGGTCCACGTGGCCTTTCACCCTCGCCTCCACGTGGAGAGCCGTGAACTCCTGATCGGCGACATCACCACAGTCGTCGACGACGTCCTCCGCGCCGCGCTGCCTGACTGATCACCGCACGGCCCCCGGGGCGGGGCGACCACGCACCCCCGCCCCGGGAGCACCAGCCCGGATCGCTCAACGGGAGAAGCGGCCGCCTTAAAAGCGGCTCCAGTGCGAGTTCGAATCTCGCTCCGGGCACTCAGCACCACCGCAGCAGAGGAGGGCCGCCTGATGGCCTGGGACGCCAAGAAGGCTATTGCCGAGTACCGCGAAGGCGAGTGTGACAACCCACGCTGCCTGAACCGCCTGCATGCATTGGACAAGCAGCGCACTGAACTGCTGGACGCGCACGGTCTCCTCTCCAAGATCATGCAGCGTGCCAAGGAGCACTGCACGGACAGCCAAACTGCCCGCGAGATCTACACGGCCATCGCCCATTACAACCTGGGCCGCCGCGACCACGGCGCCGAGCTTCCGCGGCTTCCTTCGAACGCCACCGACAGCCGGGGGCCGGCATGAACGCCAGCCCTACCGCCGCAAACCTCTGGCACGGCTACAGCCTGCGGGACATAGACAGCCTCTCCCGTCTTGTCATCGTGATCGACCGCTGGTCCAACGCCATGGACACCCGCGACCGGCAGGACGCCGCGCGTTTCGCTATCACCGAGTACCTGATCACCGCCGACGAAGCGCCCACCCGACAAGATCTCGTCCGGCTCGGCCGCGCAGCAGCCAACCGGCACGTCGCCACAGAGATGCGCTACCACGGATACGACCCGTGCCACGTCGACCGGGGCCAGGGCGGCATGGCTCGCTTTCAGCGCTACTGGCAGCACACCAGCCACCTTCCATGGGACGAGCAGATGGTCGAGCGGCTGGCGCTCGCCCAGGTCTGGCCGCGCCTGACCCTCGCTCAGCAGCAGGCGCTCATGGCCCTCGCGATCACCGGCGACCACCAGGCCGCCGCGGACTACCTCGGACTGTCGCTCGGGGCGTTCTCCGGACGCCTGCGGAAGGCCCGCCAGCGCGTCCTGGCCTTGTGGCACGAGCACGAGACGCCCCGCCGCCAGGCGAAGGACCAACGGGTCCTTGCCCGCTCGGGGACCTATCGGGGCCGGCGCCTGCTCACCGAGCAGGATCTCGAAGCACTACGGGACCGACGGGCCGCTGGCGCAACGCTCCGCCAGCTCGCCGCGGAGACCGGATACAGCGCCGGAGCCCTCTGCAACCTCCTCAAGGGCAAGCGTCGCCCTGCACGCGCAGCGGCCTGACTCCTGCCGCTGCATTCCCGCACAGGCACGTCGAAAGGCGGAACCGCCGTGAACATCGAACGCTTCCACTCCGACGCGGGCTTCGACATAGAAGTCCTTCCGCGAGGAACCTCGTTCATCGTCCTCGCTGCCGGCCTTGCCAAGGGCCTGGCCTTCAAGGATGCCTACGACTTGGTGCGCAGGCTCAACGACGACGAGAAAGGGTCCGGACTAGTCCGGACCCCCGGCGGTGACCAGCGTGTTTGGCACGTCACCGAGCCTGGCTTTTACCGGGTGATCGGGCAACGGCAGGTCGCACGCATCAAGGACAACACGATCCGGGACCAGGTGGACCGCTTCCAACGCTGGATCTTCCATGAGGTTCTGCCGTCTTTGCGCGAGCACGGCCAGTACGCCCCGCCCGTGCCCGGGAATTTCGGCGAGCCGGCCGTCCTCACGTGGGAGAAGGCCGCGGCGCACCTCCGGCAGCGCTTCGGACTGCCGGTCGACGACGCCGTGGCCCTGCGTGAACGGCTGACCGACGCAGGCGTCCTCAAGCTCACGGGAACACCGCGCAAGGAGTTCCGTGATCTCTTCTGGCCGACCGGCAGCCGCTTCGACATCCACGCCCACGCCCTGCCCATCCTGGCCGGCCGCCTGACGCAGGCGCTCTACGACCTCGCCGCGGCGCAGGCCGGGGTGCAGACGGCGCTGGAGCTGGACGCGATCGGCCGGGCCGCGCTGGAAGGCGGTCACCGATGACCAGGTCGTACCTGACCGGCGCCGCCCGCATAGCCGAGGCTGAGCGTCTGGCGCCTCTGTACCGGGACGGCGCGAAGATCCGGGAGATCGCCGCCGTGACTGGCCGGTCCTACGGCGGCACGCGGGCGCTGCTCCTGCTCGCCGGGGTGAAGCTTCGTCAGCGTGGCGGCGAGCCACGGCCGATGCCGCTCAAAGTTCCGGGTCGAGACCGGTGACCTCGCGTCCGGGCAGTGGAGGGGCGGTCCGTACGGCCAGCCCCCGCTGCGCTCAGAGCGCGGACCTACTTGGCCAGCGATTCCAGCCGGGCCCGGTCCTGGATGGCGCGCTCGTAGAAGTCGGGCGTGACGAGGTATGCCCTGCGCCGGCCGCGCACGGTCAGGGCGCTGACGAGGCCGTCTTCGCGTACCTGCTCGATGAGACGGGTGAGGAGGGGGCGGGCGACCGTGAGCGGCACCTCTTGGATGCCGTCCTCGGCAATCTGCGGGCCCGGTTCTGTGGTCATGGCGAGAGTGTAAACCATGCCCATTCTTGCCATCATTGCCAATCTTTAAAGTTTGGTGAGATGATGGATGTGCGGCAAGCGGGCGCACAACCGCCCTGAGCTGCCCCTTTTCTCTGCGCCCCCTACCGGCACGACCGAGAAGAGCACCACATGCCCCACTTCGCCGTCGATACGAGCGTCCACGCACACCGCAAGGTCGTGCGCGTCGGCAACGCAGCCCTCGGGCTGTGGACCCGCCTGGGCAGCTATGCCTGCGACCACCTCACCGACGGCGTCATCCCGGCCGAGATCGCGGCCATGTACGGCAGTGACCCCCAGATCCGCAAGCTCGTCGCGGTGGGGATGCTCCACGCCGCCGACCACACCTGCCGCCGCTGCGTCCAGCCTGTCCAGGGCGACTACGTCCTTCACGACTACCTCGGTCCCAACGCCTCCCGCGCCACCGTCGAGCAACGCCGCGAGAAGGCCGCCGCCAAGAAGCGTGAGCAGCGTGCAGGCCAGGACGAGCAGGGGGGCGCGGCAAAAAAGCCAGAAGTTTCTCCGAAGATTCGCGACGAAAAAGAAGACGTTTCGCGCGCGAAAGATACCCCTGTTTTTGAAGAAACCACAGGTCAGCGAAGTGCGTCCCCCGGGGACCAAACTCAGACTCGCGCGCGCCCGCGCCCTAACCCTGTCCCTCCTTCTCTTCCTTCGGAAGAGAAGGAGGGCAAGCAAGCTAGCTGCGACAGCCCCCCACGCATCGGTGACCGCCCCCGGATCCCCGACTCCTGCCGCCCCCTCGTCGAAGCCCTCACCAGTGCACGACTCGTCGTCGGCTGGGACCTCCAGCCCGCCGAGTGGTTCGTAATCGAGGCCCTCGTCAGCCGATGCGGCATCCCGATGCTCATCTCCTCCGCAAACGCCAGCTGGCACGGCGCCCGCACACAACCGCGGTCCGGCCGGTACTTCCTCCCAGCCTGGCGTGCCCTCCCCGACGCCCCCGCCCAGCCGCACACCACCACCGACGCTCTCCCCGCCGTCGTCGGCGGAGACGTCATCCCCTTCCAGCCCCCAGGCCCGCCCACCGGCACCGACGCCAAGGTCGCCGGCTGGCTCGCCCTCGCCGAACAAGCAGCCCAGGAGGAGAACCAGTGACACCCGCCGAAGCCCTCCAGCTCCTCGCCCACGCCGCCGCCTTCGACAACCGCCAGCCCAGCCAGATCGCCGGCCGCGCCTGGGCTGCCGCCCTCCACGACATCCCCCTCGACCAAGACACCCTCGACGCCGTCGCCGCCTTCTACGGCACGAACACCCTCGACGGCGCCGCCAGATTCGACCCCACCAAGCGCCGGTGGCTCGAACCCCACCACGTCCGCCACCACCGCCAGCAGATCCGCAACGCCCGCCTCGCCGAGACCAACGCCTTCTACGACGGAACCCCGGGCGAGACCGGAGCCGAGTCGATCCAGAACATGCGCGCCCTCACCCGATCCGCCGCCGACGGCCACCTCCCCCCGCAGGGCGCCCGGGCCGCCATCACCAGCGGCCACGGCGTGGACGCCGATGGCCGCGGCCGGGCCATCCTCAACTCCGTGGGCCGGGAATCCCTCAGCCGCCGACCCGAGTTCGCCGCCAGCTGCCCGCATTGCGGAGCCGCCGCCGGAGTCCCCTGCCGCAACGGCCACGCTCCCCGGCTTCGCGACGCCCACCCCAGCCGTATCGAGGCCAGCCGCCGCCTTGCCGCCGGCCTCCCCCAGATCGACCCCGCCGAGGAAGCCGCGGAACGGGCGCGCCGGATCTCCGCCTCGTACCACGCCCTCAACCGCCAGGCCGCCGCCCAGGACGAGGAGACCGCAGCGTCATGACCGACCACCCTGACCACACCGCCGACCCCGACCGCGTCATGACCGCCCTCGCGGCGGGCATCCGCGGCAACCACCAAGCCGCGATGGACCTCCTCATCCCCATCATCGAGCGCGGCCCCCATGCCACCTGCTGCATGCTCGCCGCCCTCGCCGACGCCGCCAGCTTCGACGCCCGCAACCACCAGGCCCCCGGCACCCACTTCGGCCTCGCCACCCTCCACACCGACGGCACCCCCGCCAACATCGCCGACGCCGACCCTGGCCCCCGCTTCGCCGCCCGCTTCATCACCGCCTGGGCCAACGGTGATCCCGCCACCGCCTACGCCCTCTACAACGCGATGCTCAGCGACGGCACACGGACCATGAGCGACGACCTCGCCATCGGCATCCGCACCGTCTACGAGATGGCCGTCGTCTCGCTGCGGGACATGCTCCAGCGCACCGCACCCGAGCAGTCCTCGTGAGCGGCCAGCCCGCTCACCCCGAGCACGCCATCCCGTGTCCCTGGTGCAAGGCCCAGCCCGGCCAGCGCTGCACCGGCCAGCGCGGGCGCCGCCTCGCCATCCCGAGCCACGACGCCCGCATCACCGCCTGGAACAACCAGCCGACCGGCGAGGAGCGCGACCAATGACCGACCGCATCCGCCTCGACGACCTCACCAGCAGCCAGCTCGACCAGCTCTACGACCAGCTCGACATCCTCCGCGGCTTCTGCGACGTCGTCCTCCTGGAGCTGGAGAGCTGGCACCCCACCGAAAGCCCCCGCCTCCTCCGCACCGAACTCGCCGCCCTCAGCGCCGCACTCCGGGCCGCACCGTGACCACCGCCGACCTCCCCGGCCTCGTCATCCTCGGCGCACCCCTCTGGACCGTCCTCCTCCTCGTCGTCGGCGACTACGCCGGCCGGGCCTGGAGAGCCGCCCGCCAGCCCCAGCCAACCGTTGGCGGCACCAACGATCCCATCGACATGGAGCCCACCGTGACCCACCACGAGACCCAGACCTACGCCCTCACCGGCATCGCCGCCCTCACCATCGGCGCCGGGATGTACGCCCACGTGGTGCACCAGCCCGTCCTCACCGCGGCCTGCGTGATTGCCGCGCTCGGCCTGAGTCACGCTGCCCGCCGCGAGCACTGCCACGGCATCGAGGCCCGCGCCGCGGCCGTCCGCGCCGACCGGGCGGCGCGGTTCCCCGGGGTGACGTACCTGGTGGCGCTGGAGCGGGAGCCCGGCGCCAGCGCGGCGCAGGTGTTCGGCTGCTGTTGCGCTCCTGCGCTGTTCACGGAGGGCCAGGAGCACGCGGGCGAGTGCGCGGCCGGCCGGGAGTCGAGCAGCACGTGACGGGGCCCGAGAGACCCGTGAAGGGGCCTGGGTGGCTGCGTGACGGACGATCACACCTTCCTGGCCCCCTCGGGTCCCCCCGGCTCTTGATCGAGCCTCAGTCGCCCGCACGGCGCCTCGACTTCCGCCAGCCCGTTTCAAGGAGCCCTGGATGCCCACCCGCACTTTCGCCATCGCTGAACTTGCCGCGCTCGGCATCCCGCCGGACAGCCCTGACGACATCGAGTACAGCGACCACCTGTTCGCCGACGAGCCAGTCACGACGCAGAAGTACACCGCCCTCCGCCGTGTGATCTTCCGCGCCGAGGACGACGGCCGGATCTGGGCCGTCGAGTACGAGACCGCGATCGACGCCGGCGACTACGAGATCGGTGAGCCGCCGGACGACCACGGCTGGCACGGCGACACCGTCGAGGCCGTCGAGGTCCAGCAGCAGCCGGTCACGGTCTTTCGCTGGGTGCCGATCGAGGACGACCCGGCCCGCCTGGATGACGGGGTGCAGTGATGCCGATCCGTCCCGAGAACCGCGACCGCTACCCGGCCGACTGGGCGGAGATCAGCCAGCGCATTCGCTTCGAGCGCGCCGGCGGCCGGTGCGAGTGCCTCGGCGAGTGCGGCCGCGGCACTCACGACGGCCGGTGCCCGAACGTCCACGGCAGCGAGGCGTACGGCACTGGATCGCGCGTGATCCTCACGACTGCCCATCTCGACCACACGCCGAAGAACTGCAGTCCGGACAACTTGCGAGCCATGTGCCAAGGCTGTCACCTGCACTACGACGTCGAGCACCACCGGCAGACCGCAGCCGCCACCCGTCGAGCAGCGGTCGAAGCAGCCGGGCAACTCACCTTCGTGCAGCCGGACTGATGCTCCCGCTGATCGGCTTCATAGCCCTGGTCTGCCTCTGGACCAGCGTGCTCGTCACCCCACCCGACCGCCGGCGCTTCACCGGCCGACCCAAGGAGACCCGCCGATGAACAACACCGCAACGGCCGCGAACTACCGCGCCTACGCAGCAGACTTCCAAGCTCGCTGCCCTGACCACGGCACCGAGCACTCTAGGTGGCTGAACTGCCGCTGCAACGAGGCGCAAGACCTTCTGCGCCGCGCTGCCATCCGCGAGCAAGCAGCGGAGGGAACCCGATGACCGATCCGACCACCGCTGACCTCCGCCGCGAGCTGGAGAAAGCCCGCCTCACCCTCATCGACAACCAGACGCACCTCGCCGCACACGCCGAGATGAACGCGGCGCTCCACTGCTCCAGCGTGGTCATGCACTCGCCGCTGCACGCCAAGGTCACCGCCACGATCGCGAGCATCGAGCACGCCCTCACCCGCACGGAGAGCGCCCGATGAGCTATCCGCACCGGATACGCCTGCACGACGGCGCCACCCACGCCGCGCAGGAGCTCGTCGGCTATCTGCACCGGTACCTGACGACCGCGTGCCAGCACGACGCCGGGCCCCCGCACCCCGAGCTGCCGCCCGACGCACCGGTCACCTGCCCGGCCTGCACGACGAACTGCACCTCCTGACCAGCCGCCCGGCCGCCGACCGCGGCCGGGCCCGACCGAGAGACACCGATGCCCCAGACCACCATCCTCCCCGGCCAGATCTACCGCAGCTGCGACCCCCGCGGCGGCCCCCGCATCCGCGTCAAGAGCTACACCCCCGGCCACAACACCGCCCACGTCGTCGACGCCGACGACGGCAAGCGCCCCCGCTGGATCCTCGTGGACTCCCTGCACGCCAGCGCGACCACCCGGTACGGGAAGCCCCGGCGCACCGGATACGCCCTGGAGGCCGGCCAGTGACCGACACCAACCCGGCCGCCGTGCTGCGCGCCGCCGCCGACCTCGCACGCTTCAGCCCCGCTGCCCGTGATGCGCGCCACTGCTTGTGCTGGCGTTTCGTCAACTCCCGCACCGTGGCGACCCTCACGTGATTTTGATCATGGGCATGTCGGATATGTGGCACTAGCCTCTGAGGTTCGAACCCAATACACACAACAGAAGGAAAAACTTGCGCAAGAGACCCAGGCTGCTCGCCGGGGCCGCCGCAGCACTATGCGTGCTGCTGATGCCGTCTCCCGCCCAAGCAGCAGACGGGCCCAAGACCTACAAGACCGTCTTCTCGACAGTCGACGGCACGGGGCCGGATGCCAAACCGGTCGACCCCAAGGAACTCGCACGGTCACCGCGGGACAAGGCGGGTAAGCCCTCTAGCGAGACACCGCAAGAAGTTGAGAGGAGGCGCCAGGACGCACTAGAGAAGCCAAAAGAGGCGAGACGCCAGCGGCTTGCAGCGGCCGATGGCCCCCCCAACCCGGGCAGACGCGACGCAGCATATTGCGAGGTTCGCCTAAAGCCTGGGCAAGTCACCATGCATGAGACGTTTGACCACTGGTCGTTCTGCGACGTCCAGCGATATCTCCTTGAGCAGAAGGAGTGCAATGGAAATACCGGGAAATGTAAAACCATAGGCTCTGTAAACTTCCGAGGGATTCTAGCTGGAGAGGGTCACCAGGGAACGCGGGAGACGGACCGGAGGATGCTTTTTACGGTCCAGCTGGACAATCCGATATTTACCAACGAAACCGAGCGGCTCAAAACGCAGATACTCACCCTGGGCATGCGTTGCTGGGTAACCACGAATAATGGTGCGGATTATTGCAAGCAGGGAGCCCATAAAGGCCGAGCGGACAGCATCAGCCGTTGGCTAGTGGATCCCTACACGTGGTTTGACTTCGACGTTCCCATAGGGTCTGCCACGGACACGGATAAGTTGGCACACGTCGACTTCAAGTTGATCGGAAACCCTGGCGTAGGTTCACCGGCCGAAGGGGACTGGACATCCCGATCAGGAGGCGCCCGGTGTGACTCAAATGGTTACGTCTACTACGGGAACCTCTCGCACGGCTGCGTGTTCGACCAGACGGTATCGATCTTCAGCTTTGTATCGAGAAAAGAAACCGAACACTCGGCCAAGCACATTCGCGAAGCGCAGCTCTACCCCGACTTGACGATACCTCCCGTTAACAACAAGAGCATCCCCGGCTCTATCGAGTCCATGAAGCCCCTAACCCGCATGCGCTCCGGAAAAGAGAACGATTACAATCGGGATAAGAGTACGGCGCAATGCCGTAAATGGATAGCCAAGAAGTACCACACCATGCCGAATGGCCCGTTCGACTGCGACGAATACCCATTCGCCTCCACATACGAAGGCTCCTGGATGGGGAACCCAGACAGGACAGCTATGTCGCATTTTTCGGTGAGGGCAATTCCGAGTGATGACAATCAACAGGGCGGTCGCGATCTCAATGACTGGTATGTGGCGCAGCGGATCATTGACGAGGACAGGTTCTACGTCAAGGTCGTGAAGCAAGACGGAAGTGAACTGGCAGTGCCGGCTCCGCCGCCGCCGCCCAAGACGCCGCAGGGTCTCGTGACCGGCGACATGGACGATGACGGCAAACCGGACCTGCTCGCTATCCATAAAGACGGGACGGGGAAGCTCCGCTTCCACCCAGGCAAGGGAGACGGAAGCCTTGGGGCAGGTAAGGAGATCGGCCCTGAGGGTTGGGCCAATGCAGCAGTCTTCACGCATGGCCAAGACTTCAACGGCGACGAAGAAGAGGATGTGGTCGCTCGTGTAGGCAGCGACCTGCTCCTCTACCCGGGTAAGGGCGACGGAACCATCGGGACCCCCATACCCTTCAAGGGCTACGGAAAGGGGTGGGACCCGGCCGTTAGGAGCATTGTCACCGTCAGCGACGCCACTAACGACGATTACCCGGACATCATCGCCTTGTTGAAGGACCAACTTTGGCTATACCCGGGAGACTCATCCGACAAGCCATCGCTACTGGCTCCGATGAAAATAGGAACTCGCGGTTGGGGTGATTACGACATCGTCGCCGCCGGTGATCGTACCGGAGACGGGAAAGCGGATCTTGTCGCGAGAAACCGGCAGAGCGGAATGATGTTCCTGTACAAGGGGCCTTTGAATCGCGAACTCAAAACCCCACCGCCGCTGCCGGAGCAAACAGTAATCAGAATGGTCAATGGCAACAGCGAGAAATGCTTGGAAATTGATGGCTCCAGCACTCGCAACGGTGCCCTTGCTCAGCAATGGGACTGCAAGGGTCAGGCGGGAGCGCAATGGCAGATACAGCCGGACGACGGCAGTAGCTTCAGCAGCGTCCGAATAGTAAATGCCAATAGCGGAAAATGCCTCGAAGTGGCAGACTCGCGCAAGGATAATGGCGCCCCTGTGCAGCAGTGGGATTGCGTGAACAGCGAAACGCAGAAGTGGGAGGTGATTTGGAATAGCAATCTGGCCGAGCCGTTTACTCTTCGGAACCGCAACAGCGGTAAAGTGATCGAAGTTGACAACTCAAGCAAGTCCAATGGCGCTCGGGTGCAACAGTGGGATAATGCTGGCCAGCGCGGCGCTAAGTGGTGGTTCAGGGAAGAAGCTCCTGATTCAGGGCGAATCGTTCTGACTCCTAATCAGTCGAACGCGACAAGGGTATTCAACGCCGAAAATAGCCCTCTCATAGCGGCAGGTTACGACAGTGACCATGACGGGCGATTGGATATCTGGGCTACGCGGTACGACGGCTCGCTCGTTTTGCTCCGAGATGACCCTCAGCGGCACGACAGCGACTCTCCTCAGCCTCAAATAAACGCAATCAAAGACGTTGAAAAGTCTGGTTGGAGCAATATTGCCAGCATCGGATGAGTAGCATGTTCGGTGAATAAAGTTCGAGCCGCCCAATTCAGGGAGCCAAAGTGCAAGCTACCCCTCATCAGGTCGTCGAAATTCGGCCGCGCCTCCACTACAGCACGATCCAGCTCGCGTTGGTGGCATTTGGTCAGCAGCCCGAGGGTGATGGTGTTGTGAGGCTGCAGGGCCCCGCTCTGGAACTAACTTGCAGAGACGCCAGTGGCTACCCACTGTTCCGGCTGGAGTACCTCGCGGTCTCTCCACGGGAAGTTCCCCCGGGTTCTTGGGACTATCAACGCACTCTTGACGGGGTGGAAGTCTATAACCCGCCCCTCAAGGTGATGAGCCTTACGGGACCAGTAGCGGCTGAACTGGACGTCCCTAAGGGGTTCTATAGCCTGCGCATCCTGCGCGGCCTCAACACGGCTTACGAGGCACCCTCAGACGAGCCAGATGAGTTCATCGACGACGACTACGATGAGGATGCTGAGCCCGGCGAGCCCGAGGAACACTGGCTCATCCAGATCTGGCCCCAGGGCAAGGCACCTGCCGTGTAGGTTTATCGCCATCGCCAAACAACTGCCCCCTCGCCCGCTTTGGGCTAGGGGGCAGTGCATTGCCGGCGAGGCCGCGGCGGCACGCGCCGGGCTAGTCGTCGTAAGAGGGCTCGTTCTCGCCGTCGTCGCAGCACGTGGCGCGCTCGTCGAGCACCTCCTCGCCGCAGGAGTTGCAGAACCAGTAGACCGGCTCACGGTCGACACCCTCGACCTCCGCGGACGGTTGGGTCTCAGCCGAACTACTCATCGGACACCCCTTCGCGATTCTTTGCTGGACGCTTCGACCCACGATGGCCCTTGGCAATCTGGCTGGCGCGAGCCGCCCGTTGCGCGCGAGCCTCCGGAGTGCCGAGAACTGCCTTCCAGTACGCGCCATGGCACGGGGCGCTGTGCACGTTGTGCTTGGCGTTCTCGGAAGTCAGAGCAGTCTTCTCGGCCGCCCTCGCTTCCGCCCGGGTGGGGTACCAGGTCACGCTGTACTCCGCCACGTCTCGCCACCAGCTGTTCGCGACGTGCTCTCGCCACCGGCCCATGGGATCTTTGCTGATGCCGACGTACAGCAGCTGGTGGTTCGCATCAAACAGTCGGTAGAGCGCGACCTCATCGCCCTCCGCTCGCTGGATCATCTGGCCGTGCGTCGTGTGTAGCGGCATCTCCGTCATCCCCACCCTGCTTCTTCGGCCTGTCCTTCCACGACCCGGAGTGCCCGCGCAAGATGTCCTGAACGGTGCCCAGTGAAGTGCCGACCCGGGCCGCGATCTTCCGGAGCGAGACACCCTCGCCCCTGAGCTCGAATACCATCTGGCTCCGCTCGTCCTTCCAGCGGACATTGCGCTTCACCTGATCAGCCATGACCTTGCTCATGGCCTGAACGCGCGCCTCCGGGTCGGCGATCCGCTCGACCTCATCGAGAGCCTCGGACACTCGCCGCACCTCCTCGTCACTCACACCCGAGCCCTTCTCAATTTCGGGCGGGTCGCTTCCCAAGAGTGTATGGGTCCCATACACTTCACGGAAGTAGCCCCGCGCTACCGATGAAGAACGGCCCCGGCCGGCGCTCGCAACGCCACATGGCCGGGGCCAGACCCACCCACAACCATCACGAAGAGGCAGGTCCGCCATGGACTGTACCCACCCACAGCTCCCTCAGCCCACAGAGCACCCCGGGCACCCGATCATCGACCAGCCCGCCACCGTCGACGCCTGCCGCCAGGACTACGAGCAGGGCGAGGCCGAGCGCACCGCCAGCGAGCACCGCGACTGCCGCTGACCCACCCAGACCGGGCCGGGTCCGCCACCTCCCCCGGCGGGCCCGGCCCTCCTCCGCCCAGGAGCAGCACGTGAAGATCGAGATCCCCGACAGGATCAAGGGCCGCGTTGTCTGGTGCGCCTGCCACTCCTTCATCGGCGCCGCAGCAGCCGGCATCACCGGATGGTCCCTCTACGTCATCGCCCGCCACTACGGCGTCCCCAAGATCCTCGCTTTCGGCACCGCAGCCGTTTTCGACGGCGCCGCCATGGCCTGCTTGAACCTCGCCAGCCAGGCCGTCCGTGAACGCCGGTCCGCCCTCGGCCCGCTCCTGGCGACCCTGGGCATGGCCAGCATCTCCGTCTACCTCAACAGGCTCCACGCCGACCTGATCCATGGCGGGCGGGGCGCTTTCCTCCTCTTCGCCATGCCCACCGTGGTGCTGCTCATCCTCGCTGGCCTGTCCTGGTCCGCTCAGCGCGCCCGGATGCGGGCCCAGGACGGCGACGTGCCGGCGACCCTGCCCCGGCTCGGATTCTGGGGCTGGCTCATCGCGACGGAGGAGTCTTGGAAGCGCACCACGACACAGGTCCGCGCCCACGTGACCAGCACGGACAACCCCCGGACAGAGCCTGCACCCGCCAAGCCCCGAAGCGCGACCGAAGCACTCCGCGCCCACTTCGCAGGCATGCACCCCGTCGAGGCGATCCGCTTCGCCCACAGCGCCCGGCCTGACGCCGCACCCGGCGAACTCGCTGCCGAACTTGCCCTCTACGGCATCCACGTCTCTCCGGTCCAGGTCGCGCTCGTCCTCGGCCATCAGCCTCCCGTCACGACCGTGGACCGTCCGGATCCCGTCCGGACTCCTCCAGGGGCAGAACCTCCCGCCGCGGGACCGGCGCCGCTGACCAGCGCGGATCGCAATCCGGATCGATCCGGATTCCGCCCGGAGCTGATCAAGGACGCAGTCCAGTTCGTCACCGCTCAGGGCATCACCGACACCGCCATGGCGACTGCAGAGGTCTCTCATCTCATGGGCAAGCAGGTCCGCGAGGACACCGTCCGCCGCTACATCAGCGACCTGACCAAGCAGCCGAAGCCCCCCGGCGCCGAGCAGCTCCCCTTGGGCGACGGGATCGACGAGGGAGAGGGCTTCTACCCGTGACCGCCCTCGACTGTCTCTGGCCCCTCGAACTGGCCCTGGGCTTCATCGCCGTGGTCGCGCTGCGCCGCCACCTGGCCAGCCTCCTGGGCCTCTCCGCACTCGTCGCCATGGCGGCCGTCGCCCTCGCCGCCCTCATCACCCACTGAGGCCCCGATGTTTCTCACCCTGATCGCCGCCGGGCTCCTCTGCCCGCTGCTCACCCACCGGATCGCGGAACGCAAGCCGCTCCTCCACGCGGCCGCGGTCGGTGCCTTCATCGGCGCCCTCATCCTGGCCATCCTCAGCCGGGACGAGTGGTGACCGTGACCGAGCACCTGATTCCACCCCCGCCTGCCTACCCACCGGCGATCAGCGCGCGAGAGCCTCGCCCGTCTGGAGCGCAGGGCGCATGGCCTCTGCCCTGGTGGCAACAGAAGCCTGACGCCCTTCCTGGACCAGAAGCCGTCGTCGACATCGACGGCCTCCCCAAGAGCCCGCCGCCGGCCGGCATTGACGGTGCCGAAGAGGGAGCCACGCCGCTCGAAGACGAGGCGCTCCCCGAGCCCGTTCCGGTCTGGTTCATCCCCGCCCCCGGCTACTATCCGGCGCTGCCCACCCCGGGCCCGCCGACCGCTCTCAGCCCCCGCACCCGTGCCGCCCTCTACAACCTCACTGCCGCTGGCACCGGATACGGCCTCGGCCTCGCGCCCCTCATCAGCCACGCCATCACCGCCGTCGGACACACCAGTATCAGCGGCGCCCTCACCCTCGGCTGCGGCACCTGCCTGGCCACCGCCCACTTCTGGGACCGACGGACCCGCCACTGGTGGCCCGGCCTCGCCTGGGTCGCCCGCATCCCCCTCGCCTCCGCCGTCCTGGCCCTGGCCCTCTACGCACCCGCCACCACGACCTGACCCGAAGGGGACACTGAGTATGCTTCACCACTTCGTGATCGCAGCCGCCGCGCCGGACTTCACCGTCGACAGCGGGCACGTCCTGGGCAGCGTCGGATCCGGCGGGATCGCCCTCGCCCTCACCGGCGTCCTCGTCGCCGGCATCCGCCAGCCCAAGAATGGCGGCGGCCCCGAAGGCGTCGGCGGAGGCAAGAAGAGCAAGATCCGCAAGCGTCTTACCTCGGACCAGGCCCAGCTGACCGGCATCGCCGCCGGCACGTTCTACATGACCGCTGGCTCGATCTGGACTGCCAGCGGCAATATCTCCGATGCCTTCGCCTCCATCTTCACGAGCGGGGGGTTCGGGAACGTCGGCCTCGGCGCCGTCTCCCTCCTGCTGGCCGCGATCATGTACTACCGGGAGCTCACGCCCGGCCGCGCCGCGCTCACCGGCATCCTCTCCGCGGGGATCTGGGCGCAGGCCGGCGGCATCTGGGGCCTGCCCGAGGCCCTTGTCCTCACGGGCGCTCACGCAGCAGGCGCCCTCTGATGAACGACACCGAGCAGCCCGGCCGGTGGCGGGACGAGCTGCGCCCCTACCTGCCGTCCCGGGGGGCGGTCGAAGCCCTGTGCACGGGCTCGGCCGCACTCGTCGGCCGGGGCTGGGCGTGGATCACCGCGGAGGACTGGCGCACCGCTCTCAGCTGTCTCGGCTACGTCGCGGCCGGCGGCTACGTGGCCGTGTACGTGCTGGCTCATACGGCCGTCACGCCGTACGTACTGCCGACCGGCACGGTTGCATGGTGCGCGGCTGCATGGATGCACGCCCCTCCCAGCGAGCCCGAGCCCGACGAGGACGAGCCGGAGGAGCCCGAGCAAGACCAGGACGATGAGCCGGTTGCGCAGGCCCCTGTGCTCTCGTCGGAGGAACTATGCGCCCTCGTCCGCACGATCGCCCGGGGAGGTGCCGGCGCCCACCTCTCCGCCCTCGCCGAGCACCTTCCGGGCGGCCCTCATGACGCCTCCGCTGTACGGGCGCTGTGCGCCGCCCACGGGGTGCCTGTGTCCAATTCCGTACGGCAACCCGGTCGCGCCGTGTCGACGGGGGTGCGGGTTGTCGACCTTCCGCCCGCTCCCCGAGCCTCACCCGCGGCCCCTGGCGTAGGTGTAGCTGCCGCAGGTCAGGATGCAGCTACAGACTCAACTACAGCTACAACTATGCCTGCTGCCGAGCAGCACGCCGAGTGAGCGTACTGATCATCTGCACCCCTTGCTATCTCTCAACCGTTGTCTGGAAAGCGGCAGCTTCCGCGCGCACCGCAGCGCGGAGGCTGCCGCAATACCATGGGGAACACCAACGACATTCGGAGCGCAGGCCCATGGATGACCGCGACGGCGCCCCAGACCCCTGCCCGGTCTGCAAACGCCTATCCACCCGCCCTCACGACGACTGCCGCCACGACCTCGACCGCACCCTCGCCCAACTCCCAAGCCTGTACCACCAGCTCGAACAGGCCCTCCCACCCGGCCGGCGCGGGACCACCAGCAGAGCACCCTCATACGGCACCAGGCTCCCCGTCCGGCTCGACAGCCTCGACCTCCGCGCCCGAGGCGGCATCGAAGGAGTCCTCACCTGCTGGGAGACCGACGTCCGCCACCACCTCGCCTTACCAGACACCCCCTACCGGGGCACCGTCGAACAGCAGATCAACAGCGCCGTCACCTTCCTCCGCGGCAACCTCCTCTGGATCCTCGACCAGCACCCCGCCGCCGGCGACTTCGCCACCGACATCCACAACATCACCGCCCACGCCACCACCGTCATCACCGGCGAACCCCGCGAACGCCGCCTCCGCCTCGCCTGCCCCTGCGGCGCCACCCTCGCCATCACCCTCTCCACCCCCGGCCGCCTCTGCGCCTGCGGCCAGCAATACGGCTTCCACGAACTCCGCCACCTCGACCTCGCCCCCCGAAACGCCGCCTAACCGACAAGCACCCCTTGACGGCACCACCTGGGCGAACGTAACCTCCCGTCAACTGGACACGAATGCCCCAAGAGACCACGCGCCCCCGGGTGGTCTCTTGGCGCACCGGGAGGTACCCATGACTCCCAACCCCCTCCTCGTCCCCGAAGACGAAGCCGCCGCATGGACCGGCCGCCCCGGCGTGACCATCCGCCGCTGGGCCCACGAAGGCCGCATCCACCGCTACGGCAAAGGACGAGGCCGCGTCCGCTACAACCTCTGGGAACTCCCACAGAAGCGCCTCAACGAGGCCACCGGCGAAACCATCCTTGGACCACCCCCGCCCCTGCCCACGGCACGCGCCGCCTGATCTCCGGGAGGTGCCGGCATGCCCTTCCCTCCAGGCGCCGAGACGATCACCCTGACCGGCAAGGTGACCGTTCCCGTGGGCGGCACAGCGAGCGCAGGACAGATCACCTTCACCCCGTCCGCGCGCCTCGTCGACGCCACCCACAACACCATCTACACCGGCGGCGGCTCCATCACCCTCGACGCCTCCGGCTCCTTCTCCTGTGAGCTGCTGCTGAATGACGCCGACGGCGTTGCACCAGCAGGTTGGCGCTGGCGCGTCGACGAGCAACCCGCACGTGGCACCCATTGCACGTACTGGATCACACTCACCGCAGACATGGGCCCGACCGTGGACCTCGCCGACGTCGCGCCGGTCTCCTCGCCCGGCGGCGGCAGCCTCGGAGGACCCCCGTCCGGGCCAGCCGGCGGGGCACTGGCCGGCTCCTACCCCAACCCCTCCCTGGCCGCCACCACCATCGCCCTGTTCGACCCTGCTGGCGCCGCAGCGACGGCCCAGGCCGCGGCCATCGCCGCAGCCGCCACGGACGCGACGAGCCAGGTGACCGCGCACACGGCCGCCAGCGACCCGCACGGGGACCGGGCCTACGCCGACGCCAGCAAGCTCTCCAAGGCCGCGAACCTGTCCGACCTGGGCAACGTGAACACGGCCCGCACGAACCTCGGCCTCGGCACCGCCGCCGTCCTGAACGTCGGTACAGCCACCGGGACCGTGGCAGCCGGCGACGACGCACGCTTCACCGACGCCCGCACCCCGACCGCCCACGCTGCCACCCATGCCGCGGCCGGCAGCGACCCGGTCACCCTGACGCAGGCCCAGGTCACCGGGCTCGTCTCCGCGCTCGCCGCGCTCCTGCCGCTGGCTGGCGGCACGATCACCGGCAACCTCACGGTCAATGGCTATACGACCCTGGCCGGCGGGCAGTTCAATTCAGACTTTGCGGCCTTTGGTGACCTCCGGCTGATCGGCACGGGCAAGGCGTACCGCATGCGCCGGGGGGGCGGGGGCCTGGACTTCGAGGGTGCCGGCGCGGACCTGATCGTCAGCGTCTGGTCGGCTGGCGACTTCACCGGGACCCAGCGCTCGTACCTCCGTCTCAGCTCCGATGCGCAGAACCTCCAGATCGCGGGCAAGGTCGAGTACGTCGACGGGCTCTACGGGGCCACCCGGCATGTGATCGACGGCGCCGCCAACGCGCTCGGCTTCCACGGCGCCGCCCCCGTCGCCCAGCAGGCTGTCACCGGCTCCACCGGCGGCAACACCGCCCTGCAGAACCTCCTTGCCGCGCTCGACACGCTCGGCCTGATCGACAACCAGACCACCTGACCAGGAGACCGACATGCCCCGCGTCAACGTGCCCGTCACCTCGATCACGCGCACGGGCATCGCCCCGGCCACCGAGGTCAACGGCGACGCCACCAACAACCACTCACTGACCAACGACGGCAACGTCTGGGTCATGGTCCGCAACAGCGGCTCCACCGTCGCCCGGACCCTCTCCGCTGTCTACGCCAACACCGTCGACGGACAGATCGTCCCCGCGAAGACCTGGTCCATTCCCACCTCGTCCACGAGGTACATCGGGCCCTTCCCCGTCAGGTTGTTCGGGACCACGCTCAACCTCGACGTGGACAACGCCGAGCTCAAGCTCTCCGCCTACACCCTCCCCCTCTCTACCTGATCCCCCCCGGGGGCAGGAACAAGCCCCCGGGGGTGGACCCCGCCCCGGGGGTGCCACACCCGGGGGTCATGCAGGAGGGGGTGCCATGCCCACGTCCCCGCCCACCCGGTGTAGCGAAGGCGGCTGCCACGAGCTCACCACCACCGGACGGTGCGACGCCCACACCCGCAAAGCCTGGGCCAACCCCTCGAAGGCGTGGCGGGCGGGCAGCACCCGCCAGCACCGCCGATGGCGCGCGGCCCGGCTGGCCGAGGAGCCCGAGTGCCGGCGCTGCGGTGCCACCAAGGACCTCCAGGTCGACCACATCGTCCCGCTGTCCGAGGGCGGATCACGCTGGGACCCTGCCAACGCCCAGACGCTCTGCGCCACCTGCCACGAGGTCAAGTCGGCCGAGGACCGGCGCCGACGGACCCGCGAAAGGTACCTGTCCACCTGAGCGGATCCCCTGTCCGGAAGCGTCCCGGGGCTGTCCGGCCGGGACGGCCTTGGTCTCTTCGGAGAATCGGCCAGGCGGACCGGTAGGGTAGGGGAGTCCAAATCGCCAAATCGGACATCCCGGACAGCGCCCCGGTCAGCTGGGATCGCGCACGCTCAGCTCCGCGGCCCCCCTTGAGGGGAGCCGTCGGGAGAGCTTGATCGTTCGGTGTTCACCGCTGCTCGTGCACTTCGTGGATGAGGATCCATGCCCGGTGCTCCTGCCGGGCATACCCACGCGGGTTCGCGTGCCAGCACTCGGCACGAGCCGGGATCGGTCCGCAGGTGCTCCCGTTCAGAAGGTCGTGGCCGAGCAGCGCCTCGGCGTAACGGACGGCGTCGAGCTCCGCATCCCCTGGGGCGTCACAGCGCAGGTCGACGTCGGCGAACCGGTCCATGATGGCGGCACGCCGGACGAGATACTCGCGGGTGCGGTGAGCGCCATCGCTGTCTCCGGCCAGAATGCCGAGTTGTTGCGCTGCGGTCAGCTCGCGCAGGAGCTCTTCCATGCGGTCCTCCTCTGCGTCGGGGATGTCTAGCTTCCCGTGGAGGCGCTGGGCCGTCGGCGCCTTGGGCACGGACGGGTCGTGATGTAGGGCACAGGCGGAGCGGATCCGATTCGCGGTCGGGAGGTGTGGGATGGCCTCTCCGAAGCCGCGTCCAGCCGGGCTTAAGTTGGTCGAGGGCCGGGCGCCGGGTCGGGATTCCGGCGGGCGCCTGGTGAAGCCGGTGCCGTCGTTCCGCCGGCTGCCGCCGGAGCCGCCGGAGTGGCTTCCGGAGGAGGCGCGGGCGGAGTGGGAGCGGGTGGTGCCGGAGCTGGCCCGCCTGGAGTTGCTGAAGCCGGTGGACCGGTCGGCGTTGGCGGCGTACTGCCTGTGCTGGGACCGTCTGGTCCAGGCGCAGCGGGAGATGGCGCAGGACGGTTCGGTGCTGTCGACGAATTCGCAGGGGCGGGTGCGGCATCCGGCGGTGGCGGTGATCGAGGCGGCGTCGAAGGAGCTGCGCGCGTGGGCGGGTGAGTTCGGGCTGACGCCCTCGGCCGAGGCCAGGGTCGGGCGTCAGGAGGCGGACGATGGCGACGAGGCGAACCCGTTCGCGGGATCCGGCTGAGCTCGGCATCTCTCCCGAGGTCGCTTGGTACTTGGCGGAGCGGGGGGTACCGCTGCCGGACTGCCCGCCGAAGGTCCAGACTCCCAGTCCTGGCGAGGCCCCGGGCGCCGTCTTCGACCCTGACCGGGTGGACCGGGTCCTCCAGGCGTTCCACTTGCTGCGCCACACCCAGGGCAAGTGGGCGGGCAAGCCGCTGGATCCGGACCCGTGGCAGGTCGCCTACATCATCGCGCCCGTGTTCGGGTGGGTGCGGTGGGACGACGAGGCGGAGGGGTACGTGCGGATTGTCCGCAAGCTCTACGTCGACGTCCCCCGCCGCAACGGCAAGACCACGCTCTCGGGCGGCATCGCGGTGTACCTGATGGCGGCGGACGGGGAGCCTGGCGCGCAGGTGTACGCGGCGGCGACGTCGGAGAAGCAGGCGCGTTTCACGTTCGATCCGATCCGGCTGATCGCGGAGCGGGCGCCGGCTCTGAAGGGGAACGTCAAGGCGTTCACGAAGAAGATCACGCACCCGGCGTCCGGCAGCTACTTCACCGTGGTCTCGTCGGTGGCCGAGGCGATGCACGGCGCGAACGTTCACGGCGGGATCATCGACGAGCTCCACGTTCACAAGACGGCGGACCTGGTCGAGACGATCGAGACCGGTACGGGCTCGCGCCGTCAGCCGCTGGTGGTCACGATCACCACGGCGGATGACGGCAAGCAGGAGTCGATCTACGACCGCAAGCGGCAGTACGTCGAGCAGCTGGCCCGCGGGGCCCTGCACGATCCGGACACCTACGGGGTGGTCTGGGGCGCGGACGAGGAGGATGACCCGCACGCCGAGGCGACGTGGCGGAAGGCCAACCCCGGCTACGGCGTCTCCCCGTCGGCGGCCTACCTGCGGGGCGCGTCAGCCGAGGCCCAGCAGTCCCCGGCGGACCTGGCGAAGTTCCTGCGGCTGCACCTGGGCATCCGCACCAAGCAGGCGACGCGCTTCATCCGGCTGGAGGACTGGGACGCCAACGCCGGCATGGTCGACGAGAGGCTCCTGGCCGGCCGGGAAGCCTACGGCGGCCTCGACCTGGCCTCGACCTCCGACCTGTGCGCGCTGGCGTGGCTCTTCCCCGACGACCGTACCGGCACCCTGGACGTGCTCTTTCGGTTCTGGACACCGGAGGCCAACCTCGGCGCGCTGGACAAGCGCACGGCCGGCGCGGCGTCCCGGTGGGTGCGGGAGGGCTACCTGGTGGCCACACCCGGGAACGTCGCGGACTACGACTTCATCAAGGAGCAGATCCGTCGAGACCGGGACGCCTTCAAGGTCAAGAGCATCGGCTACGACCCTTGGAACGCCTCCCAGCTGACCAACGATCTTGCCTCGGAGCGGGCGCCGTTGGTGAGGGTCCGGCAGGGGTTCGCGACGATGTCGCCGGTGATGAAGGAGATTCAGCGCCTGGTCTTGCAGGGGAGCCCGGAGGCGCCGGCGCTGCGGCACGGCGGGCATCCGGTGGCCCGCTGGTGCGTGGACAATCTCGCGGTGGCGATGGATCCGGCGGGCAACGTGAAGCCGGACAAGGCGAACAGCGGCGACAAGATCGACGGCGTGAGCGCGTTGGCGACGGCGATGTCCGAGGTGGTGGCGCGGCCGCCGCGGCGGCGCAGCAAGTACGCGGACGAGGACGAAATCATGGTCGTGTGACGGCCGGGAGCGGGAGGCCGTAATGTTCGCGTGGCGCCGTACAGCGGTCCGCCGCCGGGTGGTCGTCAACCTCGCCGACAAGGCGTTTTCGGGTGTGCTGTGGGCTCAGAGGGGTCCGCTGCTCGTGCTCCGGGATGTGGAGCTTCTGGAGGCCGGCCGGGAGCCGCAGCGGGTGGACGGTGAGGTCGTCGTAGAGCGGTCCCGGGTGGAGTTCACGCAGGTCCTCGCCCCTGGTGGGGGTGGCTGATGGCGTTCGTCGTCTCCTCCGGCCGTCTGGCGGTCACCGGTGCCGGGGTGCTGCCGTCTTTCGCGCCGATGCCGCTGCCGGCGGCGCCGTGGGAGTACGAGGCGATCTGGCGGACGCAGCCCCAGGTGCGCACGGTGATCGGCTTCATCGCCCGGAACGTTGCCCAGTTGGGCATTCACGTCTTTCGGCGGTTGTCGGACACCGACCGGGAGCGGCTGGTGGACCATCCGCTCGCTGTCCTGCTCGATGCGCCGCTGCCGGGGATGACGCAGTACCGGTTCGTGGAGCGCATGGTTTCCGACCTGGCCCTGTACGACAACGCCTATGCGATCAAGCTGAAGTTGGACGGCCGTGTGAGGCTTCTGCCGGTGCCGCCGACGCTGATCCGCCCGCACGGCGGGAACTGGGTGGCCCCGGATCACTACGAGACGCCCGGCGGGCGGGAGTTCGGTGTCGATCAGGTGGTGCACGTCCACGGCTATGCGCCGGAGACGCTCACCTACGGGTCGTCGCCGATCGAGGCACTGCGGGAGCTGCTGCTGGAGTCGACGGAGGCGGCCAAGCAGCGGGCGGCGATGTGGCGGGGCGGCGCGCGGCTGACGGGTGTGCTGACGCGGCCGTCGGAGGCCCCGGAGTGGGGGTTGAAGGAGAAGCAGCGCTTCAGGGAGATGTGGCGAACGTTCTCCGCGGGCGGTGGGGCGGAGGGCGGCACGCCGATCCTTGAGGACGGCATGACGTATGTGCCGGTGGGCTTCAACCCCGAGCAGGCGCAGTACATCGAGGCGCGGAAGCTGACGCGCGAGGAGGTGTCGGCGGCGTATTTCATTCCGCCGCCGCTGATCGGGATCCTCGACCACGCCACCTATTCCAACATCAAGGAGCAGCACACTCATCTGTACCAGGACACGCTGGGGCCGTGGCTGGTGATGTTGGAGCAGGAGATCGGTGCGCAGATCCTGCCCGACCTGCCCGACAGCAGTGGCGTCTACGCGGAGTTCAACATCGCCGCGAAGTTGCGCGGGTCTTTCGAGGAGCAGGCGGTGGCGGCATCGACGGCGACGGGCGGGCCGTGGATGACCCGCAACGAGATCCGTGCCCGGAACAACCTTCCGGCGGTGGAGGGCGGGGACGAGCTGATCGTCCCGATGAACGTCACGGCCGGCGGGCTGGCGTCGCCGCGGGATACGGCGCCGGAGCCGGATCCGTTCCCAAAAGCGCGCGGCCTGGCGCTGGCCAAGAGCGCCAGGCCCGCTGATCTCGGCACCGCGGCGACCGAACAGCAGGCGCTGGAGGCGGCGCTGGTGCGCTTGACCGAACGAGCCGGCCGGGCACTGCTGACCGCGGCCGGGGCCAAGGCCGACGGTATGCCGGATCTGCTGCAGCTGTGGGCGTCCGGGCACGAGGACCGGGTCGCGCAGATGACGGCTCTGTTGGCCGATCACGGGTTCCGGATGGCCCAGGTCGGGGCGTGGGAGGTGCTCTCGGTGTGGAATGAGCAGGCCGAGGGCTGGTCGGCGGAGGCGATGCTGGCGTGGGTGATGGCCGCGGCCGCCACCCACGCCGAGCAGCACGAGGAGGCCGGCCGTAAGGCGGTCGCGCAGGTCCAGGCCGAGGGTGGCGAGGACTGGCGCGAGGCGCTGAAGAGTGCGGCGAGCACGTGGGTGAGCACGGCTGGCATG
Organism: Streptomyces aureoversilis; assembly: GCF_042657885.1. NCBI lineage: Bacteria > Bacillati > Actinomycetota > Actinomycetes > Kitasatosporales > Streptomycetaceae > Streptomyces > Streptomyces aureoversilis. The sequence goes on from NZ_JBHSKJ010000003.1 coordinate 166,904, forward strand.
CGGGCGGTGACCGCCGGGACTGGCCTGCGGGGCTTCGGCGGGTGTGACGCGGCCGGGGTGAGCGGGCTGAAGCAGAAGATCTGGCGCACGGGCGGGCCGAACCCCCGGCCGTCGCACAAGGCCCAGAACGGCGAGCGGGTCGCTCTCGACGATGTCTTCTCCAACGGGCTGCGCTGGCCCGGGGACGGGCGGGGCGAAGCGAAGGAGCTCGCGGGCTGCCATTGCACTCTCGACTACGCGAAGGAGGGCTGACGTGCTGACCAAGGATGCCCCCGCGCGGGTGAAGGCCGCAGGCGAAGGGGACGGTCTCGGCGCCGGCGAGTTCACGGCCATCGTCTCGGTGTTCGGCAACGAGGACTCGGTGGGGGACGTGGTCATGCCGGGCGCGTTCGCCGATGACCTGGCCCGCTGGAAGGCTTCCGGTGATCCGATCCCGGTGATCTGGTCCCACGACTGGTCTGACCCGTTCTCGCACATCGGGCACGTCACCGACGCCCGCGAGTCCGCCGGCGGTCTCCTGGTCACCGGGCAGCTCGACCTGGACAACCCCAAGGCCCAGCAGGTCTTCCGCTTGCTGAAGGGCCGCCGGGTCACGCAGTTCAGCTTCGCCTACGACATCGAGGACGGCGGCTGGGGCGAGCGGGACGGCCGCGAGGTCTACGAGCTGCGGAAGCTGAAGATTCACGAGGTCGGGCCCACACTCGTGGGCGCCAACCAGGAGACGGAGCTGATCAGCGCGAAGGCCCGCGGCCTGGTGGACGGTGTCAAGGCCGGCCGCGTGCTGTCGCAGAAGAACTTCGACGCCCTCACCGAGGCGTACAACGCCATCGGTGAGGTGCTCGCCGCGGCGGAGCCGGACAAGGCCGGCGCCCCGTCGAAGAACACCCCCGAGGAGTCCGGCCAGCCGGGCCCGGCGGCCGACGGCACCGTGCCGTCCGCCCAGCCGGAGGCCCCGCCCGCCCAGGGAGCCAAGGAGATACCCCCGAGCAGCACTGAGGACGAGACCACACCGGATCTCCGCGAAGCACCCGCCGAGGGTGTCGCCAAGGCCGGTGCCGCTTCTGCCCGTCTGCGCACCGAGCTGCAGCTCAAGGAGCTGGAGCTCTCGCTCACGGAATGAGGACACATGCCCAGCAAGATCGATGAGCTCAAGGAGCTCATGAAGCACCACCTCCTTGAGGCCCGCCAGATCACCAAGGCGGCAGAAGAGGACGGCGACCGTGACTTCACGCCCGACGAGGCGGCAACGCTGCGGGAGCACATGGCCAAGGCCACCGACGCCAAGAGCGAGATCGAGCGGCTCAAGGGCAACGACGAGCTGCGCCGCACGCTCGCCGACCTCGGCGACGACATCGCCCTGAACGCCAAGACCGACCAGGACGGGCGCCGCCGGACGGCCTCCGGGTTCGAACTGCCCGACCGGCGCAAGAGCACCGGCGAGCAGTTCATCGACTCCGCCGAGTACGCAGCCCTCATGGCCACCGCGCCCAGCGGCCAGTTCGGGCAGAAGCAGCGCGTGCAGTCCGGGATGGCAGGCTTCAAGTCCCTGGTCACCGGCGCCTCCGACACCTCCGCCGGCGCTTTCGTCGTCAACGACCAGCTCGGCCTGCAGGTCGGCCTGGACGCCTTCCAGCGCCCGCTGCGCCTGAGGGACGTGGTCACCAACGGCACCACCACCTCGGACACGGTCGAGTACGTGCGGGTCACCTCGACCACCAACAACGCCGCCCCCGTCGCGGAGGCCACGACCGCGGCCGCCCCGACGGCGCCGGCGTCCGTGCCGGGCGCGCTGGTCAACGCGGCCGGCGGCGGCTACAAGCCGGAGAGCGCGCTGGCCACGGCGAAGATCACCACGCCGGTGAAGACGATCGCGCACTGGATCCCGGTCACCAAGCGGGCCCTGTCGGACGCGGCACAGATCCGCACCCTGATCGACGCGTTCCTCCGCTACGGCCTGGAGGAGGAGCTGGAGGACCAGATCGTTCAGGGCGACGGCACCGGCGAGAACTTCGAGGGCGTCGGCACCGTCTCCGGCGTGCAGGCGCAGGCCTGGGATACCAACATCCTGGTCACCCTGCGCAAGGCGAAGACCAAGGTCCGCACCGTCGGCCGCTCGATCGCCAACGCTTTCGTCCTCAACCCCGCCGACGTCGAGACCATCGATCTGCTCCAGGACAACGAAGGCCGCTACTACTTCGGCGGCCCCTCGGGCGCCGGTACCGCCCAGACGCTGTGGGGCCTGCCGGTCATCGAGACCGAGGCCGTCCCCGCGGGTACCGGCTACGTCGGCGACTGGCGCAAGGCGATCCTGTGGGACCGCGAGCAGGCCACCATCCAGGTCACCGACTCCCACCTCGACTTCTTCATCCGCAACCTCGTCGCCATCCTCGCCGAGATGCGCGCGGCCTTCGGCGTGGTCCAGCCCAGCGCCTTCGTCGAGGTCGACCTCACCGCCTGATCGGAGACCGCCATGCCCTACCTGAACCCCGCGGCGGGCGCGGCCCGAGAGGGTAAGCAGACCGCCGCCGTCACCAACGCCGCCGCGGCCACCGCGGCGGCCGCGGCCGGCGCGACCCCGACCAAGGCCGAGTACGACGCGCTGCTCGCAGACGTCAACGCCCTGCGCACCAAGCTCAATGCGCTGCTGGCCGCGATGCGCACCTCTGGCCAGCTCGCGCCCTGATGCTGATCACCTCACGTCTGGCCAACGGGCGGTGCCCGTGCTGCGGCGCCGAGGGCGGCGCATGCGGCCCGCCCTCGGCCAACGTGCCTTTCGACCTGCCCGAGGAGGTGGCCGTCGTGGGCGGCCCGCTGAAGAAGTACCGCATCCGTACCCCCAGCGGGGCGGAGTCGGTCGTGAAGTACAACGAGACCGACGCGGCCCGCCTCGGTCTGACGGACGCCGACCTCGCCGACGTTCCCGCGCCCGGTACTGAGGCGGGTGAGCCGTCGGGCAAGGCGCGCCCCACCGCCCGGAACAAGGCCCGTACCACGGCGAACAAGGCCGGCGGCGGTGGCGACTGACCTGCTCGCCGACCCGGCCGAGCTGGCTGTGTGGCTGGGCAAGAGCCCCGACGACCCGAAGCTGCTGGCCGCCCTGCGTGCCGCAACCCGCCGCTTCCGCGGGGCAGTCGGACACCCGGTGACCCTCGTCGCCGGGGACATGATCCGCTTGGACGGCAACGGCCGCGAGACGGTGCTGCTGCCGGTGTGGCCGACCGTGGCTGTCTCCTCGGTCAAGCTCGACGGCACGCTGCTGACGGCTGGCACTGACTACGAGTGGTCGGAGTCCGGGATTCTGCGCCGGCTCGGCGGCCAGTGCTGGCCCAACCGGCTGGGATGCTTGGAGATCATCTACACCCACGGGTGGGCGGAGATCCCGGACGATGTGGCCGAGGCCGTCATCGACCAGGCCCGATCGCTGTACACGGTGGTACCGGGGGTGCAGTCCAAGGCCGTGGGCGGGCAGTCGGTCACCTTCGGCACACAAGCCTCCGTGGGCGTCACCGCGCAGTGGTCGGCGGCCGTCGCACGCCACCAGGTCCGCACCGGGAGCGACCTGTGAGCATGTTCTTCGATCAGGCGATCGTGCGCGTGCGCGCGGGCACCCGCGTGGACCGCTCCGGCAACACCGTCCTCGACTGGTCGCCCGACGCCGTCGACCGGCTGCAGGTCCAAGAGGTCAGCATTCAGCCGACCACCGCCACCGAGACCCACCTCCCCGAGCGCACAGCAGTGGTCACCGGCTGGCACGTGCAGTCCCCGCCCGGCGTCGACCTCGACATCCAGGCCGGCGACCGCATCGAGTGGGCCGGCCTGCTCCTGGAGGTCGACGGCGAAGTGGCCCGCTGGACCGATCCCCTGGACGGCACGGTCCACCACGTGGAGCTCGACATCCGCCGGGCGACCGGCTAAAGGAGGTGAGGCCGATGCTCGCCGACTTCCGCCTCGATACGGCTGGGGTACGCGAGGTGCTGCGCGGCCCGGAAGTACGCGCGCTGGTCGACCAGGTGGCCGCCGAGGTCGCCGCGCACGCCCGCGCCCAGGTCCCCGCTGGCATCCCGGTCGAGGTCCGCCCCTACACCACCGACCGCGGCGCGGCCTCCGTGGTCATCGCCCACCCCCGCGGCATGGCCCTGCAGGCCACCCACGGAGTGCTGACCCGGGCAGCCGGCGCGGCCCGCCTGGAAGTCAAGGAGTGGGGCGCCCGGTGAAACGCCTGGTGGTCTTCCCCGACGCCCAGTCCGCCGCCGCCGACATCCTGCGCCAGGCCCTGGCCGGGCGCTCGGAGGTGTTCGCGGCGGCCGTGACGGTCGGCACGCTGGTGCCGGGCGACCGCTCCCCTGAGACGCCCCGTACCCCGTATGTGCTGGTGCGTAAGGACAGTGACCTTCCGCACTCGTCCATGGCCAACGCCCGGGCGACGCTGCGGATCACCGTCTGGCACGCGGACGCCGACCAGGCGCATGATCTGGCGCAGTTGTGCCAGGGGCTGCTGATCGTCCACTCCGGCCCGGTGATCCGCGGCGTGCGCCCCGGCACTGGACCGCTCGCCGCCGTCGACGAGGCGAGCGGCTTCGACCTGAGCACGTTCACGGTGCTCGCCAATGTCCGGCCTGCCACGGCCTGACCCGTACTGCCTGAACCGCGACGTCCTGACCACCTGAACGCCTGAGGAGGCCGCCGTGGCCGGCGACCCGCTGAACGCAAGCCTGTGGACCGACGCGGACGTGTACGTCGGGCCGCTCAGCGCTGTGAACCCCGCGACCGTCGATGATCCTTTCCCCTCGGAGTGGGACCTGGTGGGTCTCCTCGACGGGGATGACGGTTTCACCGAGTCCCGTGACGAGGACGTCGACGACAAGTACGCATGGGGCGGCATCCTGGTGCGGACTTCCCGTGCGCACTTCAAGCTGACCAGATCTTTCACCGCGCTGGAGGACAACGCCACCACGCGCTCGCTGCTGTGGCCCGGGTCGACGGACACGCAGCTGATCGTGCCGCGGCCGGCGCAGGTGAAGCTGGCGTTCGAGGTGCGCGAGGACGACAAGATCAAGCGCGTGATCACCGCACAGTACGCCGAGGTCACCGTCGACGGCGACGTCACCGAGAACGAAACCGACTTGGCCACCGCGAAGTTCATCGCCACGATCTTCCCCACCAGCGGCAAGGTCATCTTCGTCCGTCAGTTCACTGCCGGATCCTGACCGCCGGGGCGCGGCCTTTCGTCGCGGTTCGGACGCGCCCCGGCCCTTCTCTCAAGGAACCGTGATGCCCCTTTCCTTCACCGAGGAGCAGATCGCCACGAAGGCGATCGAGCTCGGGCTCATCGGCGCCGGCGAGAGCCTGCCGCGTCAGCTGCGCAGCCGTGTCGTCGCTGCTCTCCATACCGAGCGGCCTCGCTCTTCCGCGCAGCCCTCGCCGGTGGCCGGGGAGATCGTCATCCAGCCCGGCGGCGCGGTCGAGGTCGACGGCCGCCCCTTCCCCTGGCTGGTGCAGGCCGACCTCATTGAGGTCACCCTCCAGCCCGACGGCGCCGGCATGGTCCGCCTGACCCTGCCCGCCCGCAGCATCCAGATCCTCAAGCCCGAGAGCGAGACCTGACTATGGCAACCCGAACCGCGGCCCCTGACGACCAGCCCTTCGACTTCAACCTCGACGCCGTCGAGTCCGAGGTCGAACTCCGCCCGTGGCGCGTCCACTGGCATGGCCGGCGTTGGGAGTTCGCCCACATGCAGGGCCTGGACGTCTGGCCCCTGATGGAGGCCGCCGAGGGCGGCGACATCCCCGCTATGACGGGTATCTTCCGCCAAGCCCTCGGCGACGAAGCCTGGGCCGAGTTCCGTAAGATCAAGCTCCCGCAGTACAAGCTCAAGGCGCTCTTCGACGGCTACCGCCGGCACTCCGGGCTGGAGCCGGGGGAATCCGCAGCCTCTGCGAGCTGATCCGTCACCACGGACGCGCCGTAGAGGCAGACCTCCGCCGCGAGTACGGGGTCCGGCTCCGGCACCTTTTCACCGGCGAGCTGACGTGGCGAGAGCTTGCCAGCCTGGTGCGGGGCCTGTCCCCGCAGTCGGCCACGCGCATCGCCCTCGCCCAGGGCCGGCCGGAGCCGACCGGCGAACAGGTACTTCTCGCCGACGTCTTCGACATGATCGCCCACCTGGACTGGCACGTGCAGGCCACCGCCGTGACCAAGAAGTCCGACCTGCCCAAGAAGCCGAAGCCCTACCCCCGCTGGTGGGACACCAAGCCGGCCCGGCGGCCCAGCCCTGCCCGCACGGCCCGCCTGGACGACGCACGCCGCCGCCGCGACGAGCGCCGCCGCGCCATCGCCGAGGGCCGCATCGCCTGACCAGACCCGAGGGGGTGGCCGGTGCCGAACGTCGGCTACGCATCCATCCAGATCATCCCCTCGGTACGGGGGATCGGTGCCGAGCTGCGCTCCCAGCTCGTGGGGCCCGCCGAGGACGCCGGCCAGCAGGCCGGGGACGCCGCAGGCGGTGGGCTGCGGGACAAGCTCAAGATCGGCGCTGCTGCAGCCGGCGCGGTCGCGGGTGCCCTACTGGTCAAGGGGATCACCGACGCGCTGGAGCAGGCCGGCATCCGGGCCAAGCTCCAGGCCCAGCTCGGCACGACCGGCAAGGTGGCCGCCGCCCAGGGCAAGGTCGCCGGACGGCTCTACAGCACAGGCGTTGTCGACTCCTTCCAGGACGCGGCGGACGCGATCAAAGCGGTCGTCAGTGCCGGCCTGGCGCCGCCCGGGGCGACGAATGCGCAACTGGAGCAGATCGCCACGAAGGCCTCCGACGTCGCGAAGACGTTCGATCAGGACCTGGGCGGGGTGACGAATGCCGTCAGCCAGCTCATGCGCACCGGGCTGGCGAAGAACTCGTCCGAGGCGTTCGACCTGATCACGAAGGGGTTCCAGTCCGGCGCCAACAAAGCCGACGATCTCCTCGACACGGTAAATGAATACAGCACGCAGTTCCGCAAGGCCGGTCTGACCGGCGCCGATGCCATCGGGCTGATCAACCAGGCCATCGCAGCCGGCGCCCGGGACGCCGACATCGCCGCCGACGCGATCAAGGAATTTTCCATCCGGGCGGTGGACGGGTCGAAGACCACCGTCGAGGGCTTCGAGGCCCTTGGCCTGTCCGCCGACGACATGGCCGCGAAGTTCGGGGCGGGCGGAGCCACCGCGAAGGCGGCGCTCGACCTCACCCTCGACCGGCTCCGTGCCATCAAGGACCCCGTCGCCCAATCTGCCGCCGCCGTCGGGCTCTTCGGCACCCAGGCCGAAGACCTCGGCAAGGCGCTCTTCGCGATGGACCCGTCCGCCGCTGCGGCTGGCCTCGGCGCCTTCGGCGGCACCGCGCAGAAGCTCGGCGAGACCATCCGGCACGGGCCCACCCACGAGCTGGAGGTCTTCAAGCGGCAGATCGAGCAGGCGTTCACCGACTTCATCGGCACCCGGGTGCTGCCGGTCCTGGTGCAGCTGGCCACGGCCACCATCTCCGTCTTGGTGCCGGCCCTGCGCGGCACGGTCGAGGCGGGGGCTGCGGTGGTGGGCTGGCTTCGGGACATGGGCACGTGGCTGATCCCGATCGGCATCGCCATCGGCGGCTTCACGCTCGCGCTCACCGCGCAGTCCGTGGCCACGGCCGCGGTGACGGCGGTCTTCTCGGTCTACCGTGCGGTGATCCTGGCCTGGACGCTCGTCCAGAACGGGGCGACGCTCGCCATGGCCGCCTTCAACCTGGTCATGAACGCCAACCCGATCATTCTGGTGATCACGGCGATCGTGGCCCTCGGCACCGCGGTCGTCGTGGCCTTCCAGCGCGTCGATTGGTTCCGGGCCGCGGTCATCGCGGCGTGGAACGGCATCCAGACGGCGGCCCTGTGGGCCTGGAACTCGGCGATCAAGCCCGCCCTGGCCGGCATCGTGACCGGAGCGCTGGCCGTGGGAGCTGCGGCGGTATGGCTGTGGTCGAGCGTCCTGAGCCCCGTCTTCTCGGCCATCGGGCTGGCCGCCCGCGTGCTGCTCGCCGTCGTCGTCACTGCCGTACTCACGCCGATCTACTTGGCGTTCAAGCTCGTCGCCGCGGTCGCGCTGTGGCTCTGGTCGGCGGCGATCCTACCCGCCTTCCAGGGCATCGCCGCGGTGGCCATGTGGCTGTGGACGAGCGCCATCCGGCCGTCGTTCCAGGGCATCGCCGCCGTGGCGATGTGGCTGTGGGCCAACGTCTTCCAGCCCGTCGCGGCTGGGATTATCGCACTGGCCCGAGCCATGGGTGCGGTCTACCGGTGGCTGTGGACCAACGTGGCCATCCCGGTCTTCCAGGGCATCGCCCTGGTAATCCGGGCCTGGTGGGACAGCGTCCTCGCCACGTTCATGGCGGTGCGCTCCTTCATCACCGGCCCCCTCGCCGCGGTCTTCCGCTGGATCTATGACAGCGTCATCCGGCCTGCCTGGTCGGCGGCGGGCAGCGTGATCTCCGCGACCTGGCGGAACGTGATCAGCCCAGCGTTCGACCTGCTGAAGCGCGGCGTCCGATCTGTCGCCGACTCCTTCGACAGCGGCGTCGGCTTCATCGGCCGCATCTGGTCCAAAATCAAGGATCTGACGCGCGCGCCCGTGCAGTTCGTGGTCGACGTCGTCTACAACAACGGCATTCGCAAGGTCTGGAACACCGTCGCCGGGCTCCTTGACCTGGGCAAACTCGACGCAGTCAAGTTCGCGCGGGGCGGGCGCACGCGGGGCGGCGTACCGGGCCGCGACTCCATCCCCGCCCTGATGATGGCCGACGAGTACGTCGTCCGCCGCGACTCCGCCCGCAAGGTCGGCTTTGGAACGCTCGACTACATCAACCGGTACGGGGCTCTCCCCGGCTTCGCGGCTGGCGGTCCGGTGCAGCGGTTCGCCGACGGCGGGATCGTCTCCGACATCTGGGGCGGGATCACCGGCGCGGCGAAGACCATCGGGGGCTGGGCGGGGAACGCGTGGGACATCCTGACCGACCCCGAGAAGATCTGGGACAAGATCATCAAGCCGACCCGGGACCGGATCGCCAGCATCGCCAAGAGCCCGTGGGCCCAGGGCATCGCAGGCCTCCCACTCAAGATGATCAAGGGGCTGAAGGACAAAGTCGTCAAGGGCGCCAAGGAATTGCTCGACTTCGGCGGCGGCCCTGTGGGCGGCTCCGGCGTCGAACGCTGGTCCGGCGTCGTCCTCCAGGCCCTCAAGCTCGTCGGACAGCCCGCGAGCCTGTTGCCGATCGTGCTGCGCCGCATGAACCAGGAGTCCGGCGGCAACCCGATGGCGATCAACAACTGGGACATCAACGCTCAGGCCGGCGACCCCTCCCGCGGGCTCATGCAGACCATCGGCAGCACCTTCGCCGCCTACGCCGGGCCCCTGCGCAGCCGCGGCATCTACGACCCGCTCGCCAACATCTACGCCTCCATGCGGTACGCGCTCGCGCGCTACGGCAGTCTCGCCGCCGCGTACAACCGCCCCGGAGGCTACGACAGCGGCGGCTGGCTCATGCCCGGTCACAGCACCGTCTACAACGGCACGGGCCGCCCCGAAGCCGTCCTGACCGGCCCGCAGTGGGACGTGATGATGGCCGCCGCATCCAACCGCGGGCTCGGCGACCTGCACGTCCAGGTGTACGTCGGCGACCGCGAGATCACCGACATCGCGCGGGCTGAGGTCCGCCGCTCCAACGGCGAGCTCGTCCAGACACTGCGCGCGGGACGGAGGTGAGCCATGGCGATCCCCGGTAACTTCCTCAGCGCGACGACAGAGTCCGTCGACCCGAACATGTCGGGCTGGGTCGCCAAGCTCAACTGCGTGATCAGTCTTGGCTCCGGCGGCCGGAACGGTGACGGTGTCCTGGCCGTCAAGTCGTCTGCGTCGGGGGAGATGCAGGCCCGGACGGTCTCCTCCTACGTGGTCACCCCGTTCACCGAGTACGAAGCTTTCTGCGATGCCTCCGGGGCCACGGTCCCGGAGCGCATCGGGATCCGATGGCTCGACGCGTCGAACGCGGAGATCAGCATCACGTGGTCGATGACGACCTCGTCGGCGAGCGCGTCGTGGCACCGGATCGCGGTGGGCGGGGAGGCGCCCGGCACCGCGGCCCGCGCGCAGGTCGTGGTGTCCTCCACACCCGCCGCAGCGAACGTCTTCTCCTACTACGAGAACTTCTACTTCGGCTACCCCATCGTCACGACCGGCAACAAGCTGGGCTTCAACGCGGAGCACGGCGAGATCGACGCCACGGCCTGGTTCAACGAGGTCAACTGCACCATCGCCCGGTCGGTGCCGCCCGTCGTCTGGCCGGTCGACTGGTACCTGGCCGGCGGCCACACGATCGCCATGACGGCGACCGCCAACGGCAACGCCTCGATGCGGAGCAACGACCGGCCGGACGCGACGCCGGGCGTCGAGTACGTGGCCTACTGCTACCTCAACCCGCCAACCTCCGGGTCCACGACCTGGGTAGAACTGCGCTTCTACGACTCTGGCGGCTCTCAGATCCAGGCCACCCGCTCCACCCTCGCCGCCCCCGGAACGGGCTGGTACCGCGAGTACGCATCCGCCGTTGCCCCCGCGGCGACGGTGTCCTGCTCCATCGCAGCCGGCATCGACTCCGCCACCGCCGGGCAGATCCTGCGCATCGACGGGGCCGTGGTTGCCACGGCCCCCGTGCTGCGAGCGGGATCCGTCCTGCCCTACGCCGACGCGAGCTTCGAGCAGGGCGTGGCCGGCTGGACGGTTGTCTCGGGCGTCGCCACGATCACGCGGTCGACGCCGTGGGGAGCCTACGCGTGGGACGGTGCCTACGCCGGGACCGTGACGTCATCCACCGCGACGACGAGCGTCATCCGGTCCGCGAAATTCGCCCTGCCGTCCGGTGCCGCTGGACTGTCCTTCCGCACCGAGGTCTACAGCAACGTGAGCGCCGGGGGTTTCAACCTCACCCGGGGGATCCGCTGGTACGACGACTCCAACGCTGATCTGGGCCTGACGAGCGGGTCCTCCGCGGCGATCCCCACGCCGGACTGGTGGCTGATCGGCAATACTTTCACCGCCCCGGCTGGCGCCACGCAGGCGGCGATCGAGTACACGGTCACCGCGACGACGACGTCCTCGGTGTGGCGGATCGACCGGGCGGCCCTTTGGCAGTCCCTGCCGCTCACCGCCGTCGAGGGCCACGACGACACGGCGTCGATCACGCTGACGCTGCGGGAGCTCACGCCGGGCCAGTACGTCACCATCTACCGGGTTGCCGAGGACGGCTCTCGCACCCTCGTCCGCGGCACCAGTGGGCTGATCAATCTGCAGCCGATCACCTCGGACCTCATGGTCGTCGAGGACTACGAGGCTCCGCTCGGGGTGGAGGCCTCGTACTACATCGAGCTGCGGGCCACCCTCAGCGCCATCCCCGGCTTCCGGGCCAGCGACGGCGTCACGCTCACCGCAGGCGACGAGAACATCTGCTGGATCAAGGACCCGGGACAGCCGCAGAGAAACGCACAGTTCATAGTCGTCACTCCGCCTGCCTGGAAGAGGGCGATCAGCCAGGCCGCATACCGGGTCCGCGGGCGGCGGAACCCTGTCGTGCTCTCGGACGTGCGCGGTGGCCTGGAAGGCGACCTCGTCGTCTTGACGCGAAGCGACACCGAAGCGGCTGCCCTGCATTGGCTCCTCGATTCCGGGGACGTCCTCCTCTGGCAGGTCGCCCCCGGGGTCCACGAGACGGACCTCTACGTGACCGTCGGCGAGATCGGCCTGCCGCGCCTCATCGACCAGATCGACGAGGACTGGCGCCAATGGACCCTGCCCCTCACCCAGGTCGACATGCCCACCACGATCGGCGTGGCGGGAACGGCCGGCCGCACCTGGCAGGACGTGTTGTCCCAGTTCGGCACCTGGCAGGACGTCCTCGACGCCTACGCCACGTGGGAAGACGTCCTCTTCGACCGGCGGATCGGAGGCTGACGTGTACGCCGTCTCCGCCCGCTTCCTGGCCGCCATCGCCGAGTCAGGGCCGCTGGCCACCGAGGTGGTCCTCTTCCGCACGGACGGGCGCGTCGAGCGCCTGGAACACACGGGCGGGTCGGTCACTGTCGACCGTGGGCAGGCGGTGCGCCGGACCTGCTCGATCACGCTGGCCGATACCTCGCTCATCCCGCGCACGCCCACGGACAAGCTGTCCGTGTACGGGGCCACGCTGCGTGTCAGCCGGGGCGTGCAGTACTCCGACGGCAGCCAGGAGCTCGTCCCGCTCGGCGTCTTCCGGGTCGACTCCGTCACCGGCGACATTGATGACGGCCCCGTCACCATCACCGGCAAGGGCCTCGAAGTGGTGATCGCCGACGACAAGTTCACAGCCCCGTACAAGGCATCCGGGAACGCCGTCGCCGCGGTCACCGCGCTGATCCAGTCCACCATCCCTACCGCCTCAGTGATCAACCGGGCGACCGATGCGGCGATCGGTCCCCGCACCTGGGACACCGAGGGCGACCGATGGGCCGCCGTGGCCGAGGTGGCGACGGCCATCGGCGCCGAGGTGTACGCGGATGTGGATGGTGTCTTTGTCATCGCCGAGTTGCCCGACCTCCTCACCAGCACACCGGTCTGGACGATCGCGGCAGGCGAGGGCGGCGCCTACGTCTCTGCCAGCCGCGGCATGACGGCCGACAAGGTCTACAACGCAGTCCTGGCCCGCGGCGAGAACACGGAGACGAGCGTCGCCCCAGTCAGCTCGCTCGTGGTCGACAACGACCCCACCAGCCCGACTTACTGGAGCGGGCCGTTCGGCCACCGGACGACGTTCTACAGCTCCAGCACGCTCACGACGACGGCCGCCTGCACGGCCGCCGCCACCCTCAAGCTGCGCACGGCCATGGCCCCGAACGCTTCTGCCGACATCTCCTCACTGCCGAACCCCGCACTCGAACCGGGCGACGTGATCCGGATCCTGTACCCGGACGGCAGCAAGGAGCTCCACCAGGTGCAGTCCTTCTCTGTACCTCTCGACGTGGGCGGCGACTTCACCATCGCCACGATCTCCGCAAAGGAGGACGCGTGAGCGACTCAGCGACGCCCGCCGACCTCGCGGACGCCATCCGCCGCCAAGCCGTGCAGGCAGGGGTCGAGACCCCGGCCGTGCGCGGCGCAGACTGGCGGCTCGCCATCGTCCAGACCGTCAACAGCGACGGCACCGTCCTGACCACCGACGGCATCACCGCACGGCGGATGGACACCTACCTGACCCCGACGGCCGACGATCAGATCCTCATCACTCAGTCCGGTTCGGGAAACTGGATCACCCTGGGCCGCACCGCGCCGCCCACCACGGCAGGGACATGGCAGACGCTCACCCTTAACACCGGCTGGACCGCGTTCTCCGCTACGTACTACACGCCCGCCTACCGCATCCACGGCGACGGCACGGCGGCCCTGGCTGGCTTGGCCCGAGCTCCGGCCTCCACGACCGGCGTCGCCACGGTCGGCACCCTGCCAGCCGCCGCCGCCCCGGCCAAGCGAGTCCGCCGTGTGACCGAGGTGGCCTCCGGAATCTTCGGCGTCCTCGACATCAACGCCGACGGCACCATCCAGATCACCGACTACACCGGCACCGCAGGCTGGGCAACCCTCGACGTCGCCAGCCGCTACCGGCTCACCTAGGAGGCGCCCGTGCCCACGACCGACGCCTACGGGCAGGGCGTCCAGATCGCTGCCCTCACCGACGCTCCCAACGCCGCCTCCCTCGCCCAGAACCTGGCCGACGGCATCGTGCCACGCGTGGTCATGCGCTTCGCCTCCGCCTCCGCACGCGCCGCCACCATCACCAGCCCCGTCGAAGGCATGGTCACGTGGCTGCAGGACACCAACTCGCTGGAAACCTACGACGGTACAGGCTGGAAGGCCGTGCCCTACGGCAGCCAGTGGACCACCTACTCGGTGGCCTGGACAGCGACCACGACGAACCCGTCCCTTGGCAACGGCACGCTCGTGGGGCAGTACATGAAGATCGGCACCAAATGCGAGATCTTCATCAAGCTCGTGATCGGGTCAACCACAAACAAGGGGAGCGGCACGTACAAGTTCTCCCTCCCGTTCACCGCGGCGACGATCACGAACAGCGAGCCCGGGTCGCTGAACGCCAGCTTCAGCCGGGCATCCACCCCGAACCACGGCCAAGGCGACGTGCTCCTCCAAAACGGCGCCACCACTACGGACCAGGTCTGGTTCCCCAATGCCTCGGTCGTCGGTGACGCCAACGTCTGGACCGACAGCAGCCCATGGACGCCAGCCAGCACCAACGTCTTCCGGATCTGGGGCACCTACCAGACCGCCACCTGACCAGCACCACCACCCGCGAACCGCGCCCCGCCGAGGGGCATTTTTCATGCCCTGGAGGCACGATGGCCTGGTACCCGGGCGCCCAGAAGCTGGAGCTCCAGCCGGAGTCCGACGCGCAGCCCGCGATCATTCCGACGCAGCTGATCTTCCACTCGATCGCCGCCCCCTGGACGCCAGCCAGGACATACGAGTACTGGCGCGAGACGAATCTCGAATCGCATTTCGGTCTCGGGTACGACGGCAGCCTCGCGCAGTACATCGGCACGCAGACCCGCGCGGACGCGAACTATCAGGCGAACCGGCGGCCGGACGGGACCGGCGCGGTCAGCGTCGAATCCGCCTCGAACATGGACGCCACGGACCCTTGGTCGCCGGCACAGGTCGAGGCTCTCATCCGGCTCGGCGTGTGGGTGCACCAGCAGCACAGCATCCCCTTGCGGATCTGCCGCACCGCCGCTGACCCCGGCTACGGCTACCATCGCCTCTTCCCCGAGTGGTCCGCCGGCGGTACCGCCTGCCCCGGCGACGCCCGCGTCCGCCAGTTCCACGACGTGGTCTTCCCCGGCATCGTCGCCCGCGCCACGGGCCAGACCCCCGCCCCCACCCCACCGGAGTTCGACGTGCCCTACACCCTCGGCGAGTACACCGGCACCACCGTCAGCCTGCCGCCCAACATCTGGACCACGCTCACGCTCGGCCGCCTGGACCTCGTCGCCGGCGCCCAGTCCTACACCGCCACCGCGTACCTCACCGTCAAGGCACCTGTCGGCGGCGTGCTGCAGGGGCGCTTCTACCACCACCGCGCCGACGGCTCCCGCTGGGACGGGCCCATCGTCGAACGCGCCACCACCGACGGCAGCAGCTTCGTCGACTTCACGCACGCTGGCTCGATCTCCACGGGCGAGACCGCCCGCTTCGAGATCACCTACGCGCCCGCCAACGCCACCGACACGGCCCCCGCGACCATCACCGCCGCCCGCGCCCGCGGCCTCTACTGGAAGTAGGCACCATGACCACCACCAACGTCATCCGGACCGCGAAGACCTACGCCGTCGACCTCGCCGAGCGAGTCGTCTGGACCTTCCTCCTCGCGGCCGGCTCCGTCGCCCTGGCCGCCGGCCCCGCCGACATGTTCAACCTCAGCTTCTGGCAGACCGTCGGCACCGCCGGAATCGCCGCCGCCGGCTCCCTCCTCAAGGGCATCATCGCCCGGGCCATCGGCGACCCCAACAGCGCGTCCACCGCACCTCGCGTGTGATGGTGCACGCGGTGGCCCGTCGGCTGCGCAGCCTCCTCGGCCGCCGCGGCACCTTCCTCCTCATCATCGGCATCGGCAAAATGTGCTGGGGCGCCGGCTTCCTCCTCGCCCCACAGCCCAGCCCGCAGGGCCTCGCCCTGCTCACCGACGTCGCGCCGCTGCACTGCTGGGCCTGGATCTGGCTGCTGGCCGGCGCCGTCACCGCCGGCTGCGCCTTCGTCCAGGTCGGCCGGGACAAGGCCGGCTTCGTGACCGCGCTGATCCCGCCCGGCCTATGGGCCATCGCCTACGCCACCGCCGTCGTCAACGGCGACTACGCCCGCGGCGGCTTCATCGCCGCCTAGTACCTGACCTCCCACATCGGCGCCATCCTGTGGGCCGCGGCCGTACCTGAGTACGAGCTTCCCCCGCAGATGTGCAGACGGGAGAGCGAGGACGATCCATGAGCATCTGGGCTGGGGCCGTGGCCATCATCGGCACTCTCGGCATGGTCGCCGCCGGACTCTTCGCCGCCCGGGCCACCAGGGCCGCCGCCGCGGCAACCGCCGAGGCCACCCGCGCAGCGGCGCAGGCGACCGCGGAGCCCGCCCAGCGCCAAGCCGATCTCGCGGCCTTCAAGGAGATCCGAGACGAGCTGCAGAAGGAAGTCGTCGAGCTCCGCACGGAGACCGGGCGCCTGCGCGCGGTGGTCAGGGCCTTCGCCGGGTACGTCGCCGAGCTCAGTGGCCTGATACGGGACTCGGGAATCACGCCGCCGGAGCCACCGCCCCTGGTCGACGAGTACAACCGAACTGGAGTGTGACCATGCTCGACGAGCAGCCGGCCCCCGTCCCGGTCCCGCCGCGGAGCCCGCCAGCCGCCGACCTGGGCACCCTTGAAGACCTCGGCTGGGCGGACCCGCCGCCCGTACCGTCCCCCGAGCCGCCCGCGCCACCGCTCGACCCCGCATGAGAAGGCCCCCGCCGTCCACTGGACGGCGGGGGCCTGTTCCTATTCCGCGAGCGCCTTCTTCAGCTCCTCCACCTGCGGACCCGCGTCCTGCGCCGGGGTCTTCCAGCGGAAGGACTTCCCTGCGCCATCTGTGTACACCAGCGTCCCGCCGCGCTGCTTCTCGCTGATGTCGAAGACCCGCGACTCCCAGCGGAAGGCCCCCGGCTGCACCGCCCCGCCGCTCTTGAAGCCCTCGATCGAGACCATGTCCGCGGTGCCGTCCCCGGTCGCGATGGCCTGCCCGTCCGGTGCGATCCACTGCCAGCCGCCTTGCATGATGGGCGCCGTCTCCTCCGCAGCGACCGCCGTGGTGGCGCGATCTTTCACCGTGACCACGGCGAAGAGCCCCTTGGACGGCTTGTCGATCAACGCCTTCGTGACGTAGACGATGCTCGTCGGCGTCACCTCCAGCCGGCCGGTGCCGCCGGATCCGACGGTCTCCGCAGGCTTCCCGAAAGCTAGCTCCGCCGCCGGCTTGTCGGCGGTGGGTGTGGGTGCCGCTGACGACTTCGTGGCGGTGGACTTCGACGGCCCGCTGCTGCAGGCTCCGAGAGCGAGAACGGCGGCGAGGCTGAATGCGGCTGCGGTTCTGGTGCGCATGGATCCCCCGGGGAGCGTGTGGTGACGCGCACCGTACCGCCGTGGGGCAAGCGTCCGCAGGAGTTCTGGCAAGCAGTGGCCCTAGCCCGTTGTCGCGCGCATGGCCCTGGGGTCCCACCAATACAGGCGGTTCACCCGGCCGTCGTACTCGGGTAGGTCGATGTCGACCTGGTAGGCGACCCGGCCATCAGCGTAGGTGTGGCGGGCGACGACCCAGCAGTGGCGCCATCTGCCGTCGACGCGGACGTAGAGGGCGGGGAGCTCTGCAGGGGGCCACGTGCGGATGCGCGGCCATGGCTGCTCTTCAGTCCAGGACGGGGCTTCCTTCGCGTCGACCGACTCCGGCTCGGTCACTGAGGCTCCCAGTCGTCTGGGCCTCCGCCTCGCCACTCGATCAGGCGTGCGTCGTCGATCGCGAACAGGTGCTCGTCCCACCCGGCGCGGCGGAGGAACTCGATCACATCAGGTACTCCGTAGGCCACTCCAAGGCTCTGCCCGTCAGCGCGTACTCGCCGGCCGCCGGAGGCGTCGGGTGGATAGACGACAACGCGTGGATGCGTGGCCATGAGACCAGCCTCGTCGCGCATCCCGTGTCCAGCACGCCCGGCTAGTCCGAACAGGCGGCCTGCTACCTCCCCAAAGCCCGTCAAGCGAGGGAGCTGATCACCCTGGCCGTGTCTGTCAGGTCCGGGAGTACCGTCAGTGCACCGGCGTCGTAGAGGTCGTCCGCGCTGCTGCGGCCGGTGGCCACAGCTACGACTTGGACACCCGCAACCAGCCCCGCCTCAACCCCTGCAGGAGTGTCGTCAAGGACGAGCGCATCTTCAGGGCTCACCTTCGCCCGGGCGAGAGCGATGCGTACCAAGTCTGCTCGCTCATCAGCATCTTCTCCGTAGGCGCCTAGAGCCCACTTGATGTGCCTGTCGAGGCCGAAGGTCGCCAGCTTGATTTCCGCCACAGAGCGCACGTTCCCCGAGACAACGGACTGCTCGTACCCAGGCAGCGCGGCTACCGCGTCGAGTGCCGCGGCAGCTCCCGGCAACGCGTGCCCACGCTCGCGTAGGTCGGCGATCCTCTGTACATGCACGTCAGCCAGCGCTGCAGCAAACCGCTCAAAGTCACTCCGGTCGGTCTGCAGCCCATGGAGCTTCGCCGTCTCACGAAAGATCACCGGCTCGGTAATGCCGTCGATCTTGGCCTGACGCTCCATGCGCCTCCCGGTCGCCCGTTCGAACGCGATTGCTGACAACTCCCGGCCCACACCACGCGTGTCAACGAGGGTGTGGTCAATGTCCCACAGCACAATCCGGCGCGCCGCCATGAGGCTCCTTCCACCCA
The DNA here is from genome assembly GCF_042657885.1 of Streptomyces aureoversilis. NCBI lineage: Bacteria > Bacillati > Actinomycetota > Actinomycetes > Kitasatosporales > Streptomycetaceae > Streptomyces > Streptomyces aureoversilis. The sequence continues at coordinate 185,470 of NZ_JBHSKJ010000003.1, forward strand.
GCCAGCGTCTCCCAGGCTGTCACACGAACGAGCGCCGAACTGCCCAACGCTGCAAAGTCGTCGTACGGTGAACCACTCAACGAACGAGGGGAAGCAGGATGGGCACGCTCACTGTCGGCGCCCGTATCCGCTACTGGCGCCGCCGCAACGGGAACCGGTCCCAAGCGGCCATCGCTGGCCTCTGCGGCATCAGTGAGGATCACCTGTCCCAAATCGAGAGGGGCAGGAGAACCCCCGCGCTAGAGACCCTTCTCTCCATCGCCCGTGAGATTGGCGTCCCAGTCTCCGCCCTGCTGGACGAGGATGCTCCGGTGGACCAGCCTGCAGCGCCGCGGATCGCTTCAGACGTCACCCGAGTCCTGATGGGCTACTGTGCCTCTTCGCGTTCTGCGCCAGCGGCTCCGGCCGCCCTGCGGGAACGGGTCGAGCATGCATGGCGGACCTGGCAGACCTCCCAGACCCGCTACACCGACACTGCCAGACTCCTGCCAGAACTCCTGAGCGACGTGCAGCATGCCGTCGAGGCCCACAGACTGCGGTCAGAGGTCCAGGACCGCCGGGAAGCGCTCCGGGCAGCAGCTGACCTCTACGGCCTCCTGCGATCCTATTGCCGACGCACCGGCCGCAATGACCTATCGTTGCTCGTCGCTGACCGAGCCTTGCGCGCCGCCCAGGACGCCGACGACCCGCTGCGCATTGCCGCTGCGGAATGGAACCTTGGGCACGTGCTGCTCTCGCAGAGCGACCCAGAAGGCGCTGAAGAAGTAGCCTCACGAGCGATCGAGGAACTCGCGCGCACCCCAGAAAGCGACGACCGCGAAGCTCTGGCCGGCGCACTAGAGCTTGTGGTGTCCACGGCCGCGGCGCAACGCCGAGACTGGTGGCGCGCGCGGCAACGGTTGGAGAAGGCTGCGTTGCCCCACGCTGCGCGAGTCGGTGAGGGCAACGTGCACTGGACGGTCTTCGGCCCAACCAACGTCGGCCTTCACGCCCTCGGTATCGAGATGCTGGCCGGAGAGACCACCGAGGCGCTCCGCCGGGCCGACCAAGTCGACATCGAGCGTCTCCCCTCCCTGGAGCGACGGTTTACCTTCCTCCTCGACGTAGCACGCTGCTACGACATGAGGCGCGAAGACGCTTCCGTCCTGGTACACCTCCTCGACATCGAGCAGTTCGCTCCAGAGGACTTGGCGCGTAACCCGGTCGCTCGACAGATCGTGTCCAGTCTCCGCGACCGGGTCCGGCCCACCTACCGACGCCAAGTAGAAGCCCTGGCGGAGCGACTCGGCATCGACGAGCCCGGTCCAGGAGACAACCCGGTCTGAGAGACCGGGGTGGCCCCGGCCATACCTCCTACCGTCGTCCTCCCAGACCACCCCATCCCTGAGGACGCGGATCATGGAGAGCGTTGACGTCACGATCACCGCAGCCGGCATCGAATGGGACGCAGTCCGGCTTCCGCGATATCTCGGCCTTGCTGCCGTGCATCAGCTCGGTGACGACGTGGGCAGCGTCATCGTGGACCCTGGTGCACGCCGCCTCTACGTGATCGTTCCGCCCGGGACGACCACCCACTGGAGGTGCCCGGAGACACGTTCCCTGGGAAGCGGGTCCTTTCTTGCTGTGCCTCATGCATCACGCTCAGCCCCGCCCGGTCCGTACTGGCTCACGCCTCCCACTCCGCGCTATCGCGTCACGGACCCCCTCCAGCTGCTCTCGGCGCTTGAGGCAGTGACGCTGTACAGAGCTGCACCATGCACATGAAGTCCAGCCTGCCCAGGCATGTCACCGAAGACTGCCGCCTAAGCCGACACCCACGGTGCCCTGGCCTGACACGCCTACGACGCATTGGGGCGAGCACACGCCCCACCGAACCGGAGACCCTCCCATGTACCTGCCCGTGCCACTTGACCCCGACCGGTACCGGGTGGCCTTCTGGCACATGACGCCCAAGGCCGCAGCTCAGGACATTGCACGAGGCCTGCAGGCCCTCGAAAGCCCCCTGGGCGAGGACGAACTCGTCCAGCTGGAACAGAGGCTCTCGCTGCTACTCAGGGGCTTGAAGGGCGAGGCCCGGAGCCTGATCCACCAGATGCACAGGGAGCGGTCAGGCCGACCCTGGACCAAGGCCTACGCCTCGTTCCTCAGCGCGTCCCAGCTGCTTGAGGCAAGGCGTTCCGACGACGCGATGGACGACCCCCTCAGCCTGGCGCTGCGTGTGCGCGCCCTGGCGACTACGGCGGATCGTCTCTGGCACTTCCTGGCGGAGGCGCCGCGATGAGGCCCCGCGACTGGGCGCCGGCGGACATGGGCGCGGCCGCCGCGGAGTGGCTGTCTGGTGCGTTGCTGCCCGGGGGCCGGGATGCGTGGCGGGTGGACCGGCCGGCCGCGGCATTCACCGGGATCCTCTTCGACGCCGTCCAGATCCCGCGGGGAGCCGTGCGCGGGCAGGACCGGGGCGAGGTCGAGAGCTGCTTCCAGCAGGCGGACGTCGACGGTGCCGTCATCGCCGACCCCTTCCACACCATCTACTACGCCCTCGTGGCGCCAGGCGCGTCTCAGGGCTGGGACCTCTACGAGTTCCCCTGCTTCGGCCCCTCGCACAGCATCCCCATGCCTCCACCCCATCGAGCAGATCCCCCGGGCGTGCACTGGGTTCTGAGCCCGCCGGACGGCCCGGAGACGCTCTGCGAGGTGGAGTGGGTCCTGGAGCTCATCGCGCAGATGAGCGCCTCATGAAGACATCACCCCGATCGGGGGTAGCGCCAGATATTCGAAAGGCATATGCATAACGCGCATCCCATGAACGGCCCTTGCGGCAGTCCTGCCCCCCAGGCGGCGCCGCAAGCGGTCGCCTGAGCCCCCGGCCGATACGGCTGGGGGCTCGGCTTGTTCTGGTTGCGGATCGGGGTTTTTCCATTCACCTGCACTGGGGGTGGGGCGGGCGCCTAGAGGCTGCGTTCCCACGGGTACCCGGTTTGGCTCTGAGGCGCTTCCAGCGTCACTGAGCGGCATCGAACTGCACCGAACTGTCCGATGCTCAGTGTTTCCGCAGGTCACGATATGTTCAAGAATCTAGACGAGAGCCCGCCCTTCGAGAACATGTTCGAGGGTGAGTTCTGCGGTGCGCTCCCCAAGCCGGTGAAGGACAAGCCCGCGGCCGCCGCCACGGCGCTCAACACGCTGCGCTAACCCCCGCCGTGAGCGCCGCGCGGGCCTGCGGGCTCCGCGCGGCCCACGATCGTGCCCGCGCGGTCGATGCAGATCACGTCGACCGCGACGGGCGCCCCGCGCAGCACCGCGAGGGCCTCCTCGCGGGCCGTGGCCGCGACCAGGTCGCCGAGCGGGACGCCCGCGGCCTCGCACAGCCGCAGGGCCTCCAGACCCGTGTTGGCGGAGGCGACCGCGGCCGCCAGCTCCTCGCCGGCGCCGCCGTGCCGGGCCAGCTCCGCGAGGAACCCCTTGTCCACCTGCGAGCGGCCCGAGTGCAGGTCGAGGTGGCCCGCCGCCAGCTTCGACAGCTTGGCGAAACCGCCCGCGACGGTGAGCCGGTCCACCGGGTGCCGGCGGATGTACTTGAGCACCGCCCCCGCGAAGTCGCCCATGTCCAGCAGGGCGTCCTCCGGCAGGCCGTGCACGGCCACGGCGACCTTCTCCGACGTCGAACCCGTACAGCCCGCCACGTGGCGGCGGCCTGCCGCCCGGGCCACGTCCACCCCGCGCCGGATGCTGTCGATCCACGCCGAGCACGAGTACGGCACGACGATGCCCGTCGTGCCCAGGATCGAGATGCCGCCCAGGATGCCCAGGCGCGGGTTCCAGGTGGAGCGGGCGATCTCCGCGCCGTGATCGACCGACACCTCGACCTCGACGTCCCCCGTACCGCCGTACCGGGCCGCGACGGCGGCGACGTGGTCGCGGATCATCTGCCGCGGCACGGGGTTGATCGCGGGCTCGCCCACGTCCAGGGGCAGCCCGGGGCGGGTCACGGTGCCGACGCCCGGCCCGGCCCGGAACACGACGCCGGAACCCGGCGGGAGGATCCGCACCGTCGAACGGATCAGCGCGCCGTGCGTGACGTCCGGATCGTCACCGGCGTCCTTGACGATGCCGGCCATGGCGGAACGGCCGTCGTCCCCGGATCCCAGTCGCTCCGCGGCGAGCGCGAACGCGGGCGTCTGCCCCTTGGGCAGGGTGATCGTCACGGGGTCGGGGAACTCGCCCGTGAGCAGGGCGGTGTACGCGGCGGTGGTCGCGGCGGTCGCGCAGGCGCCCGTCGTCCAGCCGTGGCGCAGGCCGGTGTGCTGCAGTTGGGCGGTGCGCCCGCCGGTGCCCTTGCCCGGTGCGTCGGTGGTGGCGTCGGTCATGGAGCACTCCGGAAGAATTTCCCGCCGCGACGGCGAACAACCACAATGTGGGGGACCGGCGGGGCGGAACCGGCCGCGACCCGAAGGCGAACAGAAGGGCACGACGTGGGGGCCGAGCGCCACATCCTGATCCTGGGCGGCACGACCGAGGCCCGCCGGCTGGCCGGCGAGCTCGCCGCGGACCCCGGGTTCCGGGTCACGACGTCCCTCGCCGGGCGCGTGGCGCAGCCGCGGCTGCCGGCGGGGCAGGTCCGCATCGGGGGGTTCGGAGGCCCGAGCGGCCTCGCCCGGTGGCTGCGCGAGCAGCAGGTGGACGCGCTCATCGACGCCACCCATCCTTTCGCCGGCACGATCAGTTTCAACGCGGCGCGGGCCGCCGCAGAGGTCCATGTTCCCCTGCTCGCCGTCCGCCGCCCCGGCTGGGTCGCGGGTCCGGGCGACGACTGGCACGACACCGGCTCGCTGGAGGAGGCCGCAGCGGCGCTGCCCGCGCTGGGCGAGCGGGTCTTCCTCACCACCGGCCGCATGGGCCTCGCCACCTTCGCCCACCTCGACCGGCTGTGGTTCCTCGTCCGCTCCGTGGACGCCCCCGAACCGCCGGCACCGCCCCGCATGGAGGTCCTCCTGGACCGGGGCCCCTTCACGGTCGAGGGCGAAGGGGAGCTGCTGCGGCGGCACCGCATCGACGTCCTGGTGACCAAGGACAGCGGGGCGGCGGCAACATCGGCCAAACTCACCGCGGCCCGCGAAGCGGGCATCCCGGTCGTGGTGGTCCGGCGCCCCCCGGCACCGCCGGGGCTGCCCACGGCCGCGGGCCCGGCGGAGGCGCTGGAATGGGTGGACAGTGTCCTCGGCCGCAGGCGACCGGTCGGTTGCCCGCCGGTGCCGGGGCCGAGCCGGTACGGTTCGGAGAGCGCCTGACGGACGACGGAGGATCGATGACCGCACCGCATTCGGAACAGCCTGCCGAACTCTTTCCGCGGCCCGAGATGACGTTCCCGGCGCTCCGGGCGGCATTGGCGCGCGTTGCTCCGTCCCGGATTGCGGAGTTTCAGGCGGACCGCGATTCGGCGTTCACCGCGGCCACTCAGCACGCGTCGTTCAACCCGATTCGTGTATTCCAGGTCAAATGGGCGACCGAGGTGGAGATCGAGCGTCGCCCCCGCCTGGCAGCCCGCTATCACGCCGCCCTCGATGATGCGAACGCCTTGGACCGTGACGACCCGAGATGGCGTGCAGCCATGGACGAGTGCATGGCGGTTCGCAACGAGGCGCGGGCTGCGGTGACCGGTGACTGACAGTTGGGCGTGGGAGTACGACCCGGATCCCGGCTTCGTCATCGGCGGCATCGACAACCTCGCCTTCGTCGCGAAGGTCGAGGAGAGGGCCGACGAGCTGGTCCGTGCCGCTGCGGCTCTCTACCTTGACGGGGCGAAGTACACAGGCACTTCGCCCCGTATGCAGGAAGAGGCCGTCGACGCGTCGGGCATGTTCGTGTACCAGGTCGTCCCACGTCATCAACGCGTCTACATTCGCCAGGTAACCTTCCTCGGCCAGTGAGCCGCACTCCCTGCCTTCCGATTACCCCTCCGGATACCGCCGCGGCGTCCAGACGATCTCCTCCGGGGAGCCCTCCGCCGTGCGGCGGACCGCGCGGGTCTGGGTCGAGCCCACCAGCAGGATCGTGCGCATGTCGACCTCGGCCGGGTCGAGTTCGCCGAGGCGGACGATGCGTACGCTCTCCTCGGGGCCGCCCACGTCGCGGCCCAGGACGACCGGGGTCTCCGGGGAGCGGAATTCCAGGAGCAGTTCGCGGGCCTTGCCGACCTGCCAGACGCGGCTGCGGGAGCCGGGGTTGTACAGGGCGAGGACCAGGTCCGCGGAGGCCGCGGACCGCAGCCGCTCCGCGATGACCTCCCACGGCTTGAGCCGGTCGGAGAGCGAGATCACCGCGTAGTCGTGGCCGAGCGGCGCACCGGCCCGCGCGGCCGCCGCGTGGGCGGCGGTCATGCCCGGCACGACCCGCACCGGGATGTCGCGGTACGGGCCCTCGGAGGCCACCTCCAGGACGGCCGTGGCCATCGCGAAGACGCCGGGGTCGCCGGAGGAGACCACGGCGACGCGCCGCCCCTGCCGCGCCAGGTCCAGCGCGAACTCGGCGCGCTCGGACTCCACCTTGTTGTCGGACGCGTGCCGCCGCTGGCCCGGCCGCGCGGGCACCCGGTCCACGTACGTGCTGTAGCCGACGACGTCCTGCGCGGCCGCCAGCTCGCCGCGCGCCTCGGGCGTGAGCCAGAGCGGGCCGGCCGGGCCGAGCCCGACGACCACGACCTCGCCCCGCTCCGCACCGGGCCCGGCGTCCACGCGGCTGGGCAGCACGGCCACCGAGAAGTACGGGACCGACTCCGGGTCCACGTCGGCGAGCCGCCCCGTGCGCTCGCCGCTCATCGTGGCGCGCTCGACGTAGCGCGCCTCGTCGAGCCGCCCCGCCCGCTCCAGCGCACCGCGCACCGCGGGGAAGGTGCGGCCGAGCTTCATCACCACGGCCGAGTCGGTGGACGCGAGCCGCGCCGCGAGCTCCTCCTCGGGCAGGGTGCCGGGCAGGATCGTGAGCACCTCCTCGCCCTCGACGAGCGGTTCGCCGAGCCGCGCGGCCGCGGCGCTCACGGAGGTGACCCCGGGGATCACCTCGGTGGGGTAGCGGTCCGCGAGGCGCTTGTGCATGTGCATGTAGGAGCTGTAGAAGAGCGGGTCGCCCTCCGCGAGCACGGCCACCGTGCGCCCGGCGTCGAGGTGCGCGGCCAGCCGCGCCGCGGCCTCCTCGTAGAACTCCTCCATGGCGCCCCGGTAGCCGCCGGGGTGGTCCGTGGTCTCCGTCGTGACGGGGTAGACCAGGCGCTCCTCGATGTGGTCGGGGCGCAGGTGCCGTTCGGCGATGGAACGCGCGATGGAGCGGCCGTGCCGGGCGCTGTGGTAGGCGACGACGTCGGCCGCCGCGATGACCTCGACGGCCCGTACGGTCATCAGCGACGGGTCGCCGGGGCCGAGCCCCACCCCGTACAGCCGGCCCGTCGTCTGCGGATGCTGCTCGCTCACTCTTCCTCGCTCGCTATCGCGTTGATCGCGGCCGCGGCCATGGCGCTGCCGCCGCGCCGCCCCCGCACCACCAGGTATTCCAGGCCCAGCGGGCTGCCGGCCAGGGCGTCCTTGGACTCGGCGGCGCCGATGAAGCCGACCGGTATGCCGAGGACGGCGGCCGGGCGCGGCGCGCCCTCGGCCACCATCTCCAGGAGCCGGAACAGGGCGGTGGGCGCGTTGCCCACGGCCACCACCGCGCCGTCCAGCTTCTCGCGCCACAGTTCCAGCGCGGCGGCGCTGCGCGTGGTGCCCATGCGCAGGGCCAGGTCGGGCACGGACGGGTCGGTGAGGGTGCACAGCACCTCGTTGTCCGCGGGCAGGCGCTTGCGGGTGACGCCGCTGGCGACCATGTTCGCGTCGCACAGGACCGGCGCCCCGGCGTGCAGGGCCTCGCGGGCCCGCGCCACGACCTGCGGGGAGTACGCGAGGTCGCGTACGAGGTCGGTCATCCCGCAGGCGTGGATCATGCGCACCGCGACCCGGCTGACGTCCGGCGGCAGCCCGCCGAGGTCCGCCTCGGCGCGGATGGTGGCGAAGGACTGGCGGTAGATGGACGCGCCGTCCTTGTCGTACTCGAACACTCTGCCTCGCTCGCTGATGGTGCTGTGTCTGTTGGTACCGCTGTGTGCCACTGTCGCTACCGCTATGTCGTTGTCGCCGCCGCCGGCGTGGCCGCCCGTGCCGCGGTCACCGCCTCCGGCAGCCCGCCGGGCACCACCTTCCGCACCGGGCCGTCCGGTTCGCCGCCTCCCCGCAGGGAGACCTCGTAGCCGTCGGCCGTCGCGACGACGTCGACCCAGCGGCCGCCGCCCGGCCGGCCGCAGCGCCGCTCGCAGCCGGACCAGTACACCGGCAGCGCCGGTGCCGGTGCCGTTGCCGCGGCCGCCGTCGCACCGGCAGGCTGCCCGCCGGCGAGGCACTCCGCCGCATCCGCCCGCACGTCCGCGAGGGACTTGGCGCATCCGGGGCGCCCGGCGCACGCGCCCGCGCGGTGCCAGGCGGAGTCGGCGGAGGTGACGAACCCGGCGTCGGCGAGGCCGGCCAGCAGCTGCGGGGCCTTGTGCGCGGGGAGCCCGGGGACGACGAGGCCGCGCCAGGGGGTCACCCGGAGCTCCTGGTTCCCCTCCTCGGCGGCCACGCGGGTCACGAGCCGCCACTGAGCGCCGGTCAGCCGCCCCAGCGGTGCCGTCACCGACAGCGCGCAGCGGCCGCCCGGGCCCGTCACCAGGCCGGGGGCGGGCGGCTCGCCGAGGGGGAGCCGGGGGAAGGGGAGCGGGAGCGGGGTGCAGGCGATGCCCGCCGCGGTGAGCCGCTCCGCCAGCCCGGCGGCGGTCGGCCGCTGTTCCGGCGGAAGTTCCCGTACGCGCCAGACCGTACTCCCGTACGCCTCCAGCGCGGCCAGGAACCCGGCCGCCGCCACGACGGCCGCGCGCGGTGCGTCCGCGGCGGAGATCCGCAGGCCGGGACCGGCCGTGCCGACGTACAGGCCGGCCTGCCCGGCGCCGCTTGCGATCAATGTCACATCGGGCCGGAGCGCCACGATGTCGCCCCGCCCGTCGTCCAGTCCGAAGAGGAACCTTCCGGAGAGGCCGGTCAGATCGGCGGAGACTCCGGGGACGTCGTCGGCGCAGAGCAGTCCGTCCAGCTCACGGGCCCACGCCTGGACGTCGGCCGGGGCCGCGCCGGCCCCCGGCGGAGCCGTCCCCGGGCCGGAACCGGAATCCTGATGCCGGCCGTCCGGTCCGGGCAGACGCAGGCCGTCCAGTCCGCACAGCGGCGAGGCCGCCACGTTGCGGATCCGGTCGTGCCGGTCCGACGGCAGCAGGCCGTGCAGCCGCAGCCGCCCGGCGACGGTGCCGCCGCAGCCGGCGGCGAGGCCGCGCAGCTGGACGTTGCCGCGCGAGGTGAGGTCGAGGTGCCCGTCGCCCAGCTCGTCCGCCACCGCGGCCAGCGCCTCGGCCTGACGGACCGTCAACAACCCGCCGGGCAGCCGGACACGGGCCAGCGCACCGTCGTCCGCGGCGTGCAGGCGCAGCGCGCCGGGGCAGGCGTCGCCGCGCTCGCGGACGGGCCCCGCGGCGGGTGTTCCGGCACCGGAGCCGTCCCGGCCCGGGGAAGGTGCGGGGAGGGTGGACATGGCGGCGAGCATACCGACGCCCGTATCCGGCGCACGGCCCCGTACCGCACGCCCCGCAGTCTCCCGTACCACTCGCCCTCCACTCTCCCGTACCGCCTCCTGCCAGGGCTTTACTATGCTCAGCGGTGGAACAGTGCCCGCTTCCGCGGGCGCCGCTCCGCCAAACGCCAGCGACGGCGACAGGGGAGGAAGCCGGTGAGACTCCGGCACGGTCCCGCCACTGTGAGCCCGGCACTCCCGCCGGGCGAGTCAGGAACTCCCGCCGTCCTCCAACCGCCCGGGGCGCGGACCCCGAGGAAGGCTTGCCGCCGCATGCGCACATTCCGGTGCCGGGCACCCCGGGCGACCCTCGAAGCCCTGGGGAGCGCCGCGTGATCCTTCTCCTGTCGACGTCCGACACCGACCTGCTCAGCGCCCGCGCGGCTGCTGTTCACGGCGGCCCGGTCCCGTACCGGCTCGCCAACCCCGCCCGGCTCGCCCTCGACGACCTCCCGGCCCTCCTGGAGGGCACCGACCTCGTCGTCGTCCGTCTCCTGGGCGGCGTCCGCGCCTGGCAGGAGGGCCTGGACCTGCTGCTCGCCCAGGACCGCCCCGTCGTCGTCCTCACCGGCGAACAGGCCCCCGACGCCCAGCTGATGGAGGCCTCCACCGTTCCCATCGGCATCGCCGCGGAGGCGCACGCCTACCTCGCGCACGGCGGCCCGGCCAACCTCGAACAGCTCGCCCGCTTCCTCTCCGACACCGTGCTCCTCACGGGCCACGGTTTCGAGCCCCCCGCGGCCGCCCCCACCTGGGGCGAGCTGGAGCGCACCCCGCGGGCCGGCAGCGCCGACGGCCCGCTCATCGCCGTGCTCTACTACCGCGCCCACCACATGAGCGGCAACACCGCCTTCGTCGACGCCCTCTGCGGCGCCGTCGAGGACGCCGGCGGCCGCGCGCTGCCGCTGTACGTCGCCTCGCTGCGCGCCCCCGAGCCCGAGCTGATCGAGGCCCTGAGCGGTGCCGACGCCGTCGTCACCACCGTGCTCGCCGCCGGCGGCACCAAGCCCGCCGAGGCCTCGGCCGGCGGCGACGACGAGTCGTGGGACGCCGGCGCCCTCGCCGCGCTCGACGTGCCGATCCTGCAGGCCCTGTGCCTGACCGGCCCGCGCAGCGCGTGGGAGGAGAACGACGAGGGCCTCTCGCCGCTCGACGCCGCGACCCAGGTCGCCGTGCCCGAGTTCGACGGCCGCATCATCACCGTCCCGTTCTCCTTCAAGGAGGTCGACGAGGACGGCCTGCCTGCCTACGTCGCCGACCCCGAGCGCGCCGCCCGCGTCGCCGGCATCGCCGTGCGCCACGCCCGGCTGCGCCACATCCCCGCCGCCGAGAAGCGGATCGCGCTCGTCCTCTCCGCGTACCCCACCAAGCACTCCCGCATCGGCAACGCCGTCGGCCTCGACACCCCCGCCAGCGCCGTCGCCCTGCTGCGCCGCCTGCGCGAGGAGGGCTACGACTTCGGCGACGAGGCCGTGCCCGGCCTCGAGTCCGGCGACGGCGACGAGCTCATCTACGCCCTCATCGAGGCCGGCGGCCACGACCAGGACTGGCTCACCGAGGAGCAGCTCGCCCGCAACCCCGTCCGCATCCCCGCCGCCGACTACAAGCGCTGGTACGGGGTGCTGCCGCAGGAGCTGCGCGAGTCCGTCGAGGAGCACTGGGGCCCGCCGCCGGGCGAGATGTTCCTCGACCGCAGCCGCAACCCCGAGGGCGACATCGTCCTGGCCGCCCTGCGCCGCGGCAACCTGCTGATCCTCATCCAGCCGCCGCGCGGCTTCGGCGAGAACCCCATCGCCATCTACCACGACCCCGACCTGCCGCCCTCGCACCACTACCTCGCCGCCTACCGCTGGATCGCGGCCTCCCGCGAGGACGGCGGCTTCGGCGCCGACGCGATGGTCCACCTCGGCAAGCACGGCAATCTGGAGTGGCTGCCCGGCAAGAACGCCGGCCTGTCCGCCGCCTGCGGCCCCGACGCCGCCCTCGGCGACCTCCCGCTCGTCTACCCCTTCCTCGTCAACGACCCCGGCGAGGGCACCCAGGCCAAGCGCCGCGCCCACGCCACGCTCGTCGACCACCTCGTGCCGCCCATGGCCCGCGCCGAGTCCTACGGCGACATCACGCGCCTGGAGCAGCACCTCGACGAGTACGCCCAGATCTCCGCGATGGACCCCTCCAAGCTCCCCGCGATCCGCGCCCAGATCTGGACCCTCATCCAGGCCGCGAAGCTCGACCACGACCTGGGCCTGGAGGAGCGCCCGGACGACGACGGCTTCGACGACTTCCTGCTGCACGTCGACGGCTGGCTGTGCGAGGTCAAGGACGCCCAGATCCGCGACGGCCTGCACGTCCTGGGCGGCGCCCCCACCGGCGAGGCGCGCGTCAACCTCGTCCTGTCCATCCTCCGCGCCCGCCAGATCTGGGGCGGCAAGTCCGCCCTGCCAGGCCTGCGCGAGGCGCTCGGCCTCGACGAGTCGGCGGCGACGCGCACGACGGCGGACGAGGCGGAGGCCGAGGCGAGGGCCTTGGTGGAGGCGATGGAGGCAGCGAACTGGGATCCGGCAGCCGTATCCACCGTTGTGGGCAATCGTCCCGCAGGGCGATGGGGGTCCCCCCTGCTCGAGCGGAGCCGAGAGCTTGGGGGAGGGTGGGCACAACCCCCGGCGCCGGGCACGGATGGGGCGGACCCCGACCTCCTCGCCGCGATCCTGACCTTCGCCGCCACGGAGGTGGTCCCGCGCCTCGGGCGCACCACCGACGAACTCGACCACGCCGTCAAGGCACTGGCGGGCGGCTTCGTCCCCGCCGGCCCCTCCGGCTCCCCCCTCCGCGGCCTGGTCAACGTCCTGCCGACGGGCCGCAACTTCTACTCCGTCGACCCCAAGGCCGTCCCCAGCCGCCTCGCGTGGGAGACCGGCCAGGCGCTCGCGGACTCGCTCCTGGAGCGCTACCGCACCGACAACGGCGACTGGCCGCAGTCGGTGGGCCTGTCCCTGTGGGGCACGAGCGCGATGCGCACGGCGGGCGACGACGTCGCGGAGGCCCTGGCCCTGCTGGGCGTCCGCCCGGTGTGGGACGAGGCGTCGCGGCGCGTGACGGGCCTCGAGCCCGTCGCCCTCGAAGAGCTCGGCCGTCCCCGCATCGACGTCACCCTCCGCATCAGCGGCTTCTTCCGCGACGCGTTCCCGCACGTCATCGGTCTCCTGGACGACGCGGTGCGGCTCGCGGCGTCCCTGGACGAGCCGGACGAGCAGAACTACGTCCGCGCCCACGCCCAGGCCGACCTCGCCGCGCACGGCGACGAGCGCCGCGCCACCACCCGCATCTTCGGCTCCCGCCCGGGCACCTACGGCGCGGGCCTGCTCCAGCTCATCGACAGCCGCGACTGGCGCACCGACGCCGACCTCGCCGAGGTCTACACCGTCTGGGGCGGCTACGCCTACGGCCGCGGCCTCGAAGGCCGCCCGGCCCGCGAGGAGATGGAGACGGCGTACAAGCGCATCGCGGTCGCGGCCAAGAACACGGACACCCGCGAGCACGACATCGCCGACTCCGACGACTACTTCCAGTACCACGGCGGCATGGTCGCCACGGTCAAGGCCCTGCGCGGCAAGGCCCCGGAGGCGTACATCGGCGACTCCACCCGCCCCGAGACGATCCGCACCCGCACCCTGGTCGAGGAGACCTCCCGCGTCTTCCGCGCCCGCGTGGTCAACCCCCGCTGGATCGAGGCCATGCGCCGCCACGGCTACAAGGGCGCCTTCGAGCTCGCGGCGACCGTGGACTACCTGTTCGGCTACGACGCCACCACCGGCGTCGTCCCCGACTGGATGTACGACAAGCTCGCCCAGACCTACGTCCTGGACCCGGAGAACCGCGCCTTCCTCCAGGAGGCCAACCCCTGGGCCCTGCACGGCATCTCCGAACGCCTCCTGGAAGCGGAGAGCCGCGGCATGTGGGCCAAGCCGGACGCCGACACCCTGGCGGCCCTTCGCGAAGCCTTCCTGGAGACGGAGGGCAGCCTGGAGGGCGGCACGGACGGCGACGAGTGACGTCGTCCTGAACAAGCGGTGACCATCGCCCGTCCTGCGGCCCCTGTAAACAAGGGGCGGCAGGACGGGCATTGCCGTTCAGGGCACCGGTGACAGTTCCACGGTCACCGTCGGGGGCGTCGCCGGGTGGCTTCTTTTGGTGATCCAGTCGCCCGGGGTGATCGTGCCCGAGTCGTCGTGGTCCGCGTGGGCGCGGACCGTGTAGCGGGTGCCCGGGGGCGGCGGAGGGAAGGTCAGGCGTACGCGGGGGTACGGGGGGTGGTCCAGGCGGATGCGGGGGAGGCGGGCGTGGGCCACTGTGCGGGAAGGGGCGTCGGCCGTGCTCGTGTCCTCCACCGTTACGTGGAGGGTCACTGCCGTCCGGGGCGCGCCGGCGCCCGGTGCCAAGGTCACTTCCACTTCGATTTCCGCGGGGTCCGCAACGGACATACGCCTCACCTCTTGTCAGACAGCATATCTCTCAGTATTTTCCGGAATTGAGACCTATAAGGTTGACGGAAGTCGGGGTGGAACCATGTCCCCTGCTGAGACCAATGATGCCGGTGCGGGCCGCGGTGAATTCCGTTCGGCGCCCTCGGCGAAGACGGTGAAGACCGCGCTGATCGCCGGCGCGACCTTCGAAATCCGGGCCGTGCAGTACGTGGAGATCGATGGGCTGGCCGTATTCGAGGGGGATATCGTCCTCGGTACCGCGGCCGAGGTCGAACGGCGCACGGAGGCGGCGCAATTCCGCCCCGAAAGGGGACTCCCGCAGTCGGCGGTGGTCGTCGTAGGGCCGGGCGTCCGCTGGCCGAACCACGTCGTGCCCTTCGAGATCGATCCCGCGCTGCCGAACCAGCAGCGGGTCACCGACGCCATCGCGCACTGGGAGTCGCGCACGCAGATGCGCTTCCCGCGGCGGGCCGGGCACCCGGACTACGTGCGGTTCGTGCCGGGCAACGGCTGTTCGTCGTTCGTCGGGCGGCGGGGCGGCCGCCAGGACATCACCCTCGGCGGCAACTGCAGCACCGGCAACGCCATTCACGAGATCGGGCACGCCGTGGGGCTGTGGCACGAGCAGAGCCGCGAGGACCGGGACCGGTTCGTGACGATCCGCTTCGAGAACATCATCCCGGGGTTCGAACACAACTTCGACCAGCACATCGCGGACGGCGACGACGTCGGGCCGTACGACTACGGGTCGATCATGCATTACCCGAGGGACGCGTTCTCCCGGAACGGACTGGACACCATCACCCCCACCGACCCCAATGCCGTCATCGGCCAGCGGATCGGGCTCAGTCCGCGGGACATCGACGCGATCCGCGCGATTTTCGATCCGGCACCCGCGTAAGGGCCGGGCAGGGGCCCGCGCAAGGGCCCCGTAACCCCGGGTACTTCGAGTTGGGCCCCCGGCCGGTGATCACTAGGATCATTCCAATGATCATCAGAAAACGGCTGGCAGCGGGCGCCTGCGCCCTCCTCGCCGCCCTGGCCGGGGGCATCGCGCCGGCGAACGCCGCCGACGGCCCCCCGAAGGATTCCCCCAAGGTCGAGCTGGTGCTGGACGTCAGCGGCTCGATGCGCGCCCAGGACGTGGACGGCGGCAGCCGCACCCGCATGGCGGCCGCGAAGCAGGCGTTCAACGAGGTCATCGACGCGGTGCCGGCGGACGTCCGGCTCGGCATCCGGACCCTCGGCGCCAACTACGCCGGTGACGACAAGGAGCTCGGCTGCCGCGACAGCAAGCAGCTCTACCGCGTCGGCCCCGTCGACCGCACCGAGGCCAAGACCGCCGTCGCGACGCTGCAGCCCACCGGCTGGACCCCCATCGGCTACGCCCTGCGCGGCGCCGACCAGGACCTCGGCACCGACGGCGGCACCCGCCGCATCGTCCTCATCACCGACGGCGAGGACTCCTGCGGCCAGCCGGACCCGTGCGACGTGGCACGCGAACTGGCGGCCAAGGGTACGCACCTGACGATCGACACCCTCGGCCTCGCCCAGGACGACAAGACCCGCGAGCAGCTCAGCTGCATCGCCGAGGCCACCGGCGGCACATACAGCACCGTCCGCCACACCAAGGAACTCTCCGGCCGGATCAAGCAGCTCGTGCGCCGGGCCGAGACGCCCGTCGAGACCCCGAAGCCCGTCCGGGGCGCCGACGCGTGCTCCAAGGCCCCCGAGATCGGCGCGGGCCTGTGGACCGACCGCGAGACGTTCTCCGAGCACCGCTGGTACCGCGTCAACGTGAAGCCCGGCCAGGAGCTGCGCACGTCGGTGAGCATCGGCGCGGACCGGGCCGTCGACCGTGACTACGGCGTGCTCGTGCGCGCCGTGAGCGAAGGCGGCCAGGAGCTCGTCCGCGGCGCGGAGTCCGGGAGCGGGCGCACGGACGTCATTTCGTCCGGCCTGCGCTACCCCTACGGCCAGGCCGGGGACAAGGACAAGGCCAAGGAGGACGGCAAGGAGCCGCGGACCGTCTGCCTGGAGGTCTCCAGCTCCTTCTCCGCCCCCGCCAACGTCAAGCGCGACCCGGGCCTGCCCGTCGAGCTGGCCGTCGACCTCGTGGACGCCCCGGACGACCCCTCCGATGTGGCCGCGTTCGGCCTCGGCCGCGGCTGGGTGCTGCTGGCCGTCCTGGCCCTGACCGGGCTGATCGCAGGGCTGGTGTGGGGCTGGGTCTCCCGCTGGCGCGTCACGGTGTGGAGGGCGAACTGATGAGACTCCCCTTTACGGCCCCCACGACCCGCTTTATGGCCCCCACGACCCGCGCAGCCTCGGCCGCCCTGCTCGCCGCCGCCGCACTGTTCACCTCGGTCGGCGCCGCCGCGGCCGCCTCCCCGAGCCCGAGCGCCGCGGCCGGCGAGGACGGCGCGCCCACGGAGGCCGGGACGGGCTTCCGCACCGCCACCGTCCTCAAGCAGGGGCAGAAGGCGACCGCCGACGCCTCCACCGGTGACTACCTCTACTGGCAGTTCCCCGCCGGAGCCGGCCGGCAGCCGCAGGTGAAGGCCACCGTGAACCTGCCGGAGGCGGCCACGCGGCACGGCTCCGCCGTCTGGCAGCTCGACGTCTACGACGGACTGCGCCGCCGCCAGGCCTGCGCCTCGGGCGAGCCGACGAAGCGCGCCTCCGAGCAGGACGCGACGGTCACCCTGACCTGCACGCTGCGGACCGTCCGCCCGTGGGCCGAGCGGTGGGCCAACGACCCGCTGCCCGGCACGTACTACATCCGCCTCACCCTCACCGACGCCCCCGACCGGGACCACGGCCTGCCGGTGAAGGCGGAGGTCGAGGCGACGGCGAAGGACGCGGGCGGTGCCCGCGCCGAGGGCGGCGAGGTGACCCCGCTGCACGCCGCGGCCGTCAAGGAGCCGGAGGACGGCTGGAACGGCAGCTGGTGGTCGGACCGCTGGGCCTGGACCGTCGGCGGCGCCGTGCTCGGCGCGCTCGCGGCCATCGGCGGCTACGTGCTGACGCGCCATCCGCGGCGCCCCGCACAGCAGTAACGCCCTCGCGAGTGGTGAGGCGGGACCGGCCGGTCCCGCCTCACGGGCTCACCGGCGGATCGCCCTCCACGGCGGCCGCATACAGTTCCAGCAAGTCCTCCGTGAAGTACGAGCTGTACGAGATGTCCGGGGTGTCGCCCCCGGTGTGGTAGCCGCCGATCACGCCGATCAGCGCGTACCCGCCGCCCGCCCCGCGCACCAGGAACGGCCCGCCCGACGTGCCGCCCACGTACCCCGCACAGGCGATCTCCAGGAAGTCGCCCGGGGCGTTCGGGTCGGTGCTGGTGTAGCGGTGCGTGGAGGAGGAACAGTCCAGCGGCTTGGGGTACTTGGCATCGCTGTTGCCCGGATAGCCGATCAGCCGCACGTTGCGGTGGGCGTACCCCGGCCGGATCGCGAGGCCGAAGCCGCCGACGGCGTTCTGCACGCTCTCGCCGTCCTCGCGCTCGCCGAGCCGGAGCACCGTGTAGTCCCAGCGGGCGCCGCGGTCCGTCCCCAGGTCGTAGTAGCGCTGGTCGATGTAGACGGCCTCGACGGGGAAGACCCCGTGGGGCTTCTGCCCGTCGTGGTACTGCGGCACGAACGTCAGCCGCTTCTTGGGATCCGGCGAACGCAGGCAGTGCGCCGCGCTCACGGCCAGGTCGCGGTGCGGGCTGCGCACGACCGTGCCCCCGCAGAACCGGCCCGTGTCGTCCCCGTCGGTCCAGAAGAACGTCCCCACCTGCGGCAGCCCGTCGAAGGGGTGACTGGGCGGCACGGGCCCGCCGTGAGCGCGCGCACCCTTCCGTACCGCGGTGGCGGACGGCACGGCCGCCGCCATGCGCTCGGCCGTCCAGTACGCGTCGGCCGCGGCAGCAGCCTTGGCAGCGGCCAGCCCCGGCGGCGGCCCGCCGGCGGCGACCGCACCCGGCCCGGACGCGACGGCGGCCGACAGCCCGAACAGCAGGGCGGTCAGGCCGCGCACGACGATCGGTCTGCAGAAGCGAGGTCTGTTCACAGACGGATTCCTCCCTGGTGCGCGGGGCGCCCGGCAGGGCGAGGGCACGTACGGGGCGAGCGTGTCATCGTCCTACGGGCGGGAGCCGGGGGAACAGTCCGGGACGCGACAGGTTCACGAGGACGTGGGACATGCCGCGGGAGGGCGGCAGGCGGGCGGCAGGCGGGCCGCGCGGCACGGACCGCTCCTCCACGCGTGGTTAAGCCCGGTATCAACTCGTGGTTAAGTCCTCACCAAGCCGAAACGCCCTGCGGACTAGTGCTGAGGGTTCGAGCCGTGACAGGATGCTTCTCGCAGTCACCTTCGGCTTAACTGGCCGTGAGGTGGCGTGGGGGAAGAACGTCGGTCGGTGAGGACGGAGCGGATGGCAGCCGGGGGCGACAGGTCGGCAGGTGACGCGGGCAGCCCGCTCGCGGCGCGGCTCAACTACCTGTTCGCGAACATGCACCCGCCCGGCGCCCCGTACACCAACGGTCACGTCGCCGACGAGATCACCAATGGCGAGGAGTACGGCGAGGTCGGCCTCACCGAGCAGTATCTGTCGATGCTGCGCAACGGCCGCCGCGCCAACCCCAGCCCGGACGTGCTGCGTGCGCTGGCGAAGTTCTTCGCCGTGCCCGTCGGCTATCTGATGGGCGACCTCTCGGCGTCGCAGGCCGAGCGCGTGGAGGAGGAGGTCCGCTTCCTCGTCGCCATGCGGGACCAGCGGGTGCGGGCCATCGCCCTGCGCTCGGTGGGGCTGCCCCCGGAGGTGCAGGACAGCCTTACGACGATCATCTGCCAGTTCCGGCAGCAGATGAACCTTCCGTCCGACCCGCCCGACGCGGGTGGTGAGGAGCGCCCGTGACCGTTACGGCGGATGACCGGCTCTTCACTTACTGGCGGCGTACCGAGGACGAGGACGGTGCAGGCATGCGAGTGGGGCGCATACGGCGCCGGTGCAAGCAGCTCATCCAGGAGCTCGCGCTGCCCGCGTCCACCGACCTGCAGGGTCTGTGCGACATCGTCGCGCGCCGCGTCGGCCTGCCCATCCGCCTGGTCCCCATGAGCCTCGACGGCGTCGTCTCCGGCATGACCGCGACCACCGACGACGCCTACTGGGTCATCTACGAGCAGAAGACCTCCCCCTGGCACCAGGTCCACATCGTCCTGCACGAGATCGGCCACCTCCTCCTCGGCCACGACCAGGACCCGGCCGTCACCGAGGACGCCCTCAAGGTGTGGACCCCCTCGGTCGACGTGGCCACCGCCATGCGCCGCATGGGCCTGACGATGGGCCTCGCCCGCCACCACTGCTACGACAACCTCACCGAGCGCGAGACGGAGATCCTCGGCACCCTCCTCATGGAGAAGGTCGTGCCCCCGCCGCCCGGCCAGGACGCCCGCCTGGAGGGCGCCGCCGCCGAGCTGGCCGCGTCCCTCGGGCCCGCCCTGCAGCACGTCCGCCGCGGGAACCGGGAGCACGGCGGAGACGGCGACGAAGGCGCAGACGGCGGAGGCGGCCGTGTTTGACGCCCTCTACCTGACCTTCAGCGCCATCGCCTGGGCCATCGTCGGCTACAAGGCCCGCGCCTGGTTCCGCGACCGCGGCAACGTCGACCTGGGCCTGACCGCCCTGATGACCTCCGGCGTCCCCGTCGTCTTCCTGTTCTCCGCGCCCAGCGTCTACCGCGCGTTCGACCGGCTGACCGGCGTGGCCAACCTGGCCATGGTCCTCCTGTACTCGGCCGTGGTCCTGTTCGCCTCGGGCGCCACGGTGCTGCTCCTGCGCTGGACCAGCCGCGGCGACGCCCGGGCGCGCGCCCGGGCGGCCGTGCGCTCCCGGATCGCCGTCGCCGTCGTGGCCGTCGCCTGGGCCACCGCCATCGTGTGCTTCGCCGTCGGCCGGCCCGACTCCGTGGAGCACCCGCGCGACTTCAGCACCGCGTACGCCCACGCCCCCGGCGTCGTCGCCTTCCTGGTGCTGTACCTGGCCATCTTCGGCACGAGCCTGGCCGGGCTCGGCGCGCTCTGCCCGCGCTACGCCACCCAGCTCGGCCCCTGCTGGCTCGCCAAGGGGCTGCGCACGCTCGCCGCGGGCTGCTGGCTCGGCCTGCTCTACTGCCTGTGCAAGCTCGTCGGCTTCGTGCTGACCTGGGCGGGTCACGACGTCTACTGGCTGTCGAACGGCGTCGCCCCGATGAGCGCCTCGGTGGCCGCGCTGCTGGTCCTCCTCGGCTTCTCGCTGCCCGCCGCCGGCCCCCGCGTCTCCGCCTGGCGCCGGCTGCACCGGCTGCAGCCGCTCTGGCAGGCCGTCACCGCCCACGCCCCCGAGGTCACCCTCACCGGGCACCGCCTGACGGGCCGCTGGCCCTTCGCGGACCTGGAGTGGCGGGCGAACCGGCAGATGGCGGAGATCCGCGACATCCAGCGCGGCATCCGCCGCCACGTCGAGCCCGCCGCCCTGGACATCGCCCGGCGCAAGGCGACCGGCGCCGCGCTCGACGAGCGCCGCCTCGCCGCGGTCGTGGAGGCCGCGGCCCTGCGCCGGGGCCTGCAGAACCAGATCACCGGGCATGTTCCCGCCCCGCACGCCGACAGCGTCGTCGTGACCGTCAGCGCCGATCCGGCGGAGGAACACGAACACCTGGCCCTCGTCGCCGACGTCTACCACGACCCGATGGTCGACGCCGTCCTCGAGGAACTACGGGAGATGAGCGCGGCACGCCGTCCCTGACGGCGCGCGGCCCATGGACGAGGCGGCCCTGGACGGGGGTCAAGGCCGCCTGCGCCACAGGCCGGCGCCGGGTCCGTCACCACGACGGATCCGGCGCCGCCCGTGCGCGTCCCTTCCGGTCTTCCGGCGGAGTTCGCCCTGCGGCTCCGGTGAGCCCCGTGGCGGGCCCCGTGCACCGGACTCCGCCCCCGCCCCCGGTCATCGAGCACCGGACGGCTTGATCTTCTAGAGTCGGTCGCCATGCAGAACTCCACCGCCTCCGGGCTCATGACCGACCCGCACGGCACCTACGCCAGGCTGCGCGAGGCCGGCCCGGTCCACCGCATCACCGGCCCCGACGGGCGGCCCGCCTGGCTGGTGACCCGCTACGACGACGTCCGCCGGGCGCTCGCCGACCCGCGGCTGTCCCTGGACAAGGCCAACGCCACGCGCGACAACTACACCGGGTTCAGCCTGCCTCCGGCCCTGGACCGGAACCTCCTGAACATGGACCCTCCGGACCACACCCGGATCCGCCGCCTGGTCGTCAAGGCCTTCACCCCCGGCCGCGTGGACAAGCTCCGCGCACCGGTGCGCAGGATCGCCGACGAACTCCTCGACGCCGTCGAGGCCGAGGGCCGTACGGACCTGCTGGCCTCCTACGCGGGCCCGCTGCCCATCACGGTCATCTGCGACCTGCTGGGCGTACCGCAGGAGCAGCGGGTGGACTTCCGGGCCTGGACCGACGCCATGCTCGTGCCCGACCCCACGCGGACCCACCTCATGAAGGAAGCCATCGGCAACATGATGCGCTTCTTCACCGGTCTCATCGCGAGCAAGCGCGCCGCCCCCGGCGACGACCTGCTCTCCGACCTCATCGCGGTCCGCGACGGCGGTGCGGGGGACGGAGCGGACGGGGCCGACCGGCTCTCCGAGGACGAGCTGACCTCGCTCGCCTTCCTGATCCTCTTCGCGGGCTACGAGAACACCGTCCACCTGATCGCCAACTCCGTCCTGGCGCTGCTGGACCACCCGGCCTTGATGAACTCTTTGCGAGCGAATCCGGCCGGACTCGGAGCGGCAGTCGAGGAGTTCATGCGGTGGGACGGGCCCGGGGCGCTCGCGATCCGCAGGTTTCCGCTGGAGAACGTGGAGATCGGCGGGGTGACCGTGCCGGCCGGGGAGACCGTCCTGCTGTCCCTGGCGTCGGCCAATCGTGACCCTCATCACTTTTCCGAGCCGGATCGGCTGGATCTGAACCGTGATCGTTCCGGTCATCTCGCGCTGGGCCACGGGATCCACTACTGCCTCGGGGCCCCGCTGGCCAGGATGGAGACGGAAACTGCGCTGGCAGCGCTGCTGGAGCGGTTTCCCGGGCTCGCGCTCGACGGAGCGCGGGAGGACATCGCCCGGCGGCCCTCGATACGCGCGAGTGGCCTGATTTCGCTCCCTGTTCGCTGGTAGTCAGCAAAGCCGAACAGATTTTTGGTGCATAACCCATCCTTGATGAGGTAGAACTGTCCTCGAGCCCGCCCGGTGTGCATCCCCCGTCGCACCGGGCGGGCCTTCGAACCCTCAGGCCGGTTCTTCCGGCGCGCCTGCCGCGGCAACCACAGCAGCCGCAGCGGCCGGACCGGCTCGCGGCGGATCGGGCCGCGGTGGATCAGACCGTGGTGGCAGGGAACTTCAGCAGGGCGACCGCCGCGAGCATCTGTATGCTCACCGCCGCCACGGCCTTGTGCGTGGGCAGGTGGTGCTGGCCGCGGATCAGCAGGGTGGCGAAGGCGTAGCCGAAGGCCGAGGTGATCCAGGCGGCCGCCCGTACGGGGAAGGAGTCCCCGGGCAGGCACGCGTCCAGGGCCAGGCGCGGCAGGTCCGTCGCCCAGAACACCACCACGAACAGCGTGACCGTGGGGCCGAACTTTCCGTTGCCGCCGAGCCGGCGGGCGATGGCCTGGGTGGCGATGCCCAGCAGCAGGCTGGCCAGCACGAGCACGACGTCGGCTATCGCCATGGCCTCCAGGGCCAGGGCCGGGCCCACCCGCCAGCCCTCCCAGAACGAGTCCTTGCCCAGCGTCCCCAGCGCTCCGCAGAGCAGGCACAGGAACGCCGCCGCCCCCCACACGCTCCGGTCCCGCGCCTCGTCCAGGATCTCGACCGGGCGGTACCACAGCCCGAAGAAGAGGCGGTGCCAGTACAGCCTGCGGCGGGCGGCGGAGGCGTGCGGGGCGGGAGGTGAGTGAGGGGAGGCAGAAACAGGCATGGATGCAAGTATCACCGCTCGGCGGGCACCCCGGTGTCCGGGTCGGCGTCCGGCGCCCCGCCCGACCTGGTGTCAGGGACCGCACCCGCGGCGAGGCCGGGGGCGGTTCCGGCGGCCGTCCCGGGGGCGGTGTCCGGGCCGGCGCCGTGCAGGTACTCCTCGCTGATCTCCCGCGGCCCGAACGGCCACACCTTCTCGTAGCGCGACCAGAGCAGGAAGGCCACGCAACCGGCCCCGACCCAGGCCAGGGACCATTCGATGGGGTGCCGCCCGGGTGAATTCCGGTTCGCGTAGCCGTAGATGACGAGCCACCCCACCAGCGCCACCAGGCTCGGCAGCGGGTAGAGCCACATCCGGTACGGGCGCGGCAGGTCCGGCTGGCGGCGGCGCAGCACGGTCACGGCCAGGACCTGGGCGAGGGCCTGCACGATCACCATCACGGAGGTGAGCAGCTGGATCAGCGTGGCCAGGTTCGTATGACGGCCGATCAGGAACCCTGCGCCCGTGATGACTCCCATGGCGGCCAGGCCCAGCGCCGGGAAGCGGTGTCTGGGGTGCAGTCGCCCGAAGGGGCGGAAGAAGACCTTCTCCCGGGCGGCGTCGTAGGGCACCCGGGAGCCGCCGAGCAGCCCGGCGAGGACCGAGGCGACGGCCGTGACGAGGATGAGCACGGTGACGAGCCGGGCGGGCCCCTTGCCCCAGGCCTCCTCCAGGACCGCCGAGGCGACGGACGAGGACGCCGTCGAGGCGGGGTCGAGCATCTGCTTCCAGTCGATGACGCCGAGCGTGCCGATCTGCAGGAGCAGGTAGATGGCCATGATGCCGAGGATGGAGAAGACGATGGCGCGCGGCAGGGTGCGCCCGGGGTTCTTGATCTCGGCGCCCATGTAGGCGGCCGTGTTGTAGCCGAGGTAGTCGTAGATGCCGATGGTCAGGCCCGCCGCGAAGCCGATCCAGAAGTGGTTGGTCGTCAGCTCGAAGGCGTCCGCGGGGTAGGTGAAGGCCCGGTCGGGGCTGAAGTGGGTGAAGGCGGCGAGGATGACCAGCACGACGGAGGCGATCATCACGCACCACAGCACGACCGTGATCCGCGCGATGTTCTCGACGCGCCGCCACAGCACCAGCACGATCAGCGCGATGACGGCCAGCCCGGTCAGGTCGCCCTGCGTCTGGCCCATGTCCGGCCACAGATAGCCCAGGTACTGCACGAAGCCGATGACCCCGGTGGACATGCCCAGCGGGATGAAGAGCATCGCCGTCCACACGAACAGGAACGGCATCAGCTTCCCGGTGCGGTACTGGAAGGCCTGGCGCAGGTAGACGTAGCTGCCGCCCGCGCCGGGCAGCGAGGCGCCGAGCTCGGCCCAGATCAGCCCGTCGGCCAGGGCCAGCACCGCGCCCGCGACGAAGCCGATGACGGCCTGCGGGCCGCCGAAGGCCGCGACCATGAGGGGGATGGTGACGAAGGGGCCGATGCCGCACATCTGGCTCATGTTGATGGCGGTGGCCTGGAACAGTCCGATGCGGCGCACGAAGCCGACCCGCTCGTCCGGCGATGGTTCCGTCTCTGCCATGGCGGTCGGCCCTTTCTCGCGCCGGACGGGGTCCGGCTGACCTGATTATCCGTCCAATGCACTGGTAGCACCGGCGTGTCGCAACCGTCCACCGTTCCGACACGCCGGTGCCGCCGACCGGCTGACCGGGCGGCTTCCATCCGTGACGGCAGTGATGGAAGGGGTGGGCGGGGCGGGAGATGCCGGCGCAGAGGCTGGGCCGTCCGGGGGAAGGGCTCGGCCCGCAGCCCCGTCCGCCTACGGCCTGCCGCCGTCGATTGCGAGAGATGTGCAACTGCAGAACTTGTGCACAACCGCTAGGGTGGCCCGGCCGTGGTGTTCGGGAAGACCGGTGACGGGCCCTCGTGGTCCCAGTCCGGAGCGGCCCTCGCCACTGTGATCGGGGAGTGACCGTCCCGTTCCGCGCGCTCCCCACGGCGCGCGGAGCCACTGGCCGCAGCCGGCTGCCGGGAAGGCGGGGACGGGCGCGAACGGACCCGTAAGCCAGGAGACCGGCCACGGCATCTCGCAAATGGTCCACGAGGTGCTGGAGCGTTCAACCCAAGATGTCCCTTACTGCTGATTCATCCGGTTCACCCGGCTCCACCGGTACCGGTCCCGGTGCAGGCCCCGCGCCCGCCTTCCGCTGGCGCCGCGAGGACACCGTGCGGACCGCCGGTCTGCTGGCCGTCATAGCCGCCCTGCACGTCGTCGCGTTCGGCGTGCTCTACCTGCTCGTCGTCCCCAACCACTACACCGTCGGCTCGAAGGTCTACGGGGTCGGGCTCGGCATCACCGCCTACACCCTCGGCATGCGGCACGCCTTCGACGCCGACCACATCGCCGCCATCGACAACACCACCCGCAAGCTCATGGCGGACGGCAAGCGCCCGGTCTCCGTCGGCTTCTGGTTCGCGCTCGGCCACTCCAGCGTCGTCGTCGCGATGGCCGCCCTGGTGGCCGGCGGCACCCAGCTCGCGGGGCGGCTGATGGACGAGGAGTCCACGGCCCACCAGACCCTGGGCGTCGTCGGCACGACGGTCTCCGGAGGCTTCCTCTACCTCATCGCCGCGCTCAACCTCGTCGCCCTCGCCGGCATCCTGCGCATCTTCCGCGCCATGCGCGAGGGCCGCTACGACGAGGCCGAGCTGGAGCAGCACCTGGACTCGCGCGGCTTCATGAACCGCATCCTCGGCCGCTTCACCCGCTCCATCACCCGGCCGGGGCAGATGTACCCGCTGGGCTTCCTCTTCGGGCTCGGCTTCGACACCGCCACCGAGGTCACGCTGATGGTGATGGCGGGCAGCGGGGCCGCCGCGGGCCTGCCCTGGTACGCGATCGTGTGCCTGCCGCTGCTGTTCGCCGCGGGCATGAGCCTGTTCGACACGCTCGACGGCACGTTCATGAACTTCGCCTACCAGTGGGCGTTCTCCAACCCGGTCCGCAAGGTCTACTACAACCTCACGATCACCGGCCTGTCCATCGCCGTGGCCTTCCTCATCGGCACCATCGAACTGGTCGGCGTCCTGCACGAGAAGCTGGGGCTGGACGACGCGGTGAGCGGCTGGATCGCCGGCCTGAACCTCGACAACGTGGGCTTCGTCATCGTCGGCCTGTTCGTGGTGGTGTGGGCGGCGGCCCTCGGCTACTGGCGCTTCGGCAAGGTCGAACAGCGCTGGGCGGCCCGCACGCAGGCCGCGGCCGAGAGCTGACGCCGGCCGGTCCGGTACCGACCGGCCCGGTCCCGCCCGGCCCGGTCGCCGCAGGGCCGGGGCCGGGCCTGATCGCGGGGCCGGGCTTGATCGCGGGCCGGATCCGGTCGCGGCACCGGCCCTGCTCAGACGGCGCGGGCGGGCGCCTCTTCGGCCTCCTCCCGCGCCACCGGGACGAGGTGCGCCTGCCCGGCGAGGATCACCAGGACGCCCACGGCGAGCCCGGCGGCCCCGCACGACGCGGCCCACGTGGGCCCGGCCGTCTCCAGCACCGTGCCGACGACGGCCGAGCCCAGCGCCACGCCCGCCGTCATCAGGGTCACCAGCCAGGCGAACGCCTCGGTGACGGTGCCCGCCGGGGCGAGCTCGCCCACCAGCACGAACACGACGGTGAGCACGGGCGCGAGGAACAGCCCGGTGAGGATCATCAGGCCGGCCATGAACGGCGGCGCGGGCAGCAGGCACAGCAGCCCGTACCCGGCCGTGAGCCCCAGCATCAGCAGCAGCGTCCGGCGCGGCGGCGCCACCCGCCAGTGCCGCACGGCCCCGTAGGCCAGCCCGCCGATCAGCGCGCCGAGGGCGTTGAGCGCGAGGAGCGTGGGGGCACCGCCGGGCAGCCGGTGGTCCTCCGCGTAGTGGACGACGAGGACGTTGAGCGTGCCGATGGCCACGCCCGCGCCCGTGAGGCCCGTGAGCAGCACTACCAGGCCGCGGCTGCGCAGCGGGCCGAGCCAGTCGCCGGAGCGGGCGGGCGCCTTCCAGACCCGGGCGGGCGGGGCTGTGGCGACGACGAGCACTCCGGCGATGCCCAGGAGCGCACCTGCCCACAGCGCCGCCTCGGGCGAGGCGACGGCCACCCCGCCGGCCACCACCAGGGGCCCGCCGACGAAGACCAGCTCCTGCGAGGCGGAGTCCAGGGCGTAGGCCGCCTCCAGCTTCCCGGGCGCGACGATGTCCGGCCACAGGGCCCGCAGGCACGGCTCCAGCGGCGGCGTTGCCGCTCCGGCGAGCGCGACTCCGGCGAGGACGGCCGTGCGGCTGCCGGGCGCGATCGCCACGACCGCGAAGCCCACGGCCGCCACGAGGGCGGTGGGCAGCAGGACGAGCGGCTGGCCCGCCCGGTCCACGAGACGGCCCAGCAGCGGGCCGCCGATCGCGGAGGCGATGGCGAACACGCCCACCGCCACGCCCACGAACCCGTAGGACGCCCCCGCCTGACGGAGGGCCAGCGGTACGGCGACGGAGGCCATCGCGCTCGGCAGCCGCCCGACGAGGCTGCCCAGGAGCAGCCTGGTCACGTGGGGGCCGCGCAGCAGGTCCGCGTAGCTCATGGGGAGTCCTCGCCGCTCGTCGACTCCCTCGGCCACCGGGTGGCCATGTCCGGCGCTGACGCTCGCGTGGGTGAGATCACGAGGGAATGGTTATACGTAACACCCCTGCCGTCAAGGGATTTCCGGCAGGCCCGGACCCTGGCGGAGCAGATCCCCGCCGGGCGCCGTGCCGTCCACCGGACGGGCGGCGACGGCATCGTCCACGCACGCGCTGCCCCGGCCGGCGCAGACGCCGTGCGAGCGGTCGTTCTCCAGCGTGACCGGCCGGGATCCGGGCAGCGCGCGCCGCGTGGCCCGGGCGCCCTCGGACGGGGTGACGGGGCGACGGGGTGACGGGGTCGTGCCGCGAGGCGGCGGGCCCGGGACCGGGGGAGCGGCCGGGCTGTTGGGCCGCGGGCGGCTCTCCGGTGGTGGTGCCAGTACGCGCAGGCCGACGCCTCGGTGCCGGCCGGCACGGGCCAGGGGGGCGAGGCGGCGCGGCCGGCGGAAGTCGGCGGAGGCCGGCGACTCGGCGACGACCCGCCCGGGTGCGAGGCCGGGGCCGTCGGCGCACTTCATGGTGCGGTTGGCCGCCTCGTGCGTACGGGAGTCCGGGCCGCCGAAGGGAGGGGCGGCGGGGCGCGGGCCGCCGACCGTGCCCACGCGCAGGGAGGTGCGCAGCCCGTCGCCGAGGGGCGCCCAGCGCTCGGTGCGGCCGAGCATCCGGTAGACCGCGCGGTCGAACTCGACGGGCCCGAAGCCGGCCACGAACCGGCTCGCGAGCCCCCCGCACCGGGCCGCGCGGACGGGGTCCATGTCGCGGGCGGTCTCCCCCGTCGACAAGCGCGGCAGGGCGGGCCCCACGCCCGCCGCGCAGTCGCCGGCGAGGCACTCCCGCTCGGCGGAGCGGTGGCTAGGGAGGAGACCCGGCGCTGCTCGTGCGCATGGGCCTCGGCGCGGACCGCACGGGGCGGCGCCCCGGCGAACTCTCCGGCGGCGAGCTCCGGCGGGCCGCCCCGGCCCGGGCCCTGCGGCTTGGCCCCGGGTCCTGATCTGCGGCGAGGTCCGGCCCGGGCTGGACGCGGTCACCCGGCGGGGATCCTCGCCCTGCTGACCGCGCTGGTGCGCGAACCCGGCGGGCCGGGGCCGGTGCTCATCACCCACGACACCGCGACGGCCGCCGTTGCGGGGCGGACCGTCGTGGCGGAGGCGGGGCGTCGTGGCGGAGGCGGGGCGTGCGCGCGAGCGGACCGCCCGGCCCGGGCTCTTGAGGCCCGGGTACGGGTCAGGGGGCGAGGCAGTGCGCGAGGGGGACCTCGGGCGGGGCCCCGGGGGCGGGCAGCTCGACGAGGGCCATGACGTCGCCGGTGGCGCAGGTGACCACGGCCACGGGGTCGGGCGCGGCCGTGGCAGTGGTCGTGCTCACCCCGAGGAAGCAGGCGGCTCCGAGGACGACGGCGGCGATGCGGCGCATGAAAGGCCTTTCGGTGGGCGGGTGTTGAAGGTGGCGACACCCTGCCCCGCGGTGCGCCGGGGCATGTGCGGTGTCACTCTTCCGTGAGCGGCTGAATCGATCCCCCGCCGCCGTGTTCGGGTGCCCGCCGGCAGGGCGGCGGCGGGGTCACCGGGCCGGGACGGACCGGGCAAATAGAATCGCGCACATGCACGACCCCTACGTCCGCGTCCGCGGTGCCCGCGAGCACAACCTCAAAGCCGTCGACGTGGACGTCCCGCGCGACGCCCTCGTCGTCTTCGCGGGCGTCTCCGGATCCGGGAAGTCCTCCCTCGCCTTCGGCACCGTCTACGCCGAGGCCCAGCGCCGCTACTTCGAGTCCGTCGCCCCGTACGCCCGCAGGCTGATCCACCAGGTGGGCGCGCCCAGGGTCGAGGAGATCACCGGGCTGCCGCCCGCCGTCGCGCTGGAGCAGCGCCGCTCCGCCCCCACCTCGCGCTCGTCCGTGGGCACGGTCACCACGCTGTCGAACTCCCTGCGCATGCTGTTCTCCCGCGCCGGCGACCACCCCGAAGGAGCCGAGCGGCTCGACTCCGACGCCTTCTCGCCCAACACCGCCGCGGGCGCCTGCCCGGAGTGCCACGGCCTCGGGCGGGTGCACCGGGTCACCGAGGAGTCGCTCGTCCCCGACCCCTCCCTGTCGATCCGGGAGGGAGCGATCGCCGCCTGGCCGGGCGCCTGGCAAGGGAAGAACCTGCGGGACATCCTCGACGCGCTCGGGCACGACGTCGACCGGCCCTGGAGCGAGCTCCCGCAGAAGGACCGGGACTGGATCCTGTTCACCGACGAGCAGCCGGTCGTCACCGTCCACCCCGTCCGGGACGCCGAGCGCATCCAGCGCCCCTACCAGGGCACCTACATGAGCGCCCGCCGCTACGTCCTGCACACCGCCGCGGACTCCAAGAGCGCCGCGCTGCGCGCCCGCGCCGAGCGGCACCTGGTCAGCGCCGCCTGCCCGGTCTGCCACGGCAGGCGGCTGCGCCCGGAGGCGCTGGCCGTCACCTTCGCGGGGCAGGACATCGCCGGGCTCGCCGCGCTGCCGCTGTCCGACCTCGCCGCGACGCTCCGCCCCGCCCGCGCGGGCGACGGCGTCGCCGCGACCCTCGCGCAGGACCTCGTCGCCCGCATCGAGGTCCTCACCGAACTCGGCCTCGGCTACCTCGCCATGGACCGGCCCACCCCCACCCTGTCCGCCGGCGAGCTGCAGCGGCTGCGGCTCGCCACCCAGCTGCGCTCGGGCCTCTTCGGCGTGGTGTACGTGCTCGACGAGCCCTCCGCCGGCCTGCACCCCGCCGACAGCGCCGCCCTGCTGACCGTCCTCGACCGGCTCAAGGCCGCGGGCAACTCGCTGTTCGTCGTCGAGCACCACATGGACGTGGTGCGCCGCGCCGACTGGATCGTCGAGGTCGGCCCGGGGGCCGGGGAGCACGGCGGGGAGATCCTCTACAGCGGCCCGGTGGCGGGCCTCGCCGACGTGGCCGAATCCGCGACCCGCCGCTTCGTGTTCGCGGAGGAGGCCCCCGCGCCCCGCACGCCCCGGGAGCCCTCCGGCGCGCTGCGGCTGCGCGGCGTCACGCGGCACAACCTGAGCGGGCTCGACGCCGAGTTCCCGCTCGGCGTCTTCACCACCGTGACGGGCGTCTCCGGCTCCGGGAAGTCCACGCTGGTCGGGCAGGTGCTCGCCGACGCCGTCGCGGCCCGGCTGGAGGGCCGGCCCCTCGAAGGCCACGGCAGCGCGTTCGCGGCCGAAGGCCTGGCCGCCGTCGACCGCCTCGTGCGCGTCGACCAGAAGCCCATCGGCCGCACCCCGCGCTCCAACCTCGCCACGTACACGGGCCTCTTCGACGCCGTGCGCAAGGTCTTCGCCGCGACGGACGGCGCCCGCGAACGCGGCTACACCGCGGGCCGGTTCTCCTTCAACGTCCCCGCCGGCCGCTGCGGGACCTGCCAGGGCGAGGGGTTCGTCGCCGTCGAACTCCTCTTCCTGCCCGGCTCGTACGCGCCGTGCACCGCGTGCGGGGGAGCGCGCTACAACCCCGAGACGCTGGAGATCACCTACAGGGGCGTGAACATCGCCGAAGTCCTCGGCATGACCGTCGACGCCGCCGCGGACTTCCTCGCCGACGTGCCCGCCGCCCGGCGCGGCCTGCGCACGCTCCAGGACGTCGGCCTGGGCTACCTGCGCCTCGGCCAGCCCGCCACCGAGCTCTCCGGCGGCGAGGCCCAGCGCATCAAGCTCGCCACCGAACTCCAGCGCACCCACCGCGGCCACACCCTCTACGTCCTGGACGAACCCACCACCGGCCTGCACCCCGCCGACACCGAACTCCTCATGCGCCAGCTGCACGGCCTCGTCGACGCCGGCAACACGGTCGTCGTGGTGGAACACGACATGACGGTCGCCGCGGGCGCGGACCACGTCCTCGACCTCGGGCCCGGCGGCGGCGCCGCGGGCGGGCGCGTGGTGGCGGCCGGGACGCCGCGGGAAGTGGCCGGGGCCGCCGGAAGCGTGACGGCGCGCTACCTGGCGGAGGCCTTGGCCGCAGGCGCGGGCTGACCTCCGCGCCGCGCGGAGGTTCCGGCCGGGTGACCGCGTCCGGCCCCACGCCGCGCGAAGGCGTCCGCAGGGGACGGCGGCTGATCATGCGCGAGCAGGCCGCCGCCTCGCCGAGGCCACTGCCTGCGAGCGCAGCCGCCACAGCAGGACGTCGACGCCGAGCCATCGCACGTCGCGCCAGGGCCGGTCCGGCCGGCAGCCCCTGGGCCGCCGCCTCCGCCGCGTGCCGCAGGCCCGCCCGGCGGTCTCCCGCGTCGCCGGGCCCCGGCCACCACCACAGGTGCCGGGAATCCGGCCCGCTCCACGCCCGCCCGCAGCCCGGGGGACCGCCGCCGATCCCCGCGGCGCCCCGAACGGGGGCTCGGGGCAGGGGCGCAGGCGCCGGGACGCCCTGGACGCACTGCCCTCTGCCGGGCTGACGCTGCATTCCTGCGGGTGGCGGTGGACGGCCGTGTCCGGTCCCCGCGTTTCGAGGATGCGCCGGCCGGGGGACCGCCGCTGATCCTCGCCGTGCCTCGAACGGGGGCCCGGGGCCGGGGAGCTCGCGCCGACGCGCTCTGGACGCAGCGCCCTCTGCCGGGTCGACACTGCATCCCTGCAGGCGGCGGCGGACGGCTGCGCCCTATCCCCGCGGCGCCCCGAACGGAGGCCCGGGGCCGGGGAGCACGTGCCGACGCGCTCTGGACGCACCGCCCCCCTCCCCGGCTACGCTCGGAGCATGACCCACGCCCTGGTCATCGGCGGCGGCATCGCCGGGCCCGTCACCGCGATGGCGCTGCGGCGCGCCGGCATCGAAGCGACCGTCCACGAAGCCCATCCGACCGGCGCGGACCATCTCGGGGCGTTCCTCGTCCTCTTCGCCAACGGCCTCGCCGCGCTGCGTGCCGTCGGAGCCGACGGGCCCGTGCTCGACTGCTCCTTCCCCGCCGACACCGTCGAATTCCTCGGCCCCGCGGGGGACCGGCTCGGCGCCCGGCCTCTCACCGGCGCCGGGGACGACGGCCTGAGCCCCCGCACCCTGCAGCGCGCCGCGCTCTACCGGGCGCTGCGCGACGAAGCCGTCCGCCGCGGCGTGCGCGTCGTGTACGGCAAGCGCCTCGTGGACGCCACGACCGGCCCCGACGGCGTCGTCGCGTACTTCGCGGACGGCACCCGCGCCGAGGGCGACGTCCTCATCGGCGCCGACGGCATCCACTCCCGCACCCGCACCCTCCTCGACCCCGCCGCGCCCCCGCCCCGCCACACCGGCCAGCTCACGATCTGCGGCCGTACGCAGGACGCCGCGCACGCCGTCCCCGACCGCACCTACCGGATGGTCCACGGGCAGCGCGCCTTCTTCGGCTGCACCAGCGCACCGGACGGCACCACGTACTGGTTCGCCAACATCCCCGCGCCCGAGCAGGCGCGGCCGGCGCTGGCCGCGATCACCCCCGCCGGGTGGCGGCAGCGCGTCCTGGACGCCTTCGCCGGCGACCGCACCCCTGTGACCGGCCTCGTCGCCGCCACCGGTGACGCCGTCGTCGGCGTGAACGCCTACGACATCCCCACCCTCCCCGTCTGGCACGGCGACCGCGCAGTCCTCGTCGGCGACGCCGTCCACGCCACCGCGCCCAACGCCGCCCAGGGCGCCTCGATGGCCATCGAGGACAGCGTCACCCTCGCCCGCTGCCTGCGCGACCTGCCCGGCCCGCGGCAGGCCTTCGCCGCGTACGAACGCCTGCGGCGCGAACGCGTGGAGCGCGTGGTGGCCCTCAGCGCCGCCATGGCGAGCCGCATCGCCACCCCACCCGAGCAGCCGCGGACGCCCGCGAACTCCGACGGCGCCGACGACTGGCTGACGTCCTACCGCGTCGACTGGAACGCGCCCGTCAGCTGACGCCGCCGCCCGCCGGACGACGGCTGCGGTGGCACCGGCACCGCCGGAGCGCGCCGTCGTGGTTGATCGCCGTTGCGGCGGAAGAAATGCTGCCGGGCCGCCCGCACGGGCCACCCGGCCGGGGCGCGTCGGCCGCGCCGGCCCTCTCGGCGCCGGCGGCCGCGCCCGCCGGCTCGCGGCCTCCGTCCGTTCGGAGCGCGGCACACTCCCGGTGGTGAGCGTCCGCCGGCGGGTCGGGTCACCCGCCCCGGCCGGCCTCGGCCATCGCGACCACGGGGGCGCGCCCGACCGCCCGGCCGTCCCCGGCGGCGCCCCGCTTGCCGCCTTCCCCCGCTGCGGCAGACTGGAGCCATGCCGGAGTTGCCGGAGGTCGAGGCTCTTGCCGGGTTTCTCGCCGGGCGTCTTGTGGGGCGTACGGTCGAGCGCGTGCTGCCCGTGGCCGTGAGTGTGCTCAAGACCTATGACCCGCCGCTCACCGCCCTGGAGGGGCGGGAGGTCAGCGGCGTGCGCCGGTACGGCAAGTTCCTCGACCTCGCCACCGGCGACGGCCCGCACCTCGTCCTGCACCTGGCCCGCGCCGGCTGGCTGCGCTGGCAGGAGAGCCTGCCCGAGGCGCCGCCGCGCCCCGGCAAGGGCCCGCTGGCGCTGCGCGTACGGCTGACGGGCGGCGGCGGTTTCGACGTCACCGAGGCGGGCACCCAGAAGCGGCTCGCCGCCTACTGCGTGCGGGACGTCTCCGAGGTGCCCGGCGTCGCCCGGCTCGGCCCCGACCCCCTCGCCCCGGACTTCACCCTCGGCGTCTTCGCCGGCCTGCTGCGCGACGAGCGGCGGCAGCTCAAGGGCGTCCTGCGCGACCAGAGCGTCATCGCGGGGATCGGCAACGCCTACTCGGACGAGATCCTGCACGCGGCCCGCACGTCCCCGTTCAAGCTCGCGGCGAGCCTGACGGAGGACGAGACCGCCGCCCTGTACGGGGCCCTGCGCACCGTGCTGCACGAGGCCGTCGAGCGGGCGCGCGGCCACGCCGCGGACGAGCTGAAGGCGGAGAAGAAGAGCGGCCTGCGCGTGCACGGCCGCACCGGGAAGCCGTGCCCCGTGTGCGGCGACACCGTCCGCGAGGTGTCCTTCAGCGACTCCTCGCTGCAGTACTGCCCCACCTGCCAGACGGGCGGCAAGCCGCTGGCCGACCGCAGGCTGTCCCGCCTGCTGAAGTGAGCCGGGCGCTCAGTCCCGCGGGATTCCCCTGGCGTCCGCGTGGGCGAGCTCCGAGTGCTTGTAGGAGTAGGCGAAGTACACCACCAGCCCCACCGCGAACCACATCGCGAACCGCAGCCACGTCTGCCACGCCAGATAGGTGATCAGCCAGATCGACGCGGCGACCCCGATCCCGGGCACCACGGGCACCCAGGGGCAGCGGAACGAGCGCGGCAGCTCCGGCCGCCTGTAGCGGAGCACGATCACGGCCGCGCACACGACCGCGAAGGCCAGCAGGATGCCGATGTTCGTCAGCTCCGCGGCCTCGCCGATGGGCATCAGGCCCGCGATGGCCGCCGACACCACGCCCACGATCCAGGTCACGCGCGTCGGCACGTGCCGGGTCGGGTGGGTCTTGGAGAACCACTTCGGCAGCAGCCCGTCGCGGCTCATCGCGAACCACACCCGGGTCACGCCGAGCATGAAGGTGAACATGACGGTGAGGATGCCGATGATCGCGCCGACCGCGATGACGTCCGCGATGCCCGAGAGCCCCACCGACTTGAAGGCGGTGGAGAAGCCGCTGGCCTTGTCGATGTCCTCGTAGTGCTGCATGCCGGTGAGCACCAGGCAGGCCAGCACGTACAGCACCATCGAGACCGCCAGCGAGTACAGGATCGCCTTCGGCATGTGGCGCTGGGCGTCCTTGGACTCCTCGGCCGCCGTGGACATCGCGTCGTAGCCGAAGACGGCGAAGAAGACCGTGGCCGCGCCGGTGAAGGCCCCGCTGACCCCGAACGGGAAGAACGGCGTGTAGTTGCTGCTCTTGACGTGGAAGAAGCCCACGACGACCACCAGCAGCACGACCAGGATCTTCAGGCCGACGACCACGGTCTCGAACCGGGCCGCGTTCTTGATGCCCATGGTCAGGAGCCAGGCGATCAGCAGGCACAGCGCCGCGGCGAACAGGTCCACCCGGTGCCCCTCGCCCGTCCCGGGCGCGCCCAGCATCCAGGCGGGCAGCTCGGCGTTCAGCTCCCCGAGCAGGAAGTTGATGTAGCCGGAGATGCCGATGGCGACCACAGCGACGATCGCCGTGTACTCCAGCAGCAGGTCCCAGCCGATGAACCAGCCGCCGATCTCGCCGAGCACCGCGTAGCCGTAGGTGTAGGCGGAGCCGGCCCGCGGGATCAGGCCCGCGAACTCGGCGTACGAGAAGGCCGCGGCCGCGCTCGCAACGCCCGCGATGAGGAAGGAGACGAGCACGGCCGGCCCGGCGACGCCGTTGGCGATGGTGCCCGCGAGGCTGAAGATGCCCGCGCCGATGATGCCGCCGACGCCGATCGCCGTGAGCTGCCACAGGCCCAGCGTTTTGGTCAGGTGTTCGCCGTGCGCCTCGGTCTCCTCCGCCTCCTCGATCGTCTCGATCGGTTTGCGGCGCAGCACGCCATGTCCCGTCCGGAGCCCGGCCATGTCATGTCCTCTCGTCGGCGCTGACGGCGGATCATCGCCGACATCATGGCCCGGCGGGGGCGGCGACGGAAGGCGCCGCCCCGCGTCGGCGGGCAGGGTTCAGCCGATGGCGGGCGCCGCCGCCCGGGCTTCGGTGCCCCAGCCCGAGGGGGACGCGCCGACCGTGAAGTCCAGCTTCCCGCCCCCGGTGATCTGCCGCGACGTCAGGTACGTGCGCCCGTAGGGGTCGCCGTCGAGGCGCACCGACTGCACGTAGCGCTCCCGGTCGGAGGTCCCCGGGGCGGTCACGGTGAACCGCTCCCCGTCGAGGTTCAGGTCCACCCGGTCGAACACCGGGGTGCTGAGCCCCCACACGTCCGCGCCCGGCTGGACGGGGAAGACGCCGATGGCGGAGAGCACCATCCACGCCGACATCGTGCCCAGGTCGTCGTTGCCGGTCATCCCGGTCGGCGCGTCCGTGAAGAGGGTGAGCGCGGCGTGCACGACGTCCGTCGTCTTCCAGGGCTGGCCGGTCGAGAGGTACGTGTACGGGGCGATGAGGTCGGGCTCGTTCTGCGGGTTGTACTTGTCGGCGTTGTAGTAGTCGTACGGGCCGTGGACCCACACCTCGCGGGCGGTGCGCGCCGGGTCCTTCAGGAGCCGGTCGTAGGCGAAGAAGGAGTCGAGCCGGGTGTTCGCCGCCGCCCTGCCGCCGATCAGGTCGATCATCCCCGGCAGGTCCTGCGGCACCAGCCACTGGTACTGCCACGCGGTGCCCTCGTGGAAGCAGACGCTCTTCGCCGGGTCGGCGGGGCCCATGAACGCGCCGTCGGCGCCCCGGGCCCGGAAGAAGCCCGTGGCGGGGTCGTGGACGTTGCGGTAGTTCCGGGAGCGGGCGGCGTAGCGCTCGGCGTCGGCGCGGTGGCCCAGGGAGCGGGCCATCTTCGCGAGCATCCCGTCGGCGAGTGCGTACTCCAGCGTCGCCGAGCCGCCCTGGTGGACGTCGGAGTCGCCCGGCTTCTCCTTGGGCCTGCCGGGCACGCAGGGCACGTAACCGTCGCGGATGTAGCGGTCGTTGCCGTCCCGGCCCACGTACGGGGAGTCCTTGGGCGGCACCCCGTCGGCGTTCCTCTTCAGCACCCGGTAGGCCTCCTCCTCGTGGCCCTTGAGCAGCCCGTGCTGATAGGCGTTGGTGAGGAAGGGGGTGACCGGGTCACCGGTCATGATGTTCGTCTCGACGGTGCCGTAGCCCCACTTGGGCAGCCAGCCGCCGTCCGCCTCGACCTGCAGCACCGACAGCGCCATGTCCCGCGACTCGTCCGGCGCCAGCAGCGCCAGCAGCTGCGCCTGGGTGCGGTAGGTGTCCCACAGCGACCAGTTCTGGTAGTAGGTGAAGCCGCGGGCGCGGTGGATCCTCCCGTCCCAGCCGGTGTAGCGGCCGTCGGCGTCGCTGCCGACGGTGGGGGCGAGGAAGGCGCGGTAGAGCGAGGAGTAGAAGGTGCGGCGCAGCGCCGCCGAGCCGCCCTGCACGCGGACGTCGTCCAGGCGCCGCTCCCACGCCTCGCGCGCGGCCCGGGCCGTGCGGTCGAAGCCGTCGTCCTCCGCGCGCAGGTTCCCGGCGGCGCCGGCGGCGTCGACGTAGCTGATGGCGGTGGTGGCCTCCACCGTGCGGTCGCGGGTGGCGTCGAAGCGCACCCAGGCGCCGTTGCGGCCGGCGGAGGTGGAGCTGCGCGTGCCTTCGGAGACCTTGTCGCCGTTCCAGGTGCCGAAGGTGGTGAAGGGCCGGTCGAAGCGGGTGATCGTGTACACCGTGTACGGGCGCGTGTCCTGGCAGAAGCCGCGGCCGGTGACGGCCGAGCGGACGGTGCGGGAGTCGAGGACCTCGACGGTGGTGGAGACGGTGCGGTGCAGCGACTGCCCGGTGTTCAGCAGCACGTTGGCCTTGCCGGTGGCCGGGAAGGTGTAGCGCTGGTGGCCGGTGCGGCGGCCCGCGGTCAGCTCGGCGGTGATGCCGCCGTAGGAGGACAGCCCGACCCGGTAGTAGCCGGGGCGGGCGCTCTCGTCGCGGTGGCTGAAGGCGGCGGCGTAGCGGGCGTTGTCGGTGCGCGTGACGTCACCCGTGGTGGGCAGGACGGGCAGGTCGCCGCCGAGGCGGCAGCCCACCCCGGACAGGTGCACGGTGCTGAAGCCGCGGATGCGGTCGTGCTTGTAGTCGTAGCCCGTGCTGTGGCCGGTGTCGGGGGAGAGCTGCACCATGCCGAACGGCACGGCGGCTCCGGGGAAGGTGTTGCCCTCGTTCTGGGTGCCGATGAAGGTGTTGACCAGTCCGGTCAGGCCGTCGGCCGCGGCGGCCGGCCGGGGGGCCGCGAGCGAGCCCCCGCCCAGTACCGCCGCGAGAGCGAGTGCGGCCGCGCAGGTGCGCGAGCGCAGGTGTCCGGTCCATCTCATCGTCCACGCCCCTCGGGTGACGCCACGTAGGATGCCGACATCGTTGTCAGCGCCGAGGGTAGCGAGTGCATGACGTGCTGTCATGATGCCCCGCGCGCCAGAAGTGGCGACCACCACCCCCGGCGGCACCCCGGACCCCGGCCGCACCGTGGTCCCCTTGTCATGCCCCGTGTACGGTGGGCGGCGCTTCAGCCGACCGAACGGAACCGCCCCGACCATGCGCCTGACCGGACTCGCAGCCGTAGGACCGTTCTTCGCCCTGCGGACCGAAGCGGCGCCCGAGGCGCCCGCGGAAGCCCCCGGGGAGTACCTGCCGCTCGGCGAGGAAGCGGTGCGCGCACGTGTGGAGACCGTCGCCGGGCGCCTGGGGACGGAGGACCGGCGCGTGGCCGCGTCCGTCGCCTACCAGGGCATCGCCGGGCGGCTGCTGTCCGTCGCCCTGGGCTCGGCCGTGCTCTCCGGCGAGGTCCCCGACCTCGGCCGGCTGCGCTGGCACCCGGCCCGTACCGCGCCCGACGACCTGTGGCTGCCCGGCCCCACGGCCCTGCCCGGCACCGCCGCGGACCCGGCCGGAGCCATCCGCGAGCACGTCCTGCGCGGCCCGCTGGCGGACCTGCACGAACTCACCCGCACGGTCGTCCCGGTCTCCGGGCGCCTCCTGTGGGGCAACGCGGCGTCGTCGCTCGCGGGCTCCCTGCGCGTGCTGCACGCCTGGTGCCGCGACCGGGGCCGCCCGCAGGACGCGGCCCGCGCCCTCGACCTCGCCCGCGCCGTACTCGCCGACCCGCTCCTGCACGGCACCGGCACCCTCGTCCCGGGCCCCGCGCCGCGCTCCGCGCCGTCCTTCGTGCGCAGCACCTGCTGTCTCTACTACCGGGTGCTGCCCGGCGGGATGTGCGGCGACTGCGTGCTGCGGCACGCCCCGCCGCGGGTGCGCTGAGGGGAGGGCGCGGGCGGCCACTCGCGCGTCGAGAGCACGCCGAGGACGTACGCCTTGGCCACCAGCGCCGTGCGGTTGGGCACGCGCCAGCGGCGCGTGAGCCGGGTCAGGTGGTAGTTGACGCCGTCCACGGTCAGCCCGACCGCCTTGCCGATGGCGGCGGTCGTCGCCCCCGCGGCGGCCAGCGCCAGGATGTGCCCCTCCACCACGCTCACCTCGGCGGCCGGTTCCGCCGGACGCGGGACGGTTTCGCCCGCCCGCACCCGGAGCACGGCCAGCAGCATCGGGCTCGGCGGGAAGCCGTCCCCGACCGGGTCCACGAGCAGCTCCCCCTCCCGTTCGACGCCGCCCGCGCCCGCCAGCCAGCGCACCTCGATCGGGTGACGGGGCCGGCGGCCGAGCCGCAGCGCCTCGATGTGCCGGTCGAGCCGGCCCGGCAGCCGCGGCCGGAACATCTCGTGCAGGTTCCGGCCGCGCAGGCGGACCGGCGAAGTGCCCCACTCGGCGGCCATGGCCGGGTTGGCGACCGTGACCTCGCCGTCCGGCCGGCAGACGGCGATCGGCGTCGGGATGCGGTCGAGGAGCAGCAGGAAATGATTGCGCCAACTGATGTATTCGTCGCTCACCACGGTATGCCCGGCCCCTCGCTCGTCCCGTGCCCGTCCAAGGGCCTGTCCAGTGCTTGCCCGGCGGGCCGCGCCCGGGAGCGTCACGCCACGAACCACTGCACAATCGTGCAGTTCTGTATACGACCGGAATAAGCGACTTGCAGATGTGTCCGGTTCCGGGCCCCGGCCCCCCGTTTGGGCCTCCGCGGGGCCGGTTACGCGGAGGAGTGCCGCTTCCCGCACCCCGTACCCCCGCCCCCTCACCCGTCCTTCCCGGCACACCGGACCACAGGAGCCGTCAGTGAGCAGCCGAGCCCGCATCGTCGTCGTCGGAGCCGGATTCGCCGGCTACCAGGCCGCCCGCGAGCTGTCCCGCACGGCGCGCGGCGCCGCCGAGATCGTGCTCGTCAACCCCCACGACTACTTCCTCTACCTGCCCCTCCTCCCCGAGGTCGCGGCCGGCGTCCTGGAGCCGCGCCGGGTCTCGGTGTCGCTGACCGGGACACTGCCCCGGGTCCGGCTCGTCCTCGGCCAGGTCGACACGGTCGACCTCGACGGCCGGCGCATCGGGTACGCCGACCCCGAGGGCAACCGCGGCTCCCTGGCCTACGACCGGCTGCTGCTGACCGTGGGCAGCGTCAACAAACTGCTGCCCGTGCCCGGCGTCGCCGAGCGCGCCCACGGCTTCCGCGGCCTGCCCGAGGCCCTCTACCTGCGCGACCACGTCGTGCGCCAGACCGAGCTGGCCGGCGCCGCGGCCGATGCGGAGGAGCGCACCGCCCGGCTGACCTTCGTGGTCGTGGGAGCGGGGTACACCGGCACCGAAGTGGCCGCCCACGGCGTGCTGTTCACCGACTCGCTGGTGCGCCGCAACAGCGCCCTGCGCGAAGCGGGCGCCCGCCCCCGCTGGGTGCTCCTGGACCTCGCCCCGCGGGTCCTGCCCGAGCTGGACCGGCGCCTCTCGCGCACCGCGGACCGGGTGCTGCGCCGCCGCGGCGTCGAGGTCCGTACGGGCACGTCCGTCAAGGAGGCCACCCGGGAGGGCGTGCACCTGGACGACGGGGAGTTTGTCCCGACGCGCTCCCTCGTCTGGTGCGTGGGGGTGCGCCCGGACCCGCTGGTCGCCGGCCTCGGACTGCCCACCGAGCGGGGGCGGCTGTGCGTGGACGAGTACCTGGCCGTGCCCGGCCGTCCGGAGGTCTTCGCCTGCGGCGACGCCGCGGCCGTGCCCGACCTCACCCGGCCCGGCGAGTACACCCCGATGACCGCCCAGCACGCCCAGCGGCAGGGCCGGACCGCCGCCCGCAACATCGCCGCGTCCTTCGGGCGCGGGGAGCGTCGCCCCTACCGCCACCGCGACCTGGGCTTCACGGTCGACCTCGGCGGCGTCCAGGCCGCGGCCGACCCGCTGCACATCCCGCTCTCCGGGCCCCTGGCCAGTGCCGTCACCCGCGGCTACCACCTGGCCGCCATGCCCGGCAACCGCATCCGCGTCGCCGCCGACTGGCTCCTCGACGCGATCCTGCCCCGCCAGGGCGTCCAGCTCGGCCTCGTCCGCTCCGGGTCCGTCCCGCTCGACACGGAGACGCCGGAGGTGGCCCGCACGCCGTACGACGGACCGTGACCCCGGCCGGCCCGACCTGTGGCCGGCCCATGACCTGCGGCTGCCCGTGATCCGCGGCCGTCCGGCACCCGCCCGCCGGTGACGTACCCTACTGCC
This sequence comes from Streptomyces aureoversilis, assembly GCF_042657885.1. NCBI lineage: Bacteria > Bacillati > Actinomycetota > Actinomycetes > Kitasatosporales > Streptomycetaceae > Streptomyces > Streptomyces aureoversilis. Next base: position 227,532 of record NZ_JBHSKJ010000003.1, read on the forward strand.
CGTTCATATCAGCACACTTGAGCGAGAGCAGCGGGCGGGGACATGAGAAGAACGATACGCACGGCACTGACGGCGGCCGTGACCGCGGCACTGACGGCGGTCACGGCCGTCGCGTCCGCTCCGGCCGGGGCGGCCGAAGGCCCGGCCTACTCGGCGACGACCTCCGTCGGGGTCCACAACGCCTACGAGAGCGCCAAGTACCCCTACTTCGCCGACGCCCTCGACTCCGGCGCCTCCCTGGTCGAACTCGACGTCTGGACCAACGGCTTCGGCGGGCGCTCCTTCCGCGTCTCGCACGCCAGCCCCCTGCGCAACGCCAACAACTGCGTGGGCGCCACGTCGCCCGCGAAGCTGCGCACCGGGACCCGCAACCAGCCCCTGGCCGGCTGTCTCGCCGACATCCGCGCCTGGCACGACGCCCACCCCGGCCACCGGCCCGTCATGCTCAAGGTCGAGATGAAGGACGGGTTCAACGCCGACAGCGGCCGCGGACCCGCAGAACTCGACGCCCTGCTCACCGAGAAGCTCGGCGACGCCCTCTACCGCCCCGCCGACCTCGCCGGCGGCCGCGCCACCCTCGACGAGGCCGTCCGGGCCGGCGGCTGGCCCGCGCGCTCCGCGATGGCCGGCAAGTTCCTCGTCGAACTCATCCCCGGCACCGTGGAGGAGCGCAACCCCGCCGACCGGTTGTGGACCGACCGGGAGTACGCGCAGCACCTGCGCGACCTCGCGGCCGCCGGCCGGCTCCGTCAGGCCGCCGCCTTCCCCGCCGTCCACGGCGCCGTCCCCGGCGACCCCCGCACCCGCTACGCCGACCCGTCCCTGCGCCCCTGGTTCGTCGTCTTCGACGGGGACGCCGCCACGTACACGGCGGGCGGCATCGACACGGCCTGGTACGACGACCGGCGCTACCTCCTCGTCATGACGGACGCCCACAAGGTGTCCCCGGCCATCGACGTCACCCGCCCCACCGAGGCCCAGGCGCGCGCCCGGCACGGCCTCCTGGCCGGGGCCCACGCCAGTTTCGCGACCGCGGACTGGTACCCCCTGCCCCAGGTGCTCTCCACGGTGCTGCCGCGGGGCTGACCGGAGGCCACGGCGGGCGGTACGCCTCAGGCCCTGACCCGCCTCAGGCGCCGACCCGGCTCAGATGCCGATGTGGCGCCGCAGCAGGGCCCGGAAGTCGCGGTCGAACGCCTCGTAGCGGTGCCGTAGTTCCTCCCCGGGCCAGTCCGCCGGCAGCAACTCCCGCGGCAGGACCGGGTCCGACAGCAGGTGCCGCAGGACCGCGGCCGAGACCGTGAAGCGTTCCGCGAGGGCCGCCGTGCGGTCCTCGCGGAGGGCGGACTCCAGGAAGCGGGCGCGCGAGGCCCACCCGTCCAGGTCCCACAAGGCCGCCGCGAGCCGCGCCGGGTCGCCCTCCGGCGCGCCCGTCAGCAGCGTGCACTGGGCGGTGACGACCGGCAGCCGGTCCCGCAGGAGGTTGGCGGGGCGCATCCAGCAGCCCTCGCGGAGTTCGCCGAGGCGGAGCGCCGCCATGGCCTGGCGCAGGGCGGCGCGGTCGGCCGCGCTGCGGCGCTCGGGGGTGACGACGGCGATCTCCCAGCCGCCGTCCCACGGCCGGGTGCGGGGCGCGCGGCTGTCGTCCTGCCGGGCCTGGCGGGCGAGGAGCCGGTCGGTCAGCCGGTAGGTGCCGTCGTGCTGCTCCAGGTCGCCCGCGGCGACCATCCGGGTCAGGGCCGTCCGCACCGTCCCCTCCGCGGTCCCGAACAGTTCCCCCACGCGCACGAGGGCGCGCGCGGGGAGCGCGGGCGGGTGGTGCCCGAGGAGGGTGGAGAGCACGACCGAGCGCGCGGTCAGGGGCCGCAGGGCCGGAGCGGTGGGAGCGGCGGGAGCGGCGGGGGAAACGGCAACGGTGTCGTCCATGGCTGGGCCAACCCTATCCATTACAGTCCTTCATCACTCATCATGAAACTGTAATACCGTCCGACGTCCCACGCCCTGCCGAACGGCCCGCCCGGAGGTCGCCATGAGCGCCACGCACGACGTGTTCAACCAGGCCCCGCCCCTGACCGGCTTCACGACCGCCGACGACCCCGCCCTGCTGGAGGCCCTGCGCCGCGACGGGGGCGCGTGGGGCGAGGCCGAGGTCCGCGAGCTCGGCGCCCGGGCCGGCACGGAGGAGGTGCAGGACTGGGCCCGCACGGCCGAGGCGCACCCCCCGGTGCTGCGCACGCACGACCGCTACGGCCACCGCATCGACGAGGTCGAGTTCCACCCCGCCTGGCACCGGTTGATGGCCGCCGCCGTGGAGAGCGGCCAGCATGCCGCCCCCTGGGCCGAGGCCCGCCCCGGCGCCCACCTGGTGCGCGCGGCGAAGTTCTACGCGTGGGCCCAGGCCGAGCCCGGCCACGGCTGCCCGGTCTCGATGACGTACGCCGCCGTCCCCGCCCTCCGCGCCCAGCCCGAACTGGCCGCCGCCTACGAGCCGCTGCTGGCCTCCCGCACGTACGACTACGGGCTGCGCCCGCCGCTCGGCAAGCAGGGCCTGATCGCGGGCATGTCGATGACGGAGAAGCAGGGCGGCTCCGACGTCCGCGCCAACACCACCACGGCCGTGCCCGCGGGCGACGGCTCCTACGTGATCACCGGCCACAAGTGGTTCACCTCCGCGCCGATGAGCGACGTCTTCCTGGTCCTCGCCCAGGCCCCGGAGGGCCTGACCTGCTTCCTCATGCCGCGCGTGCTGCCCGACGGCACCCGCAACGCCATGCGCCTGCAGCGGCTCAAGGACAAGCTCGGCAACCGCTCCAACGCCTCGGCGGAGATCGAGTACGAGCAGGCCGTGGCCTGGCCGGTCGGCGAGCCCGGGCGCGGCGTGCGCACGATCGTCGAGATGGTGAACATGACCCGGCTCGACTGCGTCATCGGCTCCGCGGCCGGCATGCGGGCCGGCCTGCGGCAGGCCCTGCACCACGCCGCGCACCGCAAGGCGTTCGGCGCCGAGCTGATCGACCAGCCCCTGATGCGCAACGTCCTGGCCGACCTCGCCGTGGAGTCGGAGGCCGCGACCGTGCTGGCGATGCGGCTCGCGGCGGCCCTGGACCGCTCCGAGGCCGGGGACGCCGCCGAGTCGGCGCTGCGCCGCCTGGGCCTGGCGGCCGGCAAGTACTGGGTCTGCAAGCGCGGCGCCGCCCATGCCGCCGAGGCCCTCGAATGCCTGGGCGGCAACGGCTACGTCGAGGAGTCCGGCATGCCGCGGCTCTACCGGGAGGCCCCGCTGCTGTCCATCTGGGAGGGCTCGGGCAACGTCGCCGCCCTGGACGTCCTGCGGGCCCTGGCGAAGGAACCGGCCGCCCTGGACGCCTACTTCGCGGAGGTCGGCGAGGCGGCGGGCGCGGACCCCCGCCTCGACGCGGCCGCCGCGCGCCTGCGGGACCTGCTCGGGGAGCTCAGCGACCCCGGCCGCGCCCAGCTCCTGGCCCGCCGCCTGGCCGAGCAGCTGACGCTCGTCCTGCAGGGCAGCCTGCTCGTGCGGCACAGCACGCCCGCCGTCGCGGACGCCTTCTGCGCCTCCCGGCTGGGCGGGGACTGGGGCAACGCCTTCGGCACCCTGCCGCCGGGCACGGACCTCGGGCCGATCCTGGACCGCGCCCTGCTGAAGGAGGCGCTGTGACCCCGGACGCGACCCCGGACGCGACCCCGGACGCGTCGCCGGACGCGACCGTGCGGACGGAGCGCCGCGGACCGGTCACCACCGTCGTCCTCTCCCGCCCCGAGGCCCGCAACGCCGTGGACGGGCGGACCGCCGCCGCACTGGCCGACGCCTTCCGGGCGTTCGAGGCCGACGAGAGCGCCCTCGTCGCGGTGCTGTGGGGCGAGGGCGGCACCTTCTGCGCCGGGGCCGACCTGAAGGCGTTCGGCGGCGAGCGCGGCAACCGCGTCGAGGCCGGCGGGGACGGCCCGATGGGCCCCACGCGGCTGCGGCTGTCGAAGCCCGTCGTCGCGGCGGTCAGCGGGCACGCGGTCGCGGGCGGCCTGGAACTGGCGCTCTGGTGCGACCTGCGCGTGGCCGAGGAGGACGCCGTCTTCGGCGTCTTCTGCCGCCGCTGGGGCGTACCGCTGATCGACGGCGGCACGGTCCGCCTGCCCCGGCTGATCGGCACGAGCCGCGCGATGGACATGGTGCTGACGGGCCGCCCGGTGCCGGCCGCCGAGGCGTACGCGATGGGGCTCGCCAACCGCGTGGTCCCCACGGGCACGGCCCGCGCCGCCGCGGAACGACTGGCCGCGGAGATCGCCCGGTTCCCCCAGGGCTGCCTGCGCGGCGACCGGGCCTCCGTGCTCGGACAGGAGGGCCTCACCGAAGAGCAGGCGATGGCGGCCGAGTTCACCCACGGCCGGGCGTCGCTTGCCGGGGCCGTCGAGGGCGCCGCGCGCTTCGCCCAGGGCGCGGGCCGGCACGGGGACTTCACGGACCTGTAAAAGGGCCCGGCCCGGACGGCAGGGTGGACGGAGGGCGTACGGCAGGTTCGCCGTGCGCCCTGTTCGTCCGTCTTGCGGGGTGAACCCCCGCACACAAAACACACAGTTCTTCACCCCTTCGATGGGATTCACCCCCTCGTAGGGCAGTTGAGGGCTGGACGACCGCGAGGATCTCCCCGTGAGCGGATGGGTGCGCGCCGGGCGCGCGGGGATCGTGGCCTTCGCGGCCGTCATGGCGACGACCGGGGCGGCCGGGCCCGTTCCGGGGGACGATCCCGGTACCGGCGGGCCGGTCCGGGCCGGCGGTGAGCGCCCGGTGCCCGGTCCGGCGGCCGGGGCTCTGCGCGGCGTCCCCCGCATCCGCCCGGGCTCCGCCACCGTCACGTACGACCCCGGCTCCGACGGCGTTCCCGGGCGGCACGGCCTGCCCGTCCCTGACGGTGTCCCCGGTCGCAGTCACGGTCACGGCAGCGTCCGTGCCGGGACCGGCGGCCCCGGCGGCGACGCGGCGGCTGCGGAGATCGACCACCGTCCCGGCTGCCTGAAGGTCGGTGCCCGTGGTGGCGCCGCCTTCGCGGCGATCGTCATCGGGTGCGAGCGGGCGCCGCGCCCGGTCACCCCGGCCGCCCCGCGGCCACCCGCGCCCGCCCCCGCACCGCCCGAGTACGTACCACCGCCCCCGCCCCGCCCGGCACCGGCGCGACTGCGCGCTCCCGCGCCCCGGCCCGCGCTTCCGCCGGCCCCGGCGCCGCGGCCGCCGGCCGCCCCGCGCAGCGAGCCGCCGCCCGCGCCCGAAGTCCCGCCGGCGCCCTCGCACATCGTCCCGCGCGCCTACCACGCGTCCGTCTCGCCCCCGCCCGAGGGCGGGGCGTCCCTGGTCACCCTCACCCTGCTGCTGACCACGCCGGCCGTGCTCGCCGCGGCGATGCTGCGGCCGCGCGGCGGTGGCGGTGGCGGCGGCCGCCGCAGCTGACGTCCGTACCGCCCCGGCGGCGCGGTCGTCCGCACCGCCCGCCGTCCCGTTCCCGGTTCCCCCCGCTCTCGTCTTCCGGAGGTTTCCCTTGTCCGAGTGGCTGGTCCTGGTCCTCGCCATGGCCGCGGCGTGCGCGGTCGTGCTGACCATCACCGTGCTCCGGGAGCGCAGGCGCGGCGAGGACGACGACCCGACCGAGACGCCCGACGTCATCGAGTACATGACGATGATGATCGGCGTTGTCTACGCCATCGTGCTGGGCCTGGCCATCGCCGGCGTCTGGGAGGCCCGCAACAGCGCCCAGGACCAGGTCCGCGCCGAGGCCCAGGCGCTGCACGAGGTCACCGAGCGGGTGCAGGCGTACGCGCCGGCGGCCCGGGACCGGACGCGCGAGGACGTCAACACCTACGTGAGCTACGTGGTGCACAAGGAGTGGCCGGTGATGCTCAAGCGCGGCGAGCTCACCGACCGCGGCGCCCTGCTGCTGGACAAGGTGCGCGAGGGCCTGACCTCGTACGAGCCGCGCAACGACCACGAGGGCCAGTCCTACCAGCCGCTGCTGGACCAGATCGGCGCCGCGGACGCCGCGCGCAACGCCCGGGCGCAGAGCGCGGGCGACACCATGCCGGGCGTGGTGTGGTTCGGCCTGGTCGCGGGCGCGCTGATCGCCGTGGGGCTGATCTTCACGCTGCAGATCCGGCGCTCGCCGCGCGAGCTGCTGCTGGCCGGCCTCTACAGCGCCCTGATCGCCTTCCTGCTCTTCCTGATCTGGGACTTCAACTCGCCCTTCGGCCACACCGTCGCCGATTCCACCGCGCCGTTCACCGATCTGTTCGCCATCTGACGGGCAGGTGCTTGAGGCCGTTCTGGAAGTTCGACGTCAGGCGCACCGGCTCGCCCGCCCGCTCCAGACCGGGCCGCCGGTCCAGGACGGCCCGCAGCACGGCGCGCATCTGGGCGCGGGCGAGGTGGGCGCCCGGGCAGAAGTGCGGGCCGTACCCGAAGCTGACGTGGTCGTTGGGGTTGCGGGTGACGTCGAAGCGGTCCGGGTCGGGGAAGACGCGCTCGTCGCGGTTGGCGGAGGGGTGGAAGACGGCGACCTTCTCGCCGCGCCGGATGTGCTGCCCACCGAGCTCGGTGTCGCGGGTGGCGGTGCGCCGGAAGTGCACGACCGGCGGCCAGTAGCGCAGCATCTCCTCCACGGCCGAGGGGATCAGCTCCGGCCGGCTGCGCAGGAGCGCGAACTGGTCCGGGTGGTCGAGGAGCGCCAGCAGGCCGCCGGGCAAGGCGTTGCGCGGGGCCTCGCTCCCCGCGACCGCGAAGAGGAAGAACATCATCTCGAACTCGTCCCGGGTGAGGCCGCCTTCGCGCATCAGCGCCATCACGCTGCCGGGCGCGGGACGCTCGGCCAGGGCGTGGGCGTAGTGGAACATGTCGGCCAGCGCCTCGCGCGAGCGGGGGTTGACCGGCCGGCCGTCGGGACGGGTCCGCGGGGCGGGCCGGCGGGCGAGGGCCGCGCGCCCCATGGGGGTGAGCCTCTCCCGGGTGGCCGTGTCCGACAGCGCGTAGTCCGCGTCCTGGTAGCCGACGATCCGGTTCGCCCAGTCGTGGATGAGCGCCCCGTCCTGCCGCGGCACGCCCAGGACGTGGGCCAGGGTGTGCACGGGCAGCTGCGCGGAGAGCTCCACGAAGTCCGCCTCGCCGCGTTCCGCGATGCGGTCGACCAGCGCCCGGGCCCGCGCCTCGATCACCGCCTCCAGCTCGCGGACGGCGCGCGGGGTGAGGGCCGAGGCGACGATCCGGCGCAGCCGGCCGTGGCCGGGCGGGTCCTGGTTGAGCATCGTGGTCCGGACGAACCGCAGGTCCGCCTCGGTGTCCGGGTCGCGCAGCTGGGTTGCGCCCAGGTGCGAGGAGAACGTCTGCGGGCTGCGCAGGACGTGCTTGACGTCGGCGTGCCGGAAGACCGCCCAGAAGCCCCGGCCGGGCGGCCAGGGGCCGACGGCCGGCTCGCCGATCCGGCGCACGGGGCTCTTCTCCCGCAGCTCCCGGAAGCGGGCGTACGGCACGCCGCGCGCGTAGGTGCCGGGCAGGAAGACGTCGGCGGTCACCTGTTCTACGGTCACGCGGGGACCGTAGACCCTCCTCTGGCGGGCGAGTCAAGGGCTCGCCACAATGTGGGGGTGACCATCGGCCGGTACGGCGGACGGAGGTACGGACAGTGACGGAAACCAGGTCCGACAGGGCGGGCCCGCCCCGCGTGGTCGACGAGGCGGAGGCGGATGCCCTGATCCGCGGGATCTGTTTCAAGACGGGCCCTCCGCGGTTCCTCGGCGTCGAGCTGGAATGGCTCGTTCACGACCTGCAGGATCCCTCCCGGCCCGTCTCCCCCCGCCTCCTGGCAGCCGCCGCCGACCGGCTGCGGACGCTGCCCCTGAAATCCCTGATCACCATCGAGCCCGGCGGCCAGCTGGAGTTCAGCTCCCGGCCCGCGGAGTCCCTCACCGCCTGTGCGGAGGAAGTCTCCGCCGATCTGGCCGAGGCCCGCCCCGCGCTCCGCTCCCTCGGCCTCTCCCTCGCCGGCTACGGCAAGGACCCCTGGCACCCCCCGCGCCGCGTCCTCGCCACGCCCCGCTACCGGGCCATGGAGGACTTCCACGACCACTGGGGCGGCGCCGGGCGCACGGTGATGACGAAGACCGCCTCGGTGCAGGTCTGCGTGGACGCCGGGCACGAGGAGCCCGGGCCGCTCGGCTTCGGCCGGCGCTGGCGGCTGGCGCACCTGCTGGGCGCCGTCCTCGTCGCCGCGTTCGCCAACTCCCCCCTCGACGGGGGCCGCCCCACCGGCTGGCGCTCCACCCGCCAGGCCTGCTACGAGCGCATGGACCCCGGCCGCACCCTGGCCCCGCCCGAGGACCTCGACCCGCGGGCGGCGTGGGCCGCGTACGCCCTGGACGCCCGGATCATGTGCGTGCGCTCCGGCGAGGGCCCGTGGGAGCCGCCGTGGGGCCTGGACCTGCGCGGCTGGACCCGTACGGGACGCCCCCGGCCCGCCACCGACGACGACGTCGCCTACCACCTGACCACGCTGTTCCCCCCGGTGCGGCCCCGGGGCCACCTGGAGCTGCGCATGATCGACGCGCAGCCCGGCGAGGACGGCTGGCTGGTGCCGCTGGCCGTCACGGCCGCCCTCTTCGACGACCCCGTGGCCGCCGAGGCCTCCTACCGGGCCGTGAAGGCCCTCGCCGACACGGCGGGCCCGGAGCCCGCGCCCCGCAACGCGCTCTGGCGCAACGCCGCCCGCCACGGCCTGGCCGACCCCGAGCTGCACGCCGCGGCCGTCACCTGCTTCGCCGCCGCCCGCGAGGCCCTGCCCCGGGTCGGCGCCGGCCGCCGCATCCTGGACGCCGTCGACGCCTTCACCGGGCGCTACGTCGACCGCGGCCGCTGCCCCGCCGACGACCTCCTCGACCGGTTCGCCGGCGGGGACCGGGCCTTCGGGAACGGAGCCGGCGGCAAGGCCCCGGGCACCGGCGAGGACCACGCCACCGGCAAGGAGAGCCCCGCATGACCGCACCCGGCCCGGACCCCGACGTCCTCCGCCGGCGCGCCACGGACGCCCTGATCCGCGCCCGTGCGCGCACCGGCCTCCTCACCGGCTGCGTCGACGACCGCGACCTGACCGCCCAGCACTCGCCCCTGATGTCCCCGCTGGTGTGGGACCTGGCCCACATCGGCAACCAGGAGGAGCAGTGGCTGCTGCGCGCCGTGGGCGGGCGCGAGGCGCTGCGCCCCGAACTGGACCCGCTCTACGACGCGTTCGAGCACCCGAGAGCCGCGCGGCCCGCGCTGCCGCTGCTGCCGCCCGCCGAGGCGCGCGGCTACGTCGCCGACGTCCGCGGCCGGGTCCTGGACGTCCTGGAGGCGACCCCGCTCGACGGCCGCCCGCTGACCGCGTCGGGCTTCGCGTTCGGCATGATCGCCCAGCACGAGCAGCAGCACGACGAGACCATGCTGATCACCCACCAGCTGCGCCGGGGCCCGGCCGTGCTCGGCGCGCCCGAACCGCCGCCCGCCCCGCCGGACGCCGCGCTGCTGCCGCGCGAGGTGCTGGTCGAGGGAGGCCCGTTCACGATGGGGACCTCGGCCGAGCCGTGGGCCCTGGACAACGAACGGCCCGCCCACCACCGCTTCGTGCCGTCCTTCTTCATCGACACGCTGCCCGTGAGCAACGCCGCCTACCTGCGCTTCATCGAGGACGGCGGCTACGGGGACGCGCGCTGGTGGCACCCCGAGGGGTGGCGGCACGTCCGCACCCACGAGCTGACGGCCCCGCTGTTCTGGCGGCGCTCGGGCTCCGGCTGGCTGCGGCGGCGCTTCGGCACCGTCGAGCCCGTGCCGCCCGACGAGCCGGTCCTGCACGTGAGCTGGTACGAGGCCGCGGCCTACGCGGCGTGGGCCGGGCGGCGGCTGCCCACCGAGGCCGAGTGGGAGAAGGCCGCGCGCCACGACCCCGGCTCGGGCCGCTCCCTGCGCTATCCGTGGGGCGACGCGGACCCCACCCCCGCTCACGCCAACCTCGGCCAGCGCCACCTGCGCCCGGCGCCCGTCGGGGCGTACCCCGAAGGCGCGTCGCCGCTGGGCGTCCGGCAGCTGATCGGCGACGTGTGGGAGTGGACGTCCAGCGACTTCCTGCCCTACCCGGGCTTCAAGGCCTTCCCCTACCGGGAGTACTCGGAAGTGTTCTTCGGCAGCGCCCACAAGGTGCTGCGCGGCGGGTCCTTCGCCGTCGACCAGGTCGCCTGCCGGGGCACCTTCCGCAACTGGGACCTTCCGGTCCGCCGGCAGATCTTCGCCGGCTTCCGCACCGCACGCGACGCCGAGCCCGCCTGATGTGCCGTCATATCGCCGTACTGGGTCCCCAGGAGCCCATCGGCGCGAGCCTCGCCGATCCGCCGCACTCCCTGGTGCGCCAGTCCTGGGCGCCGCGGCGGCAGCGCCACGGCACGGTGAACGCGGACGGCTTCGGCGTCGGCTGGTACGCCGAGGGCGACCTGGTGCCTGCCCGCTACCGGCGCGCCGGCCCCGTCTGGGCCGACCTGTCCTTCGCCGACATCGCCCGCGTCGTGCGCACCGGCGCCCTGCTCGCCGCCGTGCGGGACGCCACCGCGGCGGACGCGGACGGCGAGGCCGCCGCCGCGCCCTTCGCCGCCGGCCCCTGGCTCTTCAGCCACAACGGCGCGGTGGCCGGCTGGCCGGACACCGCCGCGCCGCTCGCCGGCCTGCTGCCCCCCGAGGCGCTCCTGCGGCTCGCGGCCCGCTGCGACTCCGCGCTCGTGTGGGCCCTCGTCGAGCACCGGCTGCGCGGCGGGGACGCCCCCGGCGGCGCACTGGCCGACACGGTCGCGGAGCTCGCCGAGGCCGCCCCCGGATCCCGGCTCAACCTGCTGCTCACGGACGGCACCTCCATCGCCGCCACCGCCTGGGGGGACACCCTCTGGTACCTGGCGGACCCCGGCGGCCGCACGGCCGTCGCCTCCGAGCCCTACGACGACGACCCGCGCTGGACCGAGGTCCCCGACCGCACCCTGCTCACCGCGACCCGCACCGACGTCACCCTGTCACCGCTCAAGGAGCCCTGCCCGTGAGCCCGTTCGCCCTGACCCGCACCCTCCCCGCCGACGCGACCGCCGCCGCCCTGCGCGCCGACGTCGCCACGGGCCTGACCCGCACGCCCAAGGAGCTCCCGCCGAAGTGGTTCTACGACGCGCGCGGCAGCGCGCTGTTCGACGAGATCACCCGCCTGCCCGAGTACTACCCCACGCGCGCCGAACGGGAGATCATCATCGCCCGCGCGGACGAGATCGCCGCGGCCACGCGCGCCCGTACCCTCGTGGAGCTCGGCTCCGGCTCCTCCGACAAGACCCGCCACCTCATCCGCGCCCTGGCCTCCCTCGACCACTACGTGCCCGTCGACGTCAGCGAGAGCGCCCTGACCGGCGCGGCCGAGGGCCTGCTCGCCGACCACCCGGAGCTGACGGTGCACGCCCTCGTCGCCGACTTCCAGTACGGCCTGCACCTGCCCGCCACGCCCGCGCCGCGCCTGCTCGCCTTCCTCGGCGGCACGATCGGCAACCTGCGCCCGCAGGAACGATCCGCCTTCTTCGCCGCCGTCCGCGCCGAACTCGCCCCCGGCGACGCCCTGCTGCTCGGCACGGACCTGGTCAAGGACGAGCGCACGCTCGTGCGCGCCTACGACGACGCGGCGGGCGTGACCGCCGCCTTCAACAAGAACGTCCTCACCGTCATCAACCGCGAGCTGGAGGCCGACTTCGACCCGGAGGACTTCGACCACGTCGCCCTGTGGGACCCCCGGCAGGAGTGGATCGAGATGCGGCTGCGGGCCCGCGGCGCCCTCGTCGCCAAGGTCCCCGCGCTCGACCTCGCCGTGAACTTCGCCGCCGGCGAGGAGCTGCGCACGGAGATCTCCGCCAAGTTCCGCGAGGCCGGGGTGCGCGCCGAGCTGGCGGCGGCCGGCCTGGAGACCACCCACTGGTGGACGGACGAGGAAGGGCGGTTCGCACTGTCGCTGTCGGTGCCCGCCGCCGGTTAGCCTCCCGATGTGAACGGAGATACGGGCGGCGGACTGAACGACGAGGCCGGCGAGGCCGGCGAGGCGCGCGAGCCGCGGAGCCGGGACCTGCCGTCCGGCTTCGAGCGCGGCACGGACGGGCCCAAGGTGATCGTCACGGGCGTCGACGGCTCCGACACGTCCTGGCGCGCCGCCGCCTACGCCGCGGGCCTGGCCCGCCGCCAGCACGCGCTGCTCGCGGTCGTCTACGTCCAGCCGCTCCTGGCGGGCGGCGCGGCGCTGGGCGCACCCGTGTCGGAGATGACGGAGGAGGTGGCCGGGGAGCTCCTGGCCGAGATCCGCGAGGCGACCGAGCGGCTGCGGGGCGTCCATGAGGTGCGCTGGGAGTTCCACACCTTCCGCGGGGACCCCTACCAGGGCCTCGTCCAGGCGGCCGACGACCTCAAGGCCGACGCGGTGGTCGTCGGCGCCTCCGAGCGCGCCGGCCACCGCATCGTCGGCTCCGTGGCGGTACGGCTGGTGAAGGCGGGGCGCTGGCCCGTCACCGTGGTGCCGTAGCCGTCCCGGAGGGGTGTTCCCGCGGTACGGCGGGGGTAGGCTGCGGCTGCCCGGCGACAAGGAGGTCCTGCCATGTCCGACCAGGAAGCGGAAGCGACGGAGGCTCCCGAGCCGTCCGGGACGCTGGAGCTCGCCGACCGCGACGGCGTCCTGTCCCTGACCCTGTCGGGCGGGGAGGTCATCCCCAAGAACATCCCGGTCCTGGACGAGTCCGGCAAGCTCGTCGCGGTCTACACCGCGGGCCCGCCCGCCCCGCCCTCCGCCGAGGCCGCGCCGGACGTCCTGGCCGAGCGCACGGTGGTCGACCTGACGTGAGCCGGGCGCCGGCGCTCGCCTCGCGCGCGGGCGCGCGGTGAGCCACGGTGGTGGGGACCGTACCGGCCCGCACTCCCTGGAGCAGCGCCCATGACGCACCACACCTACCGCGTGACCGAGATCGTCGGCTCGTCCCCGGACGGCGTCGACGAGGCCGTCCGCAACGGCCTCGACCGCGCCTCGCAGACCCTGCGCAACCTCGACTGGTTCGAGGTCACCCAGATCAGGGGACACCTCGTGGACGGCGCGATCGGCCACTACCAGGTGGGCCTGAAGGTCGGCTTCCGCCTGGAGGAGGGCGACTGAGGCCGCTGCGGGCCGCCCCGGAGGGCCCCGGACGGAGCAACGCGCGGTACGGATGAAGCGACGTGCAGCGCGAGTGCAGCGTGCGTGGCACCGGTGAATATGAGCAATCCGTGACAGTTCTGCCGTTCGGAGGCCCGTGCGGCGCACGAGTGTGCAGAGGGGAACGATACTGTCCGCATGTCACGGGTACTGCTGATCGAGGACGACCGTGCGGTACGGGACGCCGTCACCCTCACCCTGCGCCGCCGCGGCCACGAGGTGGAGGGCGCGGCGACCGGTGAGGCCGGGCTCGCCGCCATGGACACGTTCCGGCCCGACCTCGTCCTGCTCGACCTCATGCTGCCCGACATCAGCGGCTTCGAGGTGTGCCGCCGCATCCGCACCACCCAGCAGATCCCGATCATCATGCTCACCGCGCGCGGCGACGACATAGACGTCGTCCTCGGCCTCGAAGCCGGCGCCGACGACTACATCGTCAAGCCCGCCCGCGGCGAGGTCCTGGAGGCCCGCATCCGCGCCGTGCTGCGCCGCGCCGCCCCCGGCGACGGCGGCCCGGACCCGGCCTCCCTCCAGCCCGTGGAGATCCACGGCGACCTGACCGTCGACCGCAAGGGCCTGCTCGTCGCCAAGCACGGCCAGGACCTGCCGCTCGCCCCCTCCGAGCTGAAGCTGCTGCTGTACCTGTCCGCCACCCCGGGCCGCGTCTTCAGCCGCCAGCAGCTCCTGGAGCACGTGTGGGAGCACAGCTACCACGGGGACGCCCGCCTGGTGGACGCCTGCGTGATGCGCCTGCGCACCAAGGTCGAGGACTCCACCCGGTCGCCCAAGTACATCCAGACCGTCCGCGGCTTCGGCTACCGCTTCGGACCCCTGTGAGGCGGCCCGCCCTGCGCATGCCGTCCCTGCGCATGCCGTCCTTGCGCATGCCGTCCTTGCGCCGGCCGTCCCTGCGCGCCGTCGCGGCCGGCCTGCGCGCCCGCCTCGTCCTGGCGTTCCTGCTGGTCGCCGCGCTCAGCGCGCTCACCACGGCGGCGCTGACCTTCCGCGAGGCCCGTACGGCCATCCTCAAGCGCACCCAGGACACGGCCATCGAGGCCCTGCGCTCCCAGGTGAACTCGCAGGTGCCGGACTACGCCTTCCCGCTCTCCCAGCAGGCCCTGCAGGACCTCCAGCACCGGCTCAACGCCGCCGGCAGCGCCCAGCGCTGGACCGTGTACGTGCGCTACCGCGGCAGCGGGCTCGTGCCCGGCGGCGACCACGGCCGGATCCTCCCGCGCGGCGTCCAGGAGAAGGTCCGCGCGGGCATCCCCGCCTTCCAGCGCCTGGACAGCGGCGGCGACCCCTGGCTCGCCATCGGGCTGCCGGTCACCTACCGCGGCAGCAGCGAGGCCTCCGGCCTGGAGGTGTACGCCCAGATGCCTCTCCGCGAGGACGAGGCGAACGTCCAGGCCCTGGTCAAGGCCGCACAGAGCGGCGCCCTTCCCGCCGTCGCCCTGGCCGCCGTACCGGCCCTCGTCGCCGCGCGCGGCGTGCTGCGGCCCGTGCGCGAACTGCGCCGCGCCTCCCGCAAGCTCGCCGCGGGCGAGCTGGACACCCGGCTCAAGGTCACCGGCCGCGACGAGCTCGCCGACCTCTCGCGCACCTTCAACGACATGGCCGAGGCCCTGGAGGAGAACGTCGCCGAGCTGCGCCGCATGGAGGCCAACTCGCGGCGCTTCGCCGCCGACGTCTCGCACGAGCTGCGCACGCCGCTGGCCGCCATGACCGCCGTCGTCGACGTCCTCGACGACGACGCGGACTCCCTCGACCCCGACACCGCCTATGCCGTCCGCCTCATCAGCGAGGAGACCGGCAAGCTCGCGCGGATGGTCGAGGACCTGATGGAGATCTCCCGCTTCGACGCGGGCGCCGCGGCCCTCCACCTCGACGAGGTCGACGTCTCCGAGACCGTCCGCAAGACCCTCCAGGCCCGCGGCTGGCAGGACAAGGCGTCCGCCGACCTGCCCGAGGGCGTGCGCGCCCGGCTGGACCCGCGCCGCATCGACGTCGTGGTCGCCAACCTCGTCGGCAACGCCCTCAAGCACGGCGGCGAACCGGTGGACGTCGCCGTCCGGGTGGCCGGGGAGGGCACCGGGCGGCGGCTGCTGATCGAGATCGCGGACCGCGGCCGGGGCATCGACCCCGAGGTGCTGCCGCACGTCTTCGAGCGGTTCTTCAAGGCGGACTCCGCCCGCGCCCGCTCCGAGGGCAGCGGCCTCGGACTCGCGATCACCCTGGAGAACGTACGCCTGCACGAGGGCACCGTGCGGGCGGCCAACCGACCCGGAGGAGGCGCGGTGTTCACCGTGGATCTGCCGCTGCGGCAGGGCGGGGGCGAGACGGCGTGAAGGCACGACGAGCGCGCCGCGCCGCCCCTGCCGCCCTGCTGGCCGCGGCGCTCACGGGCTGCGGCGTCACCACCACCGACGTCATCGACGTGGGGCAGCCCGCCACGGGGGCCAAGCGGCAGGGGGAGGTCAACTCGGCGGAGGCGAGGCTCTTCTTCATGTCGCCCACCGGCGTGACGTCCGTGACGCGGCCGGCCAAGGCCAAGCTCGGCGCCGAGGACGCCGTCGCGCTGCTGCTGCAGGGGCCGAGCGAGGAGGAGCGGGTGCGCGGCCTGTACTCCGACGTGCCCAAGATGAAGGGCGAGGTGCACGTCACGACCGGCACGCTGCGGGTGAGCATCCAGATGCCGTTCAACGTCCTGCGGCTGACACCCGTCTCCAGGAGCCAGTTCGTCTGCACGGCGGCGGCCAACGAGGTGCCCCGGGGGCGGCAGATCCACGACGTGAAGGTCGAGCTCAGCGGCGGCAGTTACGTCATCACCGACCTGGTCTGCGACAGCAACCAGGCCTTCCCCGCGGCCAAGCTGCCCACCCCCACCACCCCCGCCTCGCCCCGCTGACTCCCGCCCGGACGCCGCTCAGGTCCGCGGGAAGCTGAAGGAGTACCCCTTCTGCTCGAGCTCGGGCAGCAGCCGTCCGAGGGCCTCCACGGTCTGGGTGCGCGGCCCGCCGGCGTCGTGCATCAGGATCGTCGGGCCCTTGCCCAGCTCGCGCCGGACGGTGTCGAGGATCTTCTCGACGCCCGGGCGCTCGAAGTCCTTGGTGTCCACGTTCCAGCCGAGCGGGCGCATCCCGTGCTCGGCGGCGATGCGCCGGCTGTCCGGGGTGAACGCCCCGCCGGGGGCCCGGTAGTAGCGCACGGGTTCGCCGCCCGAGGCCTCCTCGATGAGCTTCCGGGCGTCCAGGATCTCCTTCTCCTGGTACGCCACCGGCTTCTTGTCCATCCTGGTGTCGTGCGACATGGAGTGGTCGCACAGCCGGTGCCCCGCCGCGACGACCTCCTTGACGAGGTCCGGGTGCTTCTGCGCGTTGGGGCCGGTCATGCAGAACGTGGCCTTGGCGCCGTACTCCTTGAGCACGTTCAGGACCTTGGGCGTCCACGCCGGGTCCGGGCCGTCGTCGATCGTGAGGTTGACCGTCCTGCCGGAGTCCTCCGACAGGTGCTCGATCTCCTGACTGACCGTCCTGCCGGCGGCGGGCCGGTCCGCCGCCTGGGAAGTGCTGCCGCTCTCGCGGTCGTTGACGGCCACGGCGAGCGTCCCGGCGGCTATCGCGAGGACCGCCGCCGAGGCCGCGATCCGGTTCCTGTGCTTCTTCGGCAGCGCCATGGCGTCGCCCCGCCCTCCCTCTCGGTGTCCCTTACACCGAGTGAGAGGGCGGGGGCGGGGACGAGCGTTGCGCCTGTTACGAATTGCTCATGTATCCGGCATAGGGGGCTCGTCCGCGAGGGACCGGGCGCCGTCAGCCCGTGGGGCGGAAGCCGCGCAGCCGCAGGCTGTTGCCGACGACGAAGACCGAGGAGAAGGCCATCGCGGCTCCGGCGATCATCGGGTTGAGCAGGCCCGCGGCGGCCAGCGGCAGGGCCGCCACGTTGTAGGCGAAGGCCCAGAAGAGGTTGGCCTTGATGGTGCCGAGCGTCCGCCGGGCGAGGCGGATGGCGTCGGCGGCGGTGCGCAGGTCGCCGCGGACGAGGGTCAGGTCGCCGGCCTCGATGGCGGCGTCGGTGCCGGTGCCCATGGCCAGGCCCAGGTCGGCCTGGGCGAGGGCGGCCGCGTCGTTGACGCCGTCGCCGACCATGGCGACCGAACGGCCCTCGGCCTGCAGCCGCTTGACGACGTCGACCTTGTCCTGCGGCAGGACCTCGGCGATCACCTCGTCGATGCCGACCTCGGCGGCGACCGCTTCGGCGACGGCCTTGTTGTCACCGGTGAGCAGGACCGGCGTGAGGCCGAGCGCGCGCAGCCGCCGGACGGCCTCGGCGCTGGTGTCCTTGACCGCGTCGGCCACCTCCAGCACCGCGCGGGCCTCGCCGTCCCAGGCGACGACGACGGCCGTGCGGCCCGCGGCCTCGGCGGCGTCCTTCGCCTCCCGCAGCCCGGCCGGCAGGCCCATGGCCCACTCCGAGAGCAGCTTCTCCCGGCCGACGAGGACGGCGTGGCCCTCGACGACGCCCTGGACGCCGAGGCCCGGGAGGTCGGCGAAGTCCTCCGGCACGGGCAGGGTGCCGACGCGCTCGGCGGCGCCCGCGGCGACGGCCCGGGCGATGGGGTGCTCCGAGGCGTGCTCCAGCGCGCCCGCCAGCCGCAGGGTGTCGGTCTCGCTCACGCCGTCGGCGGTGCGGACGGCGAGCAGGGTCATGCGGCCGGTGGTCACCGTGCCGGTCTTGTCGAGGAGGACGGTGTCGGCCTTGCGGGTGGTCTCCAGGACCTCGGGGCCCTTGATGAGGATGCCGAGCTGGGCGCCGCGGCCGGTGCCGACCATCAGGGCGGTGGGCGTGGCGAGCCCCAGGGCGCACGGGCAGGCGATGATCAGCACGGCCACGGCCGCGGTGAACGCGGCGGTCGCGCCCGCCCCGGTGGCCAGCCAGAACCCGAGGGTGGCGAGCGCAAGGACGATCACGACGGGAACGAAGACGGCGGAGATGCGGTCGGCCAGGCGCTGGGCCGCGGCCTTGCCGTTCTGCGCGTCCTCCACGAGCTTCGCCATCCGGGCCAGCTGGGTGTCCGATCCGACGCGCGTGGCCTCGACCACGAGGCGGCCGCCCGCGTTGAGCGTGGCACCGGTGACCGCGTCGCCCACGCCGACCTCGACGGGGACGGACTCGCCGGTGAGCATCGAGGCGTCCACGGCGGAGCTGCCCTCGACGACGGTGCCGTCGGTGGCGATCTTCTCGCCGGGCCGGACGAGGAAGCGGTCGCCCACGGCCAGGCCGGAGACCGGGATGCGCTCCTCGCGCCCGCCCCGCAGCACCGTGACCTCCTTGGCGCCCAGCTCCATCAGGGCCCGCAGCGCCGCCCCGGCCTTGCGCTTGGAGCGGGCCTCGAAGTAGCGGCCCGCCAGGATGAAGGCGGTGACGCCCGCGGCCGCCTCCAGGTAGATGTTCTCCGCGCCGCTGCCGCGGGTGACCGTCAGGTCGAAGGAGTGCGTCATGCCCGGCATGCCGGCGTCGCCGAGGAACAGCGCCCACACCGACCACAGGAAGGCCGCCGAGGTGCCGACCGAGATGAGGGTGTCCATGGTGGCCGCGCCGTGCCGGGCGTTGGTGAAGGCGGCGCGGTGGAAGGGCCAGGCGGCGTACGTGACGACGGGCGCCGTCAGGGTCAGCGACAGCCACTGCCAGTACTCGAACTGCAGCGCGGGCACCATGGCCAGCAGGACGACGGGAACGGCCAGCGTCACGGCCGTGACCAGCCGCTGCCGCAGCGTGAGCAGCTCGTCCCCTTCCCCGGCGGGCCGCCCCTCCTGCGCACCGGCGGGTGCCGCCTCGGCGGGGGCGGGCGGCTCCGCGGTGTAGCCCGTGGCGACCACCGTGGCGATCAGGTCGTCCACCGAGACGTCCTCGGCGTGGAAGACCCGGGCCTTCTCGGTGGCGTAGTTGACGGTGGCCTCGACGCCCTCCATGCGGTTGAGCTTCTTCTCGATCCGGGCGGCGCAGGAGGCGCAGGTCATGCCGCCGATCGCGAGTTCGACCTCGGCGGTGCCGGTGGTACTGCTCGTCGTGGTGCTCATCCGCGCTCCTCGTCCCGTTCCCCTCATACCCCTAGGGGGTATCTCCTCTCTCCATGTATACCCCTGGGGTGTATCGAACGCAAGGGGAGGAACGACTTCGGGCCGTACCCCTGGGGGGTACGGCCCGAAGCAGGCGTTGCGGAAGGTGCCGGAGGTCAGGGCTGCAGGCCGCCGAGCCGCCCCTCCAGCAGGACGAGCAGCTCGGCGAGCGTCGCGGCGAGATCGGCCCGGCGGTCCTCGCCGAGCCCTTCGAGGAGCGCGCTCTCGTAACCCAGCTGGTGCGGGATCAGCCGGTCGATGAGCTCCCGGCCCTCGTCCGTCAGGGACAGGTGGGCGACCCGGCGGTCGCGCTCGTCGGCGCGGCGGGCGACCAGGCAGCGCGCTTCGAGCACCCGCAGCCGCTTGGTGACGGCGGCCCCGGAGGCGAAGGTCTCCCGTGCGATCTGGCCCGGGGTGAGCTCCCGGCCCGTGCGCCGCAGGGTGCCGAGGATGTCGAACTCGGCCCGCGTCAGGCCCTCGCGCACCAGCGGGGCGTCCGTGGCCTGCTGGAGCAGCGCCGCGCAGCGGTTGAGCCGGCCGATCACGGCCATCGGCGCGGTGTCGAGTCCGGGGTGGACCTGCTGCCACTGCCGCAGCACGCGCGCGACGATGTCCTCGGTCACGTTGGTGATCCTTTCCAGTCGGTGCTCCGGGTAGATTCTGCCGTCCCCCCGGTGACCGTCCGGAGGGAGCCCTCACATCGGCGCCGCGCCGCCGCCCGGTGCGTGCCCCCGGGCGAGCGCGGCCAGTGCCCGGTGGCCGTCGTGCTCGGCACGGGCCACCCGCTCCCCGGGGACGGTCCGCTGCCGCCACTCGCCGGCCGCGGCGTCGGCCGCCTCCCGCAGGTCGACGAGGGCGGCCGCGAGCCGGTCGCGGGCGCGGTCCGCCTCGTGGGCGCCGGAACCGGCCGCCACGGCGAGGGCCGCGGCGTGCGCCTCGGACACCCGGACCACGGCGGCGTCGACCCGGTCCGCCGCCCGCCGGTTGGTGACCAGCGCGCAGACGAGCAGGCCCGCCGCCGCGCCGACGAGCGTATCGGTCCACCGGTCGCCGACCAGCTCCCCGGCGGGGCGGCTGCCGCCGAATTCGGTCAGCAAAAGGGCCATCGGGGTGACGCAGACCGTCCCGAGCCAGTAGTTGCGGGAGATGAGCGCCTCGGCGCCGGCGACCAGGGCGAGGACGGCCAGGACCATGGCCGCCTGCCCGGTGCGCACGAGGGGCACCAGCGTGGCGAAGAGCGCGACGCCGAGGAGGTTGCCCAGCACCCGCTGCAGCGCGCGCTGCCCGGACGGTGCGCCGCCGGCCTGCACGACCGAGGCGGCGCTGACCACGGCCCAGTACGGGTGGCCGACCCCGCAGGCGAGCGAGGCCCAGCCGGCCAGGGCGGAACCGGCGAGCACGCGGGCGCCCGTGGGCAGCAGCGGGGACAGCGGGAGGGGCCCGGGCGGCACCGCGCCGGGGCCGGGTGCGGCAGGGGCGTCCCCGGGCAGGGCGTGGCCCTTGCGCAGGGCCAGGGCCCAGGCCTGCCAGGGCCCGGTGTCCGGGGTGGCGTCCGGGGCGGCGTCCGCCGCGGGGGACCGGCCTGCGTCCGTGCCGCCGCGTCCGTGCGCCGCCGCCTCCCTGCGGACGAGCTCGGCGTGCACGTGGGCGCGCACCGTCGCGGGTGCGCGCAGCAGCGCCTGCCAGGCGGCGTGGCGCGCGCGGGCCGGGTCCGCCGCCTCCGCCGTGTGAGCGCCGGCCAGCCGTGCCGCGGCCTCCAGGGCGCGGGCGGCGGCGATGCGCTCGGGGCCGTGCGGGCGGACGAGGGCGGGTGCCATGCAGACCAGCCACGCCCACAGGCCGCAGGCCGCCGTCAGGCCGACGTGGAGCGGGAGGTCCGCGGCGCGCTGCGGTGCGAAGCACGCCGACGCCGTGACGAACGTGAGGACGATGTGGCCCGGCGGGCCGGTGCGGGTGGCGTCGCAGGCGGTCTTCTGCGCGGCGGCGAGCACGGCCGCGACCGCCACCAGGACGGCGGGGGACGGCGCCAGGGCCGCGGCGGCCAGGGCCGCGCCGACGCCCGCGGTCATGCCGAGCACCACCAGGGCGAGGAAGCGGGCGCGCGCCGCGTACGGGCGGTCATGGCCGAAGAGCGCGCACAGGGCTCCGGCGGAGGTGTAGAGCGCGAGATCCAGCCGGTCGGCGGCGAGCAGGGCGGCGTACGGGACCGCCATCGCCACGACGCCGCTGAGGGCCGACTTGTACCAGATGTCCGCAGGCCGGCCGATCCGGAGGGCGGCCTGCAGGGACCCGGGCAGCGGGGAGCGTCTGAGCATGCCCAAAAGATTAGCAAGTGTTTTACAGAGAAAATAAATCGAGAGTGCGGGCCCGGCAGGCCGCCGGCGACCCCCAGGCCGACCGCAGCGCCCGCGCCTTGCCCAGCCACAGCGACAGGTCGTACTCCGCGGTGTAGCCGATCGCGCCGTGCAGCTGCAGGGCGGCCCGGGCCGCGCCGTAGGCGGCGTCGGACGCCGCCGCCTTCGCGGCGGCGACCTCCGCCCCCGCCCCCGGAGCCTCCGCCGCCAGGGCCACGGCCGCGCCGTACACGAGCGGCCCGGCGAACTCCAGGCCCACGCGTACGTCCGCCAGCCGGTGCTTGACCGCCTGGAAGGCGCCGACCGGCACGCCGAACTGCTTGCGCTGCCGCACGTACCCCACCGTCCGCTCCAGCAGGGCCAGCCCCACGCCCAGCACCTGCGCGGCCGTCGCGAACGCCGCCCAGTCGGCGGCGAGCCGCGCCGCCTCGCGCACCGCCCGCCCCGCGGCCACCGGCTCCGCGCCGCACCGCGGCAGGGCGAGCCGCCGCGCCGGGTCCAGCGAGGGCTGGACGGGGCCGTGGCCGGTGGCCAGGAGGAGGTCGTCCGGGCCGCCCGGCGCGACGAACACCCCGTCGCACACGTCCGCGTCCAGCGCGTACGGGCTTCCGCCCGGTGCGCCCGGCAGGGCCGCCGTCACCCGGGCCCCGCCGTCGCACACGCGCGGCAGCCAGGCCTCCGCGAGGACCGGCCGGCCCGCCTCGGCCAGCCGCGCGAGCAGCACCGAGACGGCGGCCGTCTCCACGACCGGACCCGGCACCGCGTGCCGGCCCAGCTCCGTGAAGGCAACCGCCGCCTCCACCGGCAGCGGCCCCGCGCCGCCGAACGCCTCGGGCACGGCCAGCCCGAAGACCCCGGCCCGCGCCAGCCGCTCCCACACCGCGAGCCCCGGCCCGTGGTCGCCCCGCGCCCAGGCCCGAACGGCCGCCGGGGTGTCCGCCGCGCCCAGCATCCGGCCGAGCGTCCGCCCGAACTCCCGCTGCTCGCCGTCGAGTGAGAACCTCATGCCGGCCACCCCCGTACGGCACGCGCCCGTGCCCGTACGGCCGGTGGAACGTCCTGTGCACCCCTCATGCCCGCCGCCCCTTCGGAAGCCCCAGCAGCCGCTCCGCGACGATGTCCCGCTGGATCTCGTTCGTGCCCGCGTACACCGGCCCCGCCAGGGCGAAGACGAAGCCCTCCGCCCAGCCGCCGTGCGCCGGGGCGTCGCCCGCCGGTCCGGCCAGCTCGCCGTACGGGCCGAGCAGGTCGAGCGCCGTCTCGTGCAGCGCCAGGTCCAGTTCCGACCAGAACAGCTTGGTGAGGCTCGGCTCGGCACCCCGCGGCCCGTCCGCCGCGCACGCGTACCCGTACAGCTGGTAGGCGCGCGCCCGCACCACCGCGTCGGCCACCCGGTCGCGCAGCGCCGTGTCCCCGGGGTCGGCGGCCACCCGCCACAGGGCGACCAGCCGGCGCGCGGCCGCCACGTAGCGGCCCGGG
The DNA here is from genome assembly GCF_042657885.1 of Streptomyces aureoversilis. Taxonomy (NCBI): domain Bacteria; kingdom Bacillati; phylum Actinomycetota; class Actinomycetes; order Kitasatosporales; family Streptomycetaceae; genus Streptomyces; species Streptomyces aureoversilis. The sequence continues at coordinate 250,746 of NZ_JBHSKJ010000003.1, forward strand.
CTGCGCAGGGTGAGGCCGCGCTCGCTGCCCGCGGTGCTCATGGCGACGCGCCAGCCGTCGCCGGGCGTGCCGACGACGTCCCGGTCGGGCACGAACACCTCGTCCAGGAAGATCTCGGCGAACGCGGGCCTGCCGTCGAGGCGGCCGACCGGGCGCACCCGCACCCCCTCCGCGTCCAGCCCGAACATCGCGTAGGTCAGGCCCTCGTGGGGCCGGCCGGCGCTCGCGTGGCTGCGGAACAGCCCGAAGGCGCGGTCGGCGAACGCGGCCCGCGACGACCAGGTCTTCTGCCCGCTGAGCAGCCAGCCGCCGGCCGTGCGCACCGCGACCGACCGCAGGGACGCGAGGTCCGACCCGGCCTCGGGCTCGGACCACGCCTGCGCCCACACCGTCTCCCCGCTCGCCGTCGCCGGCAGGATCCGGGCCCGCTGCTCCTGCGTGCCGTGTTCGAGGAGCGTCGGGGCGAGCAGGCCGATGCCGTTCTGGGAGACACGGGCGGGTGCGCCCGCCGCCCAGTACTCCTCCTCGAAGACCAGCCACTCCAGGAACGACCGCCCCCGGCCTCCGTACGCGGCCGGCCAGGCGACGGCCGACCAGCGGTCCGCGTGCAGCGTCCGTTCCCACGCGCGGTGTTCGGCGAAGCCCTCCTCGGTCTCCGGCGAGGCGAGCGGGGTGCGGGGGACGTGCCCGGCGAGCCAGGCGCGGGCCTCCGCGCGGAAGTCCTCCTGCCCGGGCGTGAGGTCCAGGTCCATCAGGCGCCGTCCGTCCCGGCCGCCCTCGCCTTCATCGTGCGCACGTCCATCCCGGCGAGGGGGCCGGCGGAGGTCTCGGCGTTGTGCGCGTGCGCGAGGTGGTGCAGGGCGAACGCCGCGTCGAGACCGCCGTGCAGGCCCTGGAGGTCCTCGGCCTGGTTGACGGCGCGCTTGGCGAGGGCCAGGCCCATGCGGGGCATCGCGGCCACGTGCCCGGCGAGTTCGCGGGTGCGGGCGGCGAGCTGCTCGCGGGGCACCACGCGGTTGACCATGCCGAGCTCGCGGGCGCGGTGCGCGCCCATCCGGTCGCCCGTGTAGAGGAGTTCCTTCGCGACGCGCGGCGGCAGCACCCAGGGGTGCGCGAAGTACTCCACGCCGGGGATGCCCATCCGGACCACCGGGTCGGCGAAGAAGGCGTCCTCGCTCGCGACGATCAGATCGCAGACCCAGGCCAGCATCAGGCCGCCCGCCACGCAGGCGCCCTGCACCGAGGCGATCAGCGGCTTGGGGATCTCGCGCCAGCGGCGGCACATGCCCAGGTACACCTCGGACTCGCGCGCGAAGCGGCTCTCCGCACCCTCCTTGTCCGAGTGGTCCCACCACAGGCCCGCCCGGCGGGAGTGCGGCAGGTGGGCGTCGCGGCCGGGCGTGCCGATGTCGTGGCCGGACGAGAAGTGCTCGCCCGCGCCCGCCAGGACGATCACCTTGACCCCGTCGTCCGCCGAGGCCTCGTAGAAGGCCCCGTCCAGGGCGTACGTCATCGCGGAGTTCTGGGCGTTGCGGTACGCGGGCCGGTTCATGGTGACGGTCGCGACGGGGCCGCTGCGTTCGTAGCGCACCACGGGGCCGGCGGGGTCCTGCCGGCCGTCGGTCGTCACAGGGTCAGTGGTCATCAACCATCCTTCCCTAACAAGTGTTTGGTAGGCTAACGTACGGCCATGAGCAGCGTCGAGGAGTCCACCGCTGTCCGGCCGGCCCCGCCGCCCTACCTCCCCGCCCACGAGCTGCTGTCCGGCCGCACGGCCGTCATCACCGCCGCGGCCGGTGCCGGGATCGGCTCCGCCACCGCCCGCCGGTTCCTGGAGGAGGGCGCCCGCGTGGTGCTCGGAGACCGGCACGCGCGCCGGCTGCGCGTCGCCGTCGCCGACCTGAGCGAGGAGTTCGGCGCCCGCCACGTCGCCGGACGGCCCTGCGACGTCACCGACGAAGCGCAGGTCACGGCCCTGTTCGAGCTGGCCGAGGAGCGGCACGGCGGCCTCGACGTCGTCGTCAACAACGCCGGCCTCGGGGGCACCGCCGATCTCGCCGACATGACCGACGAGCAGTGGGACGCCGTCGTCGGCACCACCCTCGGCGGCACGTTCCGCTGCACCCGCGCCGCACTGCGCCGGATGCGCGCCCGGGGGACCGGCGGCGTCGTCGTCAACAACGCCTCCGTCGTGGGCTGGCGCGCCCAGCAGGGCCAGGCCCACTACGCGGCCGCCAAGGCCGGCGTCATGGCGCTCACCCGCTGCGCGGCGGTGGAGGCGGCCGCCTACGGCGTGCGCGTCAACGCCGTCGCGCCGAGCCTCGCCCTGCACCCCCACCTGGCGAAGGTCACCACGCCGGAGCTGCTGGAGGAGCTGGCCCGGCGCGAGGCGTTCGGCCGGGCCGCCGAGCCCTGGGAGGTCGCCAACGTCATCGTCTTCCTCGCCAGCGGCTACTCCTCGTACATGACCGGCGAGACGGTCTCCGTCAGCAGCCAGCGCGCGTGACCGACAATGGCACCGTGCCGAACAGCAAGAAGACCGCCACCGAGCGGCCCGCGCCCGAGCGGCGCGGAGAGCTCCTCGCGACCGCCGCCGAGGTGTTCGCCGCGCAGGGCTACAACGCCACCACCGTGCGCCGGATCGCCGAGGAGGCGGGGCTGCTGGCGGGCAGCCTCTACTACCACTTCGACTCCAAGGAGTCGATGCTGGACGAGATCCTCTCCGCCTTCCTCGACGAGCTGTGGGCCGGCTACGACGCCGTGCTCGCCGCCGGGCTCGGCCCCCGCGCGACCCTGGAGGCCCTGGTGGCCGAGTCCTTCCGGGAGATCGACCGGCACCGCCCCGCCGTCGCCATCTACCAGAAGGAGTCGCGGCACCTCGCCGCCCTGCCGCGCTTCGCCTACCTCGCCGAGTCGCAGCGCAGGTTCGAGGAGGTGTGGCTCGGCACGATCGAGCGCGGCGCGGCCGAGGGCGCCTTCCGCGCCGACCTGGACGCCCGCCTCGCCTACCGGTTCCTGCGCGACACCGTGTGGGTCGCCGCGTCCTGGTACCGGCCGGGCGGGCGGCTCCCGGCCGAGGAGATCGCCCGCCAGTATCTGTCGATGGTCCTGGACGGCATCGCCGTGCGGGAGTGACCGGTTGGAGGAGCAGCAGCCATGGCCGAGGCCTACATCGTCGGAGCGGTCCGCACCCCCGTCGGCCGGCGCGGGGGCGGGCTCTCCGCCGTCCATCCCGCCGACCTCGGCGCGCACGTCCTGCGCGCCCTGATGGCCCGCACGGGCGTCGACCCGGCCGCCGTCGAGGACGTCGTCCTCGGCTGCCTCGACGCCGTCGGCCCGCAGGCCGGGGACATCGCCCGGACGAGCTGGCTGGCCGCCGGGCTGCCCGAGGAGGTCCCCGGCGTCACCGTCGACCGGCAGTGCGGCTCCGGCCAGCAGGCCGTCCACTTCGCCGCCCAGGCCGTCCTCTCCGGCACCCAGGACCTCGTCGTCGCGGGCGGCGTCCAGAACATGTCGCAGATCCCGATCGCCTACGCCGTCCACCGCGCGGCCGTCCCGCTCGGCCTCACCGAGGGCCCCTTCGCCGGCTCGGAGGGCTGGCGGGCGCGCTACGGCGACCGGCCCGTCAGCCAGTTCCACGGGGCCGAGCTCATCGCCCGGCAGTGGGGCATCACGCGCACCGCCATGGAGGAGTACGCGCTGCTCTCGCACCGCAGGGCCGTGCGCGCCGCCGACGAGGGCCGCTTCGACCGCGAACTCGCCCCCTGCGGCGGGCTGACGGCCGACGAAGGCCCCCGCCGGGACACCTCCCCGGAGAAGATGGCCGCGCTGAAGCCGGTGGTGGACGGCGGCCGGCTCACGGCCGCCCTCTCCTCCCAGATATCCGACGGGGCGGCGGCCCTGCTGCTCGCGAGCGAGCGCGCCGTGCGCGACCACGGGCTGACGCCGCGCGCCCGCGTCCACCACCTGTCCGTACGCGGCGAGGACCCGATCCGCATGCTGACGGCGCCCGTCCCGGCGACCGCCCACGCGCTGAAGAAGGCCGGGCTGACGATGGCGGACATCGACCTCGTCGAGATCAACGAGGCCTTCGCCTCCGTCGTCCTGGCCTGGGTGCAGGAGACCGGCGCCGACCCGGAGAAGGTCAACGTCAACGGCGGCGCCATCGCCCTGGGCCACCCCCTGGGCGCGACCGGCGCCAAGCTGATGACCACGCTCCTGCACGAACTCGAGCGCACGGGCGGCCGCTACGGCCTGCAGACGATGTGCGAGGGCGGTGGTCAGGCCAACGTGACGGTCATCGAGCGGTTGTGAGGGCTACGGGGCGGCTGCCTGCGCCCTGAGCGCCGCCAGTACCTCCTCCGCCTCCGCCATCACGCGCCCGACCAGCTCGGCGCACGTCGGCAGGTCGTCGATGACACCGGCGACCTGCCCCGAGGCCATCACCCCCACGTCCGTGCGGCCGTCCACCATCGCGGCCCGCAGCAGCACCGGCGTGTTCGCCGCCATCAGCACCTGACTCCACGTCAGCTCGCGTCCGTGGCGCATCGCCAGGCCGTCGCGCACCATCGCCGCCCAGCCCGTCCCCGACAGCGCCCGGAAGGCGGCCGCGTGCCGCAGCGACCGGACGAGCCCGCCGAGCCGCCCCGAGCGCTCCAGCCCCGCGACGAAGGGCGTGCGCAGCATCCGGTGGGGGAGACCGTCGACCTTCGTCGTGACCGTGACGTCCCGCACCGTCGCCGCCAGGTACGCCGCCTTCACCGCGTCGGGCACCGTGCTGTCCGCGGTCAGCAGGAAGCGCGTGCCCATGGCGACCCCCGCCGCGCCGAACGCCAGGGCCGCCACCAGCCCGCGCCCGTCGCGGAAGCCGCCCGCCGCCACGACCGGGATGCCCACCGCGTCCACCACCTGCGGCAGCAGGACCGACGTCGCGACCTGCCCCGTGTGGCCGCCGCCCTCCGCGCCCTGCACCACGACCGCGTCCGCGCCCCAGGCCGCCACCTTCTCGGCGTGCCGCCGCGCCCCCACCGACGGGACGACGACCACCCCGGCGTCCTTCAGGCGGGCGATCAGCTCCCGGGACGGGGCGAGCGCGAACGACGCGACCCGCACGCCCTCCTCGATCAGGATGTCCACGCGTTCCCGGGCGTCGCCCGCGTCCGCCCGCAGATTGACCCCGAACGGCTGCCGGGTGCGGGAACGCACCTTCCTGACGGCCGCCCTGAGCCCGTCGGGCGTCATCGTGGCCGAGCCCAGGATGCCGAGCGCACCCGCCTCCGCCACCGCCGACACCAGGCGCGGGCCCGCCACCCAGCCCATGCCCGTCTGGACGAGCGGATGCCGTACGCCCACCAGGTCGGTCAGGGCCGTCCTCACCCCCGTACCTCCCGCGCGCGCAGCCCGTCCGGGTCGATGACCTCGCGGATCAGCCGCAGCTCCTCGGCGGAGGGCAGGCGGGTGCGCGGCACGTCCTGGGGGACCTCCAGGGGGAACCCGGTGGCCGCCCGCAGCTCGGCGGCCGTCACGCCGGGGTGCAGGGAGCGGACCCGCATCGTGCGGTCCGGCGTCTCGAAGTCGAGGACGGCCAGGTCGGTGACCACGCGCGGGATGCGGTGGAAGCGCGTCGCCGACGGCCCCGCGGCCGCCGCCCGGTCGTAGCCGACGCCGCTGACCATGTCGACCTTCTCGACCAGGACGCGCGGGGAGTGCCGCGGGATCCAGTAACTCGTCGGGTTGTTCAGGGTGTTGGCCGGTGCCCCGCGCACGCCGAGCAGCTGCCGGTCGGGGCGGTGCCAGTCGCCGACGCAGGAGATGTTCTGGTTGCCGTGCCGGTCGAGCTGGGCCGCCCCCATCATCACGTGCCGCCGCCCGCCCGCGACCACGGCCAGGTGCCGCCGGAACGGCAGCCATCCCTCGACCGCCCGGGGCTCGGCGCCCAGCGCGGGCACGTCGGCCATCAGCAGCGCCTCCCCGTCCGTGAGCAGCAGGTCCGGGGCGAAGGTGAGCCGCGCGAGCCGCGCCCCGATCGCCGGGACCACGCCCATCGGGCTGGCCAGGATCTCCCCGTCGCCGCGCCACGCCTCCGCGCATGCCACGACGCACACCTCGGCCCGTCCGGCGCTCACGCCGAGCCCTCGGTGAAGTCGTCGACCGCGGCGCGGTAGGCGTCCTCGTCCCCCGACAGGAAGCGGTCGGCGAACTCCCGCCAGGTGCCCGGGTCGGCCGCCGCCGCGGCGTACGCGGCCTGGAACGCCTCGTCCCGGCCGTAGTCCGGCACGCAGGAGGTGAAGTGCGCCCCGCCGGGCGCCTCGACGACGCCGTTGACGCAGCTCCGCTGCACGAGCAGGGTCTGCGGGCCGCCGCCCTCGGCGAACCCGGCGCTGTCGACCACCCGTTCGCAGGAGACGTACGCCTCGCGCGCCGCCTCGCAGAACAGGTCGTCGAAGTACGGGTCCGGGCCCAGGTACTGGGCGTTGCCGCGCGCGTCCGCCCGGTTCAGGTGCACGAGCGCCGCGTCCAGCGTGAGCGCAGGGACGGCGACGAGCTCCTCCCCGTCCTCGTACGGCGACGTCACCGTGCGCAGGCGGGGGTTGACGGTCATGACGTCCGAGCCGAGGCCCGCGCGTACGGGCAGGAACGGCAGCCGGTGCGCCGCGGCCGTCAGCCCCCACATGAACATCGCCTCGTCCAGCTCGACGAGTTCGACGTCCCCGCGCTGCCGGGCGGCGCGGAAGTGCGGTTCGAGCGGGATCGAGTCGAGCGTCGCGAAGGCCGCGACGAGCTTGCGGACCCGGCCCGCGGCCACCAGCAGGCCGACGTCCGGGCCGCCGTAGGAGACCACGGTCAGGTCGCGGACGTCCGAGCGCAGCAGGGCCCTGACGAGGGCCATCGGCTTGCGCCGGGAGCCCCAGCCGCCGATGCCGACGGTCATCCCGCTCCGCAGGTGCGCCACCGCCTCGTCGGCGGTCATCGTCTTGTCCGCGGTCGCCGCCTTGTCGCCGTTCACGGTTCCTCCCGCCCCTTCCGGTTGCCGCGGTCGCCCCGGTCGCCGCCGGAGCCGAACGCCTCGCGGAGGCGGTCGCCGACGCCGCACAGGCCCGCCTCGAAGGTGAAGCCCTGCTCGTAGCGGTAGCTGCGGCGCACGTCCACCGGGTCGATGCCGTTGAGCGCGGCCTTCGCCAGGCGCAGCAGCGACCCGTCCTTGGCGGCGATCTCCCCGGCCAGCTCCAGGGCGGCCGCGCGGAGCGCGTCGCGCGGCACGACACGCCAGACGGATCCGTGCCGGTGCAGCTCCTGCGCGGTGACCGTGCGCGAGGTGAAGTAGAGCGTGCGCATCAGGTGCTGCGGGACGAGCCTGGCCAGGTGCGTGGCGGCGCCGAGCGCGCCCCGGTCCAGCTCGGGCAGGCCGAACGTGGCGTCCTCGGAGGCGACGACGGCGTCGGCGTTGCCGGCCAGGCCGACGCCGCCGCCCAGGCAGAAGCCGTGCACGGCGGCGATCACCGGCACCTGGCAGTCGTAGACCGCGGAGAAGGCCGCCGCGCAGGCGTGGTTGGCGCCGATCAGCGCCTCGTGGCCGGGGGAGTCCCGGATCTCCTTGAGGTCCACGCCGGCGTTGAAGCCGCGCCCGGCGGCGGCCAGCACGACACAGCGGACCGCGGGGTCGGCGCCGGCCGCGCCGACCGCTCCCGCCAGGTCGTACCAGCCCCGCACGGGCAGGGCGTTGACGGGCGGGAAGTCCACGGTGACGACGGCGACGGCCGGTTCGGGGCGAGAGGTGGAGACACTCATCGGAGGATCCGCTACCTTTCCACCAAACGTTTGTTAGGCGGTAATGCTGGTTCACGGTAGCAGCGGACGACCCGCCGCGGGAGGTGGCGCGATGCCGGGCGGTACGGAGGCGGGGCCGAAGCCCCCAAGGGCGCGCACCGTCGTCGTCACCGGCGGCACGCGCGGCGTGGGGGCGGGCATCGCCCGGGCCTTCCTGCGCACCGGCGCACGCGTCGTCGTCTGCGCCCGCCGCCCGCCGGAGCGGCCCGTCACGGCGGCCGGGCGCACAGCCCGCCACCTGCCCGCGGACCTGCGCGAACCGGCCGCCGTCACCGCCCTCTTCGACCGGGTGGCCCACGAGTACGGGCGCCTGGACGTCCTCGTGAACAACGCGGGCGGCACGCCCTTCCGGCTGCTCGACGGGGCCGGTGCGGAACGCCACGCGCGCGTCATCGGCCTCAACCTCGTCGCACCGCTGACCGCGTCGCTCGCCGCGTACCCCCTGCTGCGCGAACGGCCGGACGGCGGCTGCATCCTGATGGTCGGCAGCGTGAGCGGCACCCGACCCTCGCCGGGCACTGCCGCCTACGGCGCCGCCAAGGCCGGACTGCACAGCCTCGCCCGCACCATGGCCGTCGAATGGGCCCCCGCCGTCCGCGTCAACACCCTCGTCCTCGGCATGGTGCGCACCGAGTCCGCCCACCTCCACTACGGGGACGCCGACGGCCTCGCCGCCGTCGCCCGCACCGTGCCCGCGGGGCGGCTCGCCGAGCCCGACGAGGTCGGCGCCGCCGCCGTCTTCCTCGCCTCCGCCGGCGCCGCCCACATCACCGGCGCCGACCTGCTCGTCCACGGCGGCGGCGAACGGCCCGCGTTCCTCTCCGCCGCCACCGTCAACCACGACCACGAGGAGCCCCCGACATGACCGGAATCTGCGCCGGACGCGTCGCCGCCGTCACCGGCGCCGGCCGCGGCCTGGGCCGGGCGCACGCCCTCGCCCTCGCGGCCGAAGGTGCACGGGTCGTCGTGAACGAACTGCCGGGGAACTCGGCCGGCGAGGCGCGGCGCGTCGTCGACGAGATCCGCGAGCGGGGCGGCGAAGCCGTGGTGCACAGCGGCGACGTCTCCACGGACGACGGTGCTGCCGCCCTCGTCGCCGCCGCCCTGGATGCCTACGGCCGGCTCGACACGCTCGTCAACAACGCGGGCATCCTGCGCGACCGGATGCTCGTCAACCTCGGCGAGGACGACTGGGACGCCGTCGTCGCCGTGCACCTCAAGGGCCACTTCCTGCCGCTGCGGCACGCCGCCGCGCACTGGCGGGCCGAGCACAAGGCCGGGCGCACGCCGCAGGCGCGCATCGTCAACACCACGTCGGGGGCCGGGCTGCTCGGCAGCGTCGGGCAGGCCAACTACGCCGCCGCCAAGGCCGGCATCGTCGCCCTGACCCTCGTCGCCGCCGCCGAACTGGCCCGCTACGGCGTCCAGGCCAACGCCGTCGCCCCCGCCGCCCGCACCCGCATGACCGAACGCACCTTCGCCGCGACCATGGCCGCACCGGAACACGGCTTCGACGCCATGGCCCCCGCCAACGTCTCCCCGCTCGTGGTCTGGCTCGCCTCGGCCCACTCGGCCGGCGTCACCGGCCAGGTCTTCGCCGCGGAAGCCGGCCGCATCACCGTCATGGAGGGCTGGCACCCGGGCCCGGTCACCGACAAGGGCGACCGCTGGACGCCGAAGGAGGCGGGGGAGGCGGTCCGCAGCCTGCTGAGGGGGGCGCGGGCGCCGGGGGCGGTGTACGGGACGGGGGGTCCGGGGGCTTGAGGGGGGGGCGGTGCTGCTCCCGCTCATCTTCTTCACGTATGCGTCTTGAGCGCGGCGACTTCGGAGATGCGGGGGGGGGAGAGAGAGAGTTCGCGTACGGCCTGCGCGTTCATAAACGGCTTGAGGCGGAGCCGCATCGTATCGAAATGCTCGTCTCCTCGGGCCGATGAGATGTGTTCGTAGTCGTCCAGGAATCGAGCCCATGACTGGCAGGCGGCATCGAGGTGGCCGTACTCGAGTTGCCGTTGCGCGAGCAGCCCGTAGAAGTGAACTCGTCCCTGCCGCTCACCAGAAGGCTGTACCTTCAAGGCTTGCTGCAACGCCTTGATCGAGCCCGGTAGATCCTTGCCCTCATACAGCACGTGGGAGACATGGAAGGCGTAGGCGGACTGGTCGTACCCACCGATTGACTCCCGCCTGTTATCGGCCTTCATCAGAGCCGTCTCTGTCGCCGCCAACAGGATGCGCGCCCGGCGCTGGTCACCCACCATCGAAGTGGCGTGCGCTTGCTGACCTGTGAGGAATGCCTGAAGCCGCGGCCCGGCCTTCGGGGCTGCTTCGGCTGCCGCGTCAGCAAGCTTGAGCGCCAGCGGCCCATACCCGAGATTGGATGCCTGCAGACTCATGCCTCGCAGTGTGCGGCAGTACGTCACGTGGTCCTCAGCGTGGCCAGCCAGCTTCAACGCCCGGGTGTAGTAGGTCTGGGCAGTGCCGTGGTCCCGCTCGTACATGGCCATCCATCCGGTGAGGTAGACCAAGTCCGATGCTGCCGCCAGCATGTCCTGCTTCACTGCGGTGGTGGCTTCTGCGCGAAGCCATGGGACGACTGTGTTGACCAGAAATGCCGCCGCCATCGGCCGTGCGTGTGCTCCGCCGAGGTCGTCGCAGCCTGAGCAGAATTGGCGAACAGGGGCACGGTGAGAGCTGCGGAGAACAAACTGGCCGCGGCGATGACTCCACGGCGCGACGGGTCCATGTCGGCCCTTCCGAGGTCGACGATCTCCTCGGCCGTGTCGACACCGGGTGGAGGCTGGTCGTAGGGGGCGAGTGGTGGTCCGGCTTCTGCGTGAGTCACCGTGCGGTGCAACTTGCGCGAGAACGCCTCGACGATCAGGCGCCTGACCGGCGGTTGTGGCGTAGTGCCCCGGACCCAGTGCGACACCGCTGATTGGTCGTAGGGGAGCGCCAATCCCGCCTCGGCACCCATACGATTGATGATGCGTGCGAACTGGGCGCGGGACCACCGTGCCTTGTTGAGCAGACGGGCCACGCCCTCGTTGGGTGTCCGCACTCGGCTGACCATGTTTCAGCTCCAAACGCTGCGTCGCGTTCATGGCTTTCATGCTTCGGTTGTCCCCTCACGGTACCGCCGTGTGGAGCCGTGCGGTTACGTGGAGAAAGGAGAGATCGCCAGCCGCAGGTCCACGTGGCCGGCGTACGGATCCACGTGAGCCCGTGCCGTGAGTGCATCGCCCTGGCTGCTGACCTGAGAGAGGCCCGAGAAGGCGGGGACGACATCGGAGTGATGGTGTTGCGTGCCCGGATTGCGAAGCACGACCAGCGCCTCCTCCCTGGCACAGGGGCAGGCGACAATCCCCCGCCCGGTGCGTTTGCGTGACGGCCGACGGCCGGGCGGGTGGGCCACCGCACGACGGCGCGGGGGAAAGCTCCCGTGTCGGCATCATGTCTGTTCGGAAGGAGCGCACGAAAATGGGTAAGAAGAGTGACGACGACTGGGACCCGAACGAGAACAGGGACCAGGTGACCGATCCCAATATGGGCGTCTCCCAGAACGGCAGCGTTCATACGAGCATGGCCGATGACGAGGAGCGCGAAGGGAAGTAGCGCATGATCCACGGCGAGGACCTGGTGAAGGATCTGCGGCGCGACCACGGGTTCGTACACATCGGGCGCACCAAGGACGGCAACGCCGTGATCATGCGCAGGGGCGACCGTTGGACGGTCGTGCCCCTTCGGTTGCTGACCAGCGAGGCCGTGGACATCATCAAGGCTCAGGCCGGGATCAGCCTCGCCTGAGTCAGTGCTGGAGCCCCGTCCGCGCCTTTTTCTCCTCCGAGGGGTGCGGGCGGGGCGCTCCGCCGCCCGACTTGCCGGGTCGCCCCTCCGGTCCAGTCGTGGGAGACCGGGCTCCGCCGACCGGGAGGGTCCGCGGGTGCGGCTCACCGTGAGGACGGCGCCCGGGCCGTCGATGCCCGGTGGACGAGTTGCGGGGTCGCGTCCTCGACCCGGCGCCCCCGGCCGCCGTCCAGCAGGGCGAGGAGGTGCTCCGCCGCGTGCCGGCCGAAGGCGGCGGTGTCGCGGACCAGGGCCGTCAGCGCGGGGTGGGTGCTGCGGCAGAGCACCGAGTCGTCCCAGGCCACGATCGAGAGGGCGGCGGGTACGGGCACGCCGCGCCCGGCCGCCACCGCCAGGCCCGCCACCGCCATCACGTCGTTGTCGTAGACGATGGCGGTGGGAGGGCGGTCGCCGGCCAGCTCCCTGCGGGTGGCCTCGGCGCCCTGGGCGTCGGAGTAGTCGGTGGTCACCGACCGCACGTCCGGCAGGCCGCGGCGGGCCGCCTCCGCGCGCAGGCAGGCCATGCGGCGCCGGGTGTGGGCGAGCTCCGGCAGGCCCGCGATGTGGGTGATGCGGCGGTGGCCCAGGTCGTACAGGTGGCCGACGATCGAGGCCATCGCGCCGGTGTCGTCGGCCCACAGGGTGGAGATCGCGCCGTACGGAGCGCCCCGTCCGTCGAGCGCGCCGACGACCACGGCGGGCAGGCCCAGGCGGTCGAGCAGGTCCGGGCGGGGGTCTTCGGCCCGCGGATCGACGACGAGCAGGCCGTCCACGCGGCGCTCGGCCCACCAGCGGCGGTAGACCGCGCACTCGGCGTCGAGGTCCTCCACGACCTGGAAGAGCAGCCCGAGGCGCCGGCCGGCGAGCACCTCCTGCACGCCGGAGACCAGCTGCAGGAAGAAGGACTCCACGCCGAGCGTACGGGCGGGCCTGGCCAGGACGAGGCCCACGGTGGCCGCGCCCTCCCCCGAGAGGGCGCGGGCGGCGGTGCTCGGCTGCCAGCCCAGCTGCTCGGCCACCCGGCGGATGCGCGCGCGGGTGGCCTCCGAGACCCCCGGGCGGCCGTTGAGCGCGAAGGAGACCGCGCTCTCCGAGACGCCCGCCCGGCGCGCGATGTCCTTGATCGTCGGGCGGCGGGCCGGTGTGCGGCGCACGGTGCACCCTCCCCTCGGCCGGCGTCCGGAGCGTCTGAGGCCTTGAGCGCTTGAGCGGTAACAGACTAAAGCGCATTAGTCGTTGACGACAGTATTGACTAACTCCCGTTCCGGGTGCACCTTTTGGACCGCTGCCATCGTTGTCATCGCCAACTTCCGCACCGTCACCTCCTCCCGACCGAAGGAGTTCGCCGGCCATGCCGATACGCCGTGGAGCCCTCGCCGCGACCGTTCCGCTGCTCGTGTCCGCCCTCACGCTGACCGCCTGCGGCTCGGGCGGATCCGGCTCCGGATCCGGGGAGGGCGGCGGCGCGGACGGGAAGCCCGAGGGCGACATCACCTTTCAGACCTGGAATCTGCGCAGCAATTTCAAGGACTACTTCACCGGCCTGGTGGCGGATTTCGAGAAGGCGCACCCGGGCGTCCGGGTCAAATGGCTGGACCAGCCGGCCGACAACTACGCGGACAAGCTCGGCGCGGACGCCGCGGCCGGGACCCTGCCGGACGTCGTCAACGTCTCCCCCGACCTGTCGTACCCGCTGGCCAAGGCCGGTCTGCTGATGAACCTCGACAAGGAGCCGGCCGCCGCGAAGTTCAAGGGCGAGTACACCCCGGAGGCCTGGCGGGGAAACGTGCTGCCGGGGCTGGACGGGTCGTACTCCTTCCCCTGGTACCTCAACACCGGCCCGCTGTTCTACAACAAGGCCCTCTTCCGGCAGTCCGGCCTCGACCCCGAAAGGCCCCCGAAGACGTACGACGAGCTGTTCGCGGCGGCACGGGCCATCGCGGAGCGTTCCGGCGGGAAGACCGCGACGCTCGGGGGCACCCCCGCCGTCGAGGACTTCGGCCGCTACGGCGTGAGGCTCATGAACGACGACGCCACCCGGTTCACCTACAACGAGCCCAAGGGCGTGGAACTGCTCACCGCGTACAAGAACCTCTACGAGCGCGGCGGCCTCGATCCGCAGGCGCTGACCAACACTCCGGACAAGACGGGGCAGAAGTTCCTGGAGCAGAAGGTCGCCATGAATCCGGGCAGCGCCCACGACCTCGAGAACTTCAGGAAGAGCGCACCCGGGCTCTACCGGAACCTCGGCATCACGGACGCGCCCAACAACACCGGGAAGCCCAACATGTACGTGATGGGCCTCGGGATCAGCAGCCGCAGCAAGCACAAGGCCGCGGCCGTCGCCTTCGCGCACTTCGTGACCGACAGGAAGAACCAGGAGGCCTTCGCCCACAAGGTCGCCGTCTTCCCCAGCACCAAGGGCTCGCTGGACGACCCGTACTGGACGAAGGACGACGGGACGGACGAGGGCCGGGTGCGGTTGGCCTCGGCGAAGATGCTGAAGGGGGCGGTCAATTACACGCCGGTCGTGCTGAGCGAGGAGATGAAGACCGTCCTCAAGAACGAGGTCGCCAAGGCGCTCCAGGGAAAGAAATCGCCGCGGCAGGCTCTGGACGACGCCGTCGCGCAGAGCAACAAGCTGCTCAAGCAGGGCTGACGGGCATGAAGCGGGTGCGTACGCACCGGGCGGCCAGCCCCTGGCTCTTCCTGCTGCCCGGCCTCGGGACCGTCGCCGCCTTCAACCTCTACCCCTTCCTCACCACGCTCCACAAGGCGTTCACGGACGCCCGCACGCTGACCCCCGGCAGCTGGGTGGGGCTGCGCAACTTCCGGGAACTGCTGCAGGACGAGCAGTTCTGGGTGGCCCTGCGCAACAGCGGCCTCTACGTCGTCCTCGTCGTGCCCTTCACCGTGCTGCTGCCGCTGCTCCTCGCGCTCCTGGTGCAAAAGCGGATCCCGGGCGTCGCGTTCTTCCGGTCCGCCTTCTACACCCCGGTCGTGGCCTCCGTCGTCGTGGTGGCCCTGATCTGGGAGTGGATGCTCGACGACCGCGGCCTGGTCAACGCCGTCCTGCGCGTCCTCGGGGCCGGACCGGTCTCCTTCCTCGGCGACGAGTGGCTGCTGCTGTTCAGCGCGATGGCACTGACGGTCTGGAAGGGCCTCGGCTACTACATGATCATCTATCTGGCGGCGCTGGCGAACGTGCCGCGCGAGCTCCACGAGGCGGCCGCCGTCGACGGGGCCGGTGCGCTGCGCCGCTTCACGGCCGTCACCGTGCCCGCCGTGCGCTCCACGATGGTGCTGGTCGGCGCCCTGTCGTCGGTCGCCGCCTTCAAGGTCTTCTCCGAGGTCTACCTGCTGGCGGGGCCCACCGGCGGGCCGGCCGGGCAGGACACCACCCTCGTCATGCTCCTCCAGCGGACCGGCACGGGGCTCAACGGGCGCGTCGGCTACTCCTCCGCGATCTCCCTGATCGTCTTCGCCGTCGCCCTGGTGCTGATGCTGCTCGTCCTGCGCGCCGACCGGAGGGACGGACAGGACTCGCAGGACGGGCAGGACCTGCCGCATCGGCAAGGCGGACCGGACCCGAAGGGCGGGCGGGCATGAACCGCGCCACGCCCTGGGAGAAGGCCGTGCGCTACGTGCTGCTCCTCGCCGTCCTGGCCCTCACCGTCGGCCCGTTCCTCTGGCAGCTCTCGACCTCCCTCAAGGGCACCACCGAGGACATCTACACCTCCCCTCCGCGCTTCCTGCCGGCGCATCCGACCGGCCACAACTACGCCCAGGTCGCGGACATCGTCCCCGTGTGGGGCTACGCCCTGAACTCCCTCAAGGTCGCCGCCGCGAACGTGCTCACCAACCTGGCCGGCGCCTCCATGGCCGGCTACGCCCTGGCCCGGCTGCGCTTCCGCGGCCGCCGGGCGGCGGGGCTGGCCTTCGTCGCGGCCGTGCTGGTGCCCCTGGAGTCCGTCGTCATCGCCCAGTTCACGATGATGCGCGACCTGGAGCTCAACAACACGCTCGTCGCCGTCGTCCTGCCCGGGGCCGTCGGCGCGCTCAACGTGCTGCTGATGCGCAACGCCTTCGCCGCCCTGCCCTACGAGACCGAGGAGGCGGCCGTCATCGACGGGGCGAACGTCTGGCAGCGCTTCGTCCGCATCGCACTGCCCTCGGTGAAGGGGACGCTCGCCGTCGTCGCGATCTTCTCGTTCATGGGGGCGTGGGACGACTTCCTGTGGCCGCTGATCGTGCTGTCCGACCCCGACCGCTTCACCCTGACCGTAGGCCTGAACTACCTGCACGGCACCTTCCAGCAGGACCCGCGGCTCGTCGCCGCCGGCACCGTCATCGCCGTCGCCCCGCTCGTCGTGATGTTCGTCTGCCTCCAGCGGTACTTCTTCCGCGGCGTCGGGGAGGGCGCCGTCAAGGGCTGACCGCCCGCCCCGCCTTCCCTGCCGCCGCCACCGCCCCGAGGGGCACCCACAGAAGGGACACCCGCGCCCCATGCGCTTCGGCGTCAACTACACCCCGGCCCGCGGCTGGTTCCACCACTGGCTCGACTTCGACCTGGACGACGTCCGCGCCGACCTGGACTCCGTGGCCGCGCTCGGCCTCGACCACATCCGCGTCTTCCCCCTCTGGCCCCTCTTCCAGCCCAACCGCACCCTGATCCGCCCGCGCGCCGTCGAGCAGCTCGTCCAGCTGGTGGACGCGGCCGGGGAACGCGGGCTCGACGTCAACGTCGACGGCCTCCAGGGCCACCTGTCCAGCTTCGACTTCATCCCCTCCTGGACCACCACCTGGCACCGCCGCAACCTCTTCACCGACCCCGACGTCGTCGACGCCCAGGCCCGCCTCCTCACCGAACTGGCCGCCGCCCTCGCCGACCGGCCCCACTTCCTCGGCATGACCGTCGGCAACGAGGTCAACCAGTTCTCCGGGCCGCCCCACCCCGACCCCGACCGGATCCGGCCCCGCGACGCCGGCGGCTGGCTGCGGCGCATGCTCGCCGCGTGCGAGGAAGGGGCCCCGGGCAGGACGCATCTGCACGCCTCGTACGACGCCGCCTTCCACGACGGAGCACACCCCTTCACCCCGGCGCACTCGGCACGGCTGGGCGCCATGACCGCCGTGCACTCCTGGGTGTTCAACGGCACCGCGCAGCGGCACGGGCCCGGTGACGTCGCCGAGCGCCACGCCGCCTACCTCGTCGAGCTCTCGAAGGCGTGGGCGGACGACGCGACGCGCCCCGTCTGGCTGCAGGAGGTGGGGGCGCCCGCCCCGCACGTTCCGCCCGGCCGCGCCGCCGCCTTCACCGAGGCGACCGTCCGCCACGTCCTGGACTGCCCCGGCGTGTGGGGGGTGACCTGGTGGTGCTCCCACGACGTCGACCGGGCGCTGGCCGACTTCCCCGAGCTGGAGTACGGGCTGGGGCTGCTCACCAACGACCGCGAGGTCAAGCCCGCCGGGGAGGCGTTCGCACGCCTCGCCCGGGAACACGGGAGAGGCGGGTCGTCCGGGCTGTCCGGGGCGCCCGGGTCCCCCGCCCCGCCCGGGCCGCCCCTGTCGCCCGCGCCGCGGCGGACCGCCCTGGTCCTGGACGCGGGGGACGTCGAGGACGCGCCGGGGCGGGCGGTGTGCGCGCCGGGGGGTGCGTTCTTCGAGGCGTGGATGCGGGTCGCCTCCGGCGGGGGGCGGCCGGCGGTGGTGCTGGCCCAGCGGGCCGATGACGCTGCGCATCTGGCCGCGCGGGGCGTCACGGAAGTGATCGCGGTCGATCAGGTGCCCTAAGGCTGCACCCCCGCCACATGAACGGGGTTCCGCCCCGGACCCCGGACCCCGGTCCTCGAACGCCGGACGGGCTTGAATTCTGGAGGAGCCACCATGAACATCACGCGCCGAAGAGCCCTCGCCGCCGGCGCCGGCGGCCTCGCGGCCGTCGCCCTGTCCGGCGGGCGGGGGACGGCGGCCCCCGCCCCGGCCCCTGCCCCTGCTCCCGCCCTCCAGCCGTACGCCGCCTACTGGTTCCCCGACAGCCTGCCGGCCGGTACGCCCGAGCCGGGGGTGGTCTGGCGGAGCCTCGCCTCCTGGGAGCCGGAGAAGGACCCCGACCTGCCGTTCAACCGGGCGGCCGTGCCGCTCGCCGCCCGTTTCGCTCCGCCACCGCCCAACGGCACCGCCCGCGCCGGGCAGGCCCGCGTCTGCGCGCTCGCCGCCTTCGCCACCACCTCGGGGAACCCCTCGCAGGGCGCGCCGACCGCCGACTACTACGCCCTCACCAACTGGGCCTACCTCGACGAACTGGTCTTCTGGGGCGGTTCCTCGGGCGAGGGGCTGATCCTGGCGCCCAACGCGCCGGTCGTGGACGCCGCCCACCGCAACGGCGTGCCCGTCCTCGGCACGGTGTTCCTGCCGCCCGCGGCCTACGGAGGACAGCTGCGGTGGACACGGGACCTGGTGCGGCGCGGACCGGACGGCGGCTTCCCGCTGGCCGACCGGCTGATCCGGGTGGCCCGGGCGTACGGCTTCGACGGCTGGTTCGTCAACGCCGAGACGGACGGGGGCGATGCGCGGCTCGGCGCGGACATGCGCGACTTCATCGCATACCTGCAGGGGCACGGCGAGGGCGAGGGCATGCGGGTCATCTGGTACGACGCGATGGCCGTCTCCGGCGGCATCGACTGGCAGAACCGGCTCAACGAGCACAACGCCCCCTTCTTCCAGGCGGCCGGCTCGATGTTCCTGAACTTCAACTGGGACCGCTCCGGGCTCGTCTCCTCCGCCGCCCTCGCGCGCCGGCTGGGGCGCAGCCCGTACGGCCTGTGGGCGGGGATCGACGTGGAGGCCCGCGGCTGGGACACGCCGGTGGACTGGGACGCGGTCGTCCCGGCGGCCGGCCCGCACGTCACCTCCTACGGCTTCTACCGCCCCGAGTGGACGTGGAAGAGCCTGCCCGCCGGAGGGCGCGGCCCGGCCGCCTTCCACGCGCGCGACGACCGCTTCTGGTCCGGGCAGGGCCTCGACCCGTCCGCGCCGGAGACGGGCCCGTGGCGGCCACCGGCCGCGTCGGTGGCGGACCGGTCCACGCTCACCGCGCTCCCGTTCGCCACGACCTTCAACACCGGGCACGGCCTGGGCTGGTACGAGAAGGGCCGGCGGACGGGCGACACCGCGTGGAACCACCTGGGGCTGCAGGACCGGCTGCCCGGCAGGCGCTGGACGGTCCGCACGGAAGGCCCGCGGCCGGAGGTCGGTTTCGACTTCGCCGACGCCTGGCGGGGCGGCAGCAGCCTGCTCGTCGGCGGCAGGCTCGCCGGGGCGGCGACGGTCGAGCTGTACGCGGCACGGCTGCCGTTCCCGGACTCCACGGTCGTCGAGCTGGCCCAGCGCACGGACCCCGGCTCGGCGGCGGTCCGCGTCGAGCTGGCGGTCGCCGTGGACGACGAGCCGTACGCCTTCCTGCCGGCCGGCACGTTCCGCGCGGGCGGCCGCGGCTGGACCACGGTCACCGTACGGGCCGGGGCGAGACTCCGCGGCCGCAAGGGGCGGACGATCCGCTCGCTCGGCATCCGGCTCACCGCCGCGGACGGCGGTGCGGTCCGCTGGCGCCTGGGCGGGCTGGCCGTGCGCGCCACCGCCCCGGCGGCGCCCGCCCGGCCGGCGCACCCCGCGGTCACCGCGGCACGGGTGGGCGCCGACGGCACGGCCGAGCTGCGTCTGGCCTGGGGAGCCCCCGCCGGAAGCGGCCACCGCACCGCCCCCGTACGCCAGTACGAGGTGCGCCAGGCCCTGCCCGGCGGGCGCTTCCGCTTCCTCGGCGGCACCTGCGGGCATGCCTACTACGTCCCGGCGCTGCGTCGTACGGACGGCGAGGCGGCCACGCGCATCGAGGTGCGCGCCGTGGACGAGCTGTACACCGCCTCCGCCCCCGCTCCCGTCACCTTTCGCTGGTAAGGAATCCGACCTGATGCACAACGACCGCACCATCACCGAAGCCCGGCTGAAGCGCGTGCTGGACGAGCGTATCCGGCCGGCCGTGTACCCCGAGTCGGTGCCGCTGTCCGTCACCGTCTGGAACGCGCCCGGCGAGCCCGTCCCGGTGGCCGAGGGGATCGCCGCCGGGGGCGTGCCGATCGAGGCCGGCGCGGCGTGGGGGCCGCCGTGGGGCACGAGCTGGTTCACCGTCGCGGGCAGCGTGCCGCGGCACTGGGCGGGCCGTACGGTCGAGGCGCTGCTCGACCTGGGGTTCGACGAGAACATGCCGGGCTTCCAGTGCGAGGGGCTCATCTACCGGCCGGACGGCTCGCCCGTGAAGGGCCTGAACCCGCGCAACCAGTGGGTCAGGATCGCCGACCGGGCTGTGGGCGGCGAGGAGGTGCTGCTGCACGTCGAGGCGTCGTCCAACCCCGTCATCCTCGACTACCACCCCTTCGTGCCGACCGAACAGGGCGACCGGGAGACGGCGGACGGCGAGCCGCGCTACCGGCTGGCGCGCATGGACCTCGCGGTCCTCGACCGGACGGTGTGGGAGCTGGTCCAGGACCTGGAGGTGCTGGAGGGGCTGATGACCGGGCTGCCGGTGGAGTCGCCGCGCCGCTGGGAGATCCTGCGGGCGGTCGAGCGCGCGCTGGACGCGGTCGACCTGCAGGACGTCGGCGGTACGGCGGCCGCGGCGCGCGAGCGGCTCACGGCCGTCCTGTCCGCCCCCGCGCACGCCTCCGCGCACCGGATCAGCGCGGTGGGCCACGCGCACATCGACTCGGCGTGGCTGTGGCCGCTCCGCGAGACGGTGCGCAAGGTCGCCCGCACGACCTCGAACATGACCGCGCTGCTGGAGGACGAGCCGGAGTTCGTCTACGCCATGTCGCAGGCCCAGCAGTTCGCGTGGATCAAGGAGCACCGGCCGGAGGTGTACGCGCGCGTGAAGAAGGCCGTCGCGGACGGCCGGTTCGTGCCGGTGGGCGGCATGTGGGTGGAGTCGGACACGAACATGCCGGGGTCGGAGGCGCTGGCCCGGCAGTTCGTGCACGGCAAGCGCTTCTTCCTGGAGGAGTTCGGTATCGAGACGGAGGAGGTGTGGCTGCCGGACTCCTTCGGCTACTCCGCCGCACTGCCGCAGCTGGTGAGGCTGGCAGGGGCCAAGTGGTTCCTGACGCAGAAGATCTCCTGGAGCCAGGCGAACAAGTTCCCGCACCACACGTTCTGGTGGGAGGGCCTGGACGGCACCCGCGTCTTCACCCACTTCCCGCCGATCGACACCTACAACGCCCAGCTCTCGGGCCGGGAGCTCGCGCACGCCGTTCGCAACTTCCAGGAGAAGGGCGGGGCCACCCGCTCGCTCGCGCCGACGGGGTGGGGCGACGGGGGCGGCGGCACCACGCGCGAGATGCTGGCGCGGGCGAAGCGGCTGGCGGACCTGGAGGGCTCGGCGCGGGTGGTCTTCGAGAAGCCCTCGGCGTTCTTCGAGAAGGCGCACGCGGAGTACGGCGACGCGCCGGTGTGGGTGGGCGAGCTGTACCTGGAGCTGCACCGGGCGACCCTGACCAGCCAGGCCCGCACCAAGCAGGGCAACCGGCGCAGCGAGCACCTGCTGTACGAGGCGGAGCTGTGGGCGGCGACGGCGGCCGTGCGGACGGGCTTCCCGTATCCGTACGAGGCGCTGGACCGGATCTGGAAGACGGTGCTGCTGCACCAGTTCCACGACATCCTGCCGGGCACCTCGATCGCGTGGGTGCACCGGGAGGCGGCGGCGACGTACGCGGCGGTGGCGGCGGAGCTGGAGGAGATCGTCGCGGGTGCGCTGGCGGCGCTGGCGGGCGACGGTGCGGGCGGCGGGACGGTGGTGTTCAACGCGGCGCCGCACGGGCGGGGCGGTGTTCCCGCGCGGGCCGCCGTACACGGCGGTTCCTCCGCACCCGTACCGCAGGCGGTCCGGCAGCGCGAGGGCGGCGGATTCGTCCTGGAGAACACCTGGCTGCGGGCCGAGGTCGACCGGCGCGGGCTCGTGGTGTCGGTGTACGACCGCGAGGCGGAGCGGGAGACGATCGCGCCGGGAGCGGCGGCCAATCTGCTGCAACTGCACCAGGACTTCCCGAACATGTGGGACGCCTGGGACGTGGACCACTTCTACCGCAACACGGTGACCGACCTGACGGACGCCGAGTCGGTGGAGCTCGCGGACGACGGGACGGCGGTGCGCGTGGTGCGCGCCTTCGGATCCTCGCGCGTCGAGCAGCGGATCTCCCTCCCCGCGGACGCACGGCGCCTGGACGTCGGGACGGAGGTCGACTGGCACGAGACGGAGAAGTTCCTCAAGGCGGCCTTCCCGCTCGACCTGCACGCCGACCGTACGGCGGCGGAGACCCAGTTCGGGCACCTGTACCGGCCCACGCACACCAACACCAGCTGGGACGCCGCCAAGTTCGAGGCGTGCGCGCACCGCTTCGTGCACCTGGAGGAGCCGGGCTGGGGCGTGGCGGTCGTCAACGACGCGACGTACGGCTACGACGTGACGCGGACGGTCCGCCCGGAGGACACGGGCACGACCACGACGGTCCGGCTGTCCCTCCTGCGGGCCCCGCGCTTCCCGGACCCGCGCACCGACCAGGGGGTGCACCGCTTCCGGTACGCGCTGGTGCCGAACGCGTCGATCGGCGACGCCGTCCGCGAGGGCCACCGCATCAACCTGCCGGAGCGGCGGGTGCCGGGAAGCTCGGATGTACGGCCTCTGGTGCACGTCGACGACGAGGCGGTCGTCGTCTCCGCGGTCAAGCTCGCGGACGACGGAAGCGGGGACGTCGTCGTCCGCCTGTACGAGTCCCTGGGCGGCCGGGCCCGGGCCCTCCTGAAGGCGGGTTTCCCCCTGGCCTCGGCCTCCGTGTGCGACCTGCTGGAGCGGCCGCGGGCCACGGCGGCGACGGACGGCGACGTCGTCCCGCTGGCACTGCGGCCGTTCCAGATCCTCACCCTGCGGCTGGAGCGGCGCGGCTAGGCGCCTACGGCGCCCATCAGCATCGGGAAGGAGGCGACGAGCTCCCGCTCCCAGTACGGCCATGTGTGGGTGCCTTCGGAGGCGCACACCGTGGCCGGGATGCGGAGTTCGGCGAGGCGGGCCCGGAGCTGCCCGTTCATGCCGAAGATCGCGCGTTCGACGGCCTCGTCGCCGTGTGCTGCCGGATCGGTGCAGCGGGCCGGGGAGGGCGGTGGTCCGCCCCACTGCCAGCCCGTCCCGCTGTCCGTGCCGTTTCCGTAGGAAACGTAGAGGGGTGTTCCGGCGAGGGAAGCGGCCTGGTGGAGTGGGCTGTGGCGCTCCCAGATGCTCCGCTGGCGCACGTCGGCGGGGTCGTCGGTGTCGAAGGGATGGCCGGGCTCCCCCCACACGCGCTTCCAGTCGGCGAGGCAGGAGATGCCGCCGAGCTTGACCGCGTCGGGTCCGCTGAAGCCGCCGTCGGGCGACTTGTACAGCATGTTGACGCCGCCGCTGTAGGAGGCGGCCGCCTTGAACATGCCCGGGTGCGCGGCGGCGAACTTCAGCGCGCCCTGGCCGCCCATGGACAGGCCCGCGACGGCCGCCCGGTCCGTACCGGCGCGGTAGGTGCGCTCCAGGAGCGGCCTGAGCTCGCCGAGCAGATAGGTCTCCCAGGCGGGAGCACCGCCCTTGCCGTAGTTCCACCAGTCGCTGTAGCCGCTGCAGGCGCTGGTCTCCGGCATGACGACGATGACGTCCCGCCCGGCGGCGAGCTCCTCGACGTGCGTGTTGCCGGTCCAGTCCTTGTGGTTTCCGCCGCCGCCGTGCAGCAGCCACAGGGTGGGCCACGTGCGCTGCGCGTCACGGTCCCAGCCGGCGGGGAGCAGCAGCCGTACCCATCTGGTGTGCGTCAGCCCGTCGATCCGGGGCGACCGGACGGCCACGTCGAGCGTCCGGTCGTCGATCCGTACTTCCTGGACGACTTCGGCCGGATTGTCCGCGGCGCGGGCCGTACCCGCGCCGCCGGGGCCGGGGATCTGCATCCCCAGCAGAGTCAGGATCAGCGTGAGCACCGCCAGTACCCCGCGCGTGCGGGCCTTGCGCACCATGTGACGCCCCCTCACCCTCGGTGATGTCCGTCCACACTACGGTGGGGGTGTGACAACGTACGTGGCGCTGCTGCGCGGTATCAATGTGGGCGGCAAGAAGCGTGTTCCCATGCGGACCCTGCGGGAGCTGCTGTCCGGCATGGGCTGCGGCTCCGTCCGTACGCACCTCAACAGCGGCAACGCCGTGTTCACCCACCCGGGCTCGGGCGCGGAGGAGCTGGCCCGCGGGCTCGAGCAGGCGATCGAGCGCGAGCTGGGCTTCCCGGTGGCGTGCATGGTGCGGGACGCGGGTGACATGCGCCGCGTCGTTGACGCCGATCCGTTCGCCGGACGGGAGGTCGACCCCGCGCGGTTCGTGGTGACGTTCCTGGCCGCGCCCGCCGACCCGGCGGCCGTCGCGGACCTGGACCCGGCGGCGTACGCGCCGGAGGAGTTCGTCCTGGCCGGGCGCGAGCTGTACGTGTACTACGCGGAGGGGATCCGGGACGCGAAGCTCTCGAAGGTGCTCACGGAGCGGCGCCTGGGCACGGCGGGCACCGGGCGGAACTGGAACACGGTCACCAAGCTGGCCGCCATGGCGGAGGAGACGGAGGCGGCCGCCGGGCAGTGAATCCGGCGCGACCACGACCCGGCCGCCGGGCGGTGAATCCGGCCCGCGCCCCAGCCGGACGAGGTCTCCGCTTAGCATGCGGGCATGAAGCTGCGTTTTCCCCGTCCGCGCGGGCGACGGCTCGTCGCCACCGCCGCCGCGGCCGTCGTGCTCGCCGGCGGCGGCACCTGGGCCGTGGCCTCCGGGGCCGGGGGCGATCCGCCCGTGCACCGCGAGGACCGCTTCATGACGGTGCCGGAGGCGCCGGGGGCGAGCGGTCCGGTGCGGATCGACACGTCGTTCTTCACCGCGGGCGGGGAGGGCCGCAGGCCGGCCGTCCTGCTCGCGCACGGCTTCGGCGGCAGCAAGGACGACCTGCGCGGCCAGGCCGAGGACCTGGCGCGCTCCGGCTACGCGGTGCTCACCTGGTCCGCGCGCGGCTTCGGGCGCTCCACGGGCCGGATCGGGCTCAACGACCCGAACCGCGAGGTCGCCGACGTGAGCCGGCTGATCGACTGGCTCGCCGCGCGCCCCGAGGTCGAGCTGGACGGGGACAAGGACCCCAGGGTGGGCATAGCGGGCGGCTCGTACGGCGGCGCTGTCGCGCTGCTGGCGGCCGGTCACGACAAGCGCGTCGACGCGATCGCCCCGCAGGTCACGTACTGGAACCTCGCCGACGCCCTCTTCCCGGAGGGGGTGTTCAAGAAACTCTGGGCCGGGATCTTCTTCACCTCCGGCTCCGCCGCGGCGCCGGGGACCACCGCGCCGGGGCGCGCGGCGGGCAAGGCGGGCGCGGCCCCGCGCAGCGCACCCGCGGCCCCCTCCGCGCCGCTCGGCTGCGGGCGGTTCGAGAAGCAGCTGTGCGAGATGTACGAGCGGGTGGCCGTGGCCGGCAAGCCCGACGCGCAGGCCCGGGAGCTGCTGGAGCGCCGCAGCCCCGCCGCGGTCGCCGGCCGCATCAAGGTGCCCGCGCTGCTCGTCCAGGGCCAGACCGACTCGCTCTTCCCGCTGGACCAGTCCGACGCGGCGGCGCAGGCGATCGGCCGCAACGGCGCGCCCGTCGCGGTCGACTGGGTCGCGGGGGGCCACGACTCCGGCTTCGGCGAGGCCGACCGGACGGCGCTGCGCACGCGCGCGTGGTTCGACCGTTACCTCAAGGACGACGACAGCACGTCCACCGGACCTGCCTTCCGGGTCAGCAGGACGGGCGGCATCGACACCACCGACGGCAAGGCGCAGCTGCGCGGTGCGAGCGGCAGCAGCTATCCGGGGCTGCGCCACGACCCGGAGACGGTCGCGCTGTCCGGGCGGAAGCAGTCCTTCGCCAACCCGCCGGGGGCCGCGCCCCCGGCGATCTCCGCCGTCCCCGGGGTCGGGGGCGCGGTGTCGCAGCTGTCCGGGTTCGGGCTGGGTCTGTCGCTCGACTTCCCCGGGCAGCACGCCCGGTTCGAGTCGGCGCGCCTCACCGAGGGCGTCCGGGTGACGGGCTCCCCGGCGGTGAAGGTGAAGGTCGCCTCCGACACGGGCGAAGCGGTGCTGTTCGCCAAGCTCTACGACGTCGGCCCGAACGGGCAGCAGGTGCTGCCCGCCCAGCTCGTCGCGCCGGTGCGGGTCGAGGACGCCAAGGGCGGGCGGACGGTGGAGCTGAAGCTTCCGGCGATCGACCACACCTTCGAATCCGGCCACCGGATGCGGCTCGTGATCGCCTCGACCGACCTCGGCTACGCCTCGCCGGCCGCGCCCGCCACGTACGCCGTCTCCCTGGAGGGCGGGCTGAGCGTGCCGACGGCGCCCGACGTGCGGACGGCTTCGGCCGCGCTGCCCTGGTGGACGTGGGGCCTGCCGCTGGGCGGTGTGCTCGTCGCGGCCGCCG
Source organism: Streptomyces aureoversilis (assembly GCF_042657885.1). Lineage (NCBI taxonomy): Bacteria > Bacillati > Actinomycetota > Actinomycetes > Kitasatosporales > Streptomycetaceae > Streptomyces > Streptomyces aureoversilis. Next base: position 276,953 of record NZ_JBHSKJ010000003.1, read on the forward strand.
TGCTGCTGACGGGCCGGCGGCGGGTGAGCGCGCCGGAGCCGGACCCGGACCTCGCCGGAGTGCCGCTGCAGATCACCGGTCTGAGCAAGCGGTACGCCAAGTCCGCCGACCGGTACGCCGTGCGGGAGCTGTCCTTCCGGGTCGAACGCGGGCAGGTCCTCGGCCTGCTGGGGCCGAACGGCGCGGGCAAGACCACGACGCTGCGGATGCTCATGGGGCTCATCCGCCCCGACGCGGGCGAGGTGCGCGTCTTCGGGCACGCGGTGCGGCCGGGTGCGCCCGTGCTGTCGCGGGTCGGGGCGTTCGTGGAGGGCGCGGGCTTCCTGCCGCACCTGTCCGGCCGCGCCAACCTCGACCTGTACTGGCAGGCGACGGGCCGGCCGGCCGGGGACGCGCACATCGAGGAGGCCCTGGAGATCGCGGGGCTGGGCCCGGCGCTGGAGCGCGCCGTGCGCACGTACTCGCAGGGCATGCGGCAGCGGCTCGCCATCGCCCAGGCCATGCTGGGACTGCCGGACCTGCTGATCCTGGACGAGCCGACCAATGGCCTGGACCCGCCGCAGATCCGGGAGATGCGCGAGGTGATGATCCGCTACGCGGCCGCCGGCCGGACCGTGATCGTCTCCAGCCACCTCCTCTCCGAGGTCGAACAGAGCTGCACGCACCTGGTGGTCATGGACCGGGGCCGGCTGGTGACCGCCGGCCCGGTCGGGGACATCGTCGGCTCGGGCGACACGCTGCTGGTCGGCATCGAGGGCGAGGTGTCGGAGGTGACGGCCGACAAGGTGGCCGCGCTGCCGGGAGTGACCTCGGCGGTACGGGCCGAGGAGGGCCTGCTGGTCCGGCTGGACGGCGCAAGCGCCGCGCAGCTGGTGGCCGAGCTGGTCCGGCTGGAGATCCCGGTGGCGGGCGTGGGTCCGCACCGCCGCCTGGAGGACGCGTTCCTGACCCTGATCGGAGGCCCGTCGTGAGCGCAGTGGGGCACGTGGAAAAGGCGGCCGGGTCCGCTCCCGGCTACCGGGCGCGGCACACCCTGCCGCTGCGCGTCGAGGCGATGCGGCAGCTGCGGCGGCGCCGGACGCTGGTGGTCGGGGCGGTGCTCGCGGTCCTGCCGTTCGTGCTGATCGCGGCGTTCGCGATCGGAGGGCAGCCGAGCGGGCGGAACGGGCGGGTGACGCTCATCGACACCGCCACGGCGTCCGGGGTGAACTTCACCGCGACGTGCCTGTTCGTCTCGGCGGGCTTCCTGCTCGTGGTGCCGGTCGCGCTGTTCTGCGGCGACACGGTGGCGTCCGAGGCCGGCTGGTCCTCACTGCGCTACCTGCTGGCGGCGCCCGTGCCGCGGACCCGGCTGCTGGTCAGCAAGCTGACGGTGGCGCTCGCGTTCAGCGCGGCGGCCATGGTGCTGCTGCCGGTGGTGGCACTGGCGGCGGGCACGGCCGCGTACGGCTGGGGGCCGCTGCAGATCCCGACGGGCGGCTCGCTGCCGGGCACCACCGCCGTGGGACGGCTCGCGATCGTCGTGGCCTTCGTCTTCGTCGGTCAGCTGGTGACGGCCGGGCTCGCGTTCTGGCTGTCGACGGTCACGGACGCGCCGCTGGGCGCGGTGGGCGGCGCGGTCGGCCTGACGATCGTCGGCAACGTCCTGGACGCCGTGACGGCGCTGGGCCACTGGCGGGACTTCCTGCCGGCGCACTGGCAGTTCGCGTGGGCGGACGCGCTGCAGCCGCGGCTGGAGTGGGGCGGGATGATCAAGGGGACGGCGGTGTCGGTGGCGTACGCCCTGGTGCTGTTCGCCCTGGCGTTCCGCCACTTCCGGGGCAAGGACGTGGTGTCGTAGCCGGGCGCTCCGCCCCCGCCGGGCTCCCCGTTCTTGACATGCGTCGCGCTTCGTGCCGTGCCCGGCTGGATGGAGAGGGCACTTCGGGTGGTGAACCTGTTCCTGCACCTCTTCATAGGTGACCGGAGCTTCCACCAGCAGGTCATGGCTGCGGGAGATAACGGCGATGCCACGCTCGGCCTGGTCGATGAGGTCAAGGGGAAGATCCGGTCCCTGCATTTCCTGTGAGCTTCTCCGGCCGCCGGCGAAGCGGCCTGTCTGCTTTTCCGGACCCGGTGTACCGGCTTCCCGCGCCTCGCATGCCGGGCCCCTCCTTGCCTTGAGCTGCGCTCGACCGACCCGCCCCCGAGCCGTTCCCCCGCATGCTGTTTAATTGCGAGTGATTCGCAATAGCAATATGTCGACAGATCTTGAGCAGGGGTGTGGGGCATGACGGCCCGGTCCGTACGGGGAGTGGCCGCCACGGCCATGGCAGGCGTTCTCGCGGCAGGCGCGGCGGCCTGCTCGACACCGGGCGGCGGCTCCGAGGGGCCCAAGGACTCCCTGGTCGTCGGCCTCGCCAACGAGCCCGAGACCCTCAGCCCCCTCCTCGGCTACGGCAAGGACGGCAACTCCAAGATCTTCGACGGCCTGCTCCGGCGCGACGCGGAGATGAAGCTCCGCCCCGCCCTGGCCGACGCCCTCCCGAAGGTCAGCGACGACGGGCGCACGTACACCTTCAAGCTCCGCCACGGCGTGAAGTTCAGCGACGGCAAGCCCTTCTCGGCCAAGGACGTGGTCTTCACCTACCGGACCATCCTCGACGAGAAGACCAACAACGCCGCCAAGGGCGAGCTCGACGCCGTCGAGAAGGTCACCGCCGAGTCCGACGACACCGTCGTCTTCGCGCTCAAGTACCCCTACGCGCCCTTCGCCGAGCGCACCGTCCTGCCGATCGTCCCCGAGCACGCGGCCAAGGGCCAGGACGTCAACACCGGCTCCTTCAACACCGCCCCCATAGGCACCGGCCCCTACGTCCTCACCGGCTGGAGCAAGGGCGAGAAGCTGACCTTCAAGGCCAACCCCGGCTACTGGGGCGGCGAGCCCGAGGTCAAGAAGCTCACCATGGCGATCATCAAGGACGACGACGTGCGCGCCACGCGGCTGCGCTCCGGCGACCTCGACGGCGCCATCCTGCCGCCCAACCTGGCCAGGGGCTTCAAGGGCGACAAGGGCAAGGTGACCATCACCGCGAAGACCACCGACTTCCGCGGCGTCACCCTCCCCACCGCGAACAAGGTCACCGGCGACCTCGCCGTGCGCCGCGCCCTCGACCTCGCCGTCGACCGCAAGGCCATGGTCGACAAGCTCCTCGAAGGCGCCGGCCGGGCCGGCCACGGCCCCGTCCCCACCGACAGCGACTGGTTCGCCAAGGGCACCGAGCGCCCGCACGACCTCGGCAAGGCCCAGCAGCTCCTGGACGACGCGGGCTGGAAGCCCGGCGGCGACGGCATCCGCGAGAAGGACGGACAGCGTGCCTCCTTCACCCTCTGGTTCCCCGCCGGCGACAAGCTCCGCGAGGAGCACGCCCTCGCCTTCGCCTCCGACGCCAAGAAGGCCGGCATCGAGGCCAAGGTGCAGAGCGGCACCTGGGAGGTCATCGAGCCGCGGATGAAGGAGGACGCGGTCCTCGCCGGCGGCGGCAACCCCGCCGACCCCGACTTCGACCTCTACAACCTGCTGCACTCCTCCCTCGCCCTCGACGGCTTCAACAACATGGCCGCCTACAGCAACGCCGACGTCGACAAGGCGCTCGAGGAAGGCCGCCGCAGCGGCGACAAGGCCTCCCGCAAGGCCGCCTACGACAAGGTCCAGCGCGGCCTCGCCGACAACCCCGGCTACACCTTCCTCACCCACGTCGACCACCTCTACGTGATGAGCGACCGCTGGAAGGACCTCTCGACCCAGGTCGAGCCGCACGACCACGGCCTCGGCGCCGGGCCCTGGTGGAACGTCGAGGACTGGCAGCCGAAGAAGTGACCCGCGCCGCCCCCGGGCTCCCGTGGGGGCCCATGGCACGCATGGCCGGACGGCGGCTGCTGACCGCCGTCCCCGTGCTCGCCGCCGTCACCTTCGGTGTCTTCGCGATCGCCGCGGCCTCGCCCTTCGACCCCGCCAAGGCCTACGCCGGCAGCGCCGGGCTCGGCGCCCGCCAGGACGTCCTCGATCAGCTGCGCGACAACCTCGGCGCCGACCGGCCCTTCACCGCCCGCTGGTGGGACTGGCTGACCTCCGCCCTCACCGGCGACCTCGGCACCTCCGCGGCCCTGCGCCAGCCCGTCGCCCAGGTCATCGGCGAACGCATCGGCTGGTCCGTGCTGCTGTGCGGCATCGCCTTCGTCCTGGCCGTGACCGCCGGAACCGTGCTCGGCGTCCTCGCGGCACGCCGCCGGGGCGGCCTGTTCGACCGGGCCGTGACCTCCCTGGCGTACGCGCTCGAAGCCGCCCCGCCCTTCTGGCTCGGCCTGCTCGCCGTCTGGCTCTTCTCCCTCAAGCTCGGCGCCCTGCCCGCCGGCGGACTCACCGACACCGGAAGCGACGTCGCCACGCCCGGCCAGGTCGCCTCCCACGTCGTCCTGCCCGCGGCGGTCCTCGCCGTCTCCCAGCTGCCCTGGTTCGTGCTCTACGTGCGCCAGGGCGTCGGCGACGCGCTGGACGAGGACCCCGTGCGCGGCGCCCGCGCCCGCGGCCTGCGCGAACGGACCGTCCTCCTCGGCCACGCCCTGCGCTCCGGGCTGCTGCCCGTCCTCACCCTCGTCGGCTCCCGCGTCCCCGAGCTCATCACGGGCGCCCTGCTGGTGGAGACCGTCTTCAGCTGGCCCGGCATCGCCTCCGCGACCGTGGAGGCCGCCACCAAGGTCGACTTCCCCCTGCTCGCCGCCCTGACCGTCCTCGCGACGGCGGCCGTCCTGGTGGGGAACCTGCTGTCCGACCTGCTCTACGGGCTGGCCGACCCGAGGGTGGGCTTCGATGGCTGACCCCCGCACGCGTACGCGCGTCTCCGCCGCCGTGACGGCCGTCGTCGTCCTCACCGTGCTGGCCGTCCCGCTCGCCGTGCCCCTGGACCAGCAGGCCGTCGACCTCGCCGCCAAGCTGCAGCCGCCCTCCTGGGCCCACCCCTTCGGCACCGACGAGGTGGGCCGCGACCTGCTGCTGCGCAGCGTCTACGGGCTCCGCGTCTCGCTCCTCGTCGGCGTCGCCGCCGCCCTCGCCGCGACCGTCATCGGCACGGCGGTCGGCGCGGTCGCGGGCGCCCTCGGCGGCTGGACGGACCGCGTGCTGATGCGGCTCGTCGACCTCTTCTCGTCCGTGCCGCACCTGCTGCTCGGCATCTTCGTCGTCACGATGTTCCGCCCCGGCGTCTGGCCGGTGGTCGCCTCCGTCGTCGTCACGCACTGGCTGTCGACGGCGCGGATCGTCCGCGCCGAGGTGCTGTCCCTGCGCTCGCGCCCGTACATCGACGCGGCGGTGTCCGGCGGCGCGTCGCGGTGGCGCGTGGCCGTCCGCCACCTGCTGCCGGCCGTGCTGCCCCAGGCGGGGCTCGCGGCGGTGCTGATGATCCCGCACGCCATCTGGCACGAGTCCGCGCTGTCCTTCCTCGGCCTGGGCCTGCCCACGCACCAGGCGAGCCTCGGCAACATGGTCCAGAGCGCGCGCGGCTCCCTCCTCGCGGGCGACTGGTGGCCGACGCTCTTCCCCGGGCTGTTCATCATCGTCCCCACGCTGGCCGCGGCGGGCCTTGCGGCCGCGTGGCGGGAACGGCTCAACCCGCGCCGCCGATCGGAGCTGAGCCTGTGAGTCCCGTGCTGTCCGTGGACGGCCTCTCCGTACGGTTCCGGATGCGCGGCGGCCGCGAGATCGCCGCCGTCACCGGCGCCTCGTTCGAGCTGCTCCCCGGCGAATGCCTCGCCCTCATCGGCGAGAGCGGCTGCGGCAAATCCGTCCTGGCCTCCGCCCTGCTCGGCCTGCTGCCCCGCAACGCCGAGGCCACCGGCCGGGCCCTCCTGGGCGGCCTCGACCTCCTGGCCGCCGACGAGCGCACCCTCGCCCGCACCGTACGCGGCCGCCGCATCGGCCTCGTCCCGCAGAGCCCCTCCGCACACCTCACCCCCGTCCGCACGGTGCGCTCCCAGCTGGAGGAGACCGTCCGGGAGCTGACGGGCATCCGCAAGGCCGGGCTGCGCGAAGCGGCCGAAGCCGCGGCCGAACGGGCGGCCTTCCCCGCCACCCACCTGGACCGGCACCCCCACCAGCTCTCCGGCGGCCTCGCCCAGCGCGCCGCCACCGCGCTCGCCCTCGTCGGCGACGCCCCGCTCCTGCTCGCCGACGAGCCGACGACCGGCCTCGACCGCGACCTCGTCGACCGCACGGTCGACGAACTGCGGCGGCACGCCGACACCGGCCGCGCCCTGCTGATGATCACCCACGACCTCGCGGCGGCCCGGCGCATCGCCGACCGCGTCGCCGTCATGTACGCGGGCCGCATCGTCGAGATCGCCGACGCCCCCGCCTTCTTCGGCGCACCCGGCCCCCGCCACCCCTACGCCCGCGCCCTGCTCGACGCCCTGCCCGAGCGGGCCTTCACCCCCATCCCGGGCATGCCCCCCGAACTCGGTGACCTGCCCGGCGGCTGCGCCTTCGCCCCGCGCTGCACACGGGCGACCGCACGGTGCGGGACGCTCCCGGAGCCGGTCGGCGGCGTGGCCTGCCACCACCCGGAGGAGACGACAGCATGCTCGAACTGAGCCGTATCACCGCCGGCTACGACCGGCGCGCGCCCGTCGTCCGCGAGGTCTCGCTGACGGTCGGCGCCGGCCGGTCCGTCGGCCTGCTCGGCCCCAGCGGCTGCGGCAAGTCCACCCTCGCCCGGGTGGCCGCCCTGCTGCACCGGCCGGAGTCCGGGACCGTCGTCGTCGACGGCGCCCCCGTCCGCGGCTGGCGCCACCGCGCCCCGCGCGAGCAGCGCACGGCCTTCGGCGTGGTTTTCCAGCAGCCGCGCCTCGCCGCGGACCCGCGCATGCGGCTCGCCGACCTGATCGCGGAGCCGCTGCGGGCGACGGGCCGCCGGGACGAGGCCGCGGCGGCGGTCCCCGGCCTCGCCGAACGCGTCGGCCTCTCCCGGGAACTGCTCGGCCGGCGCCCGCACGAGGTCAGCGACGGCCAGCTCCAGCGCGCCTGCCTGGCCCGTGCCCTCGTCCTGCGCCCGCGCTGGCTGATCTGCGACGAGATGACGGCGATGCTGGACGCGTCGACGGCGGCGGCGCTCGTGGCGGCGGTCGAGACCTACCGCGCCGAGAGCGGGGCGGGCCTGCTGGCGGTGGGACACGACAGCGTGCTGCTGAACCGCTGGTGCGACGAGACGGTGCGGTGGGACGAGCTGTTGAAGGAAAGCCCGTCCGGCGTTTGAGGGCCGGGGTCCGGGGCGGAGCCCCGTGCGGACTAGCGTCGGCTGTCCACGAGCTCACGCTCGGCCGCAGCGGGCTCCACCCGCTCCGGCTCCGCCGCCTTCGGCGCCCTCCGCACGGTGGCGACGGCGACACCCGCAAGCACCAGCAGCCCGCCGCCGGCGGCGTTGAGCGACGGCAGGTTCCCCAGGAACGCCGCGTCGAGGCCGAGCGCGGCGACCGGCACCGCGTACAGCACCAGCGACGCCGTCGACGCCGTCGTGGCCCGCAGGGTCCGCGACCAGGTCCAGAAGGCCATCGCGGTGCAGCCCAGGCCCAGCCAGAGCACCGCCAGCGTGCGGTGGCCGTCGGCCGCCGCGATCTGCCCCACCGCCTCGGGGGCGAGCGGCAGCAGCGGCACCATGCCGAACAGGCTGCCGTAGAAGACGCATTCCGCGCCCGAGTACCGCTTGAGCAGCGGCTTCTGCAGGGCGAAGGACGTCGCCTGGGTCGCGGCGGCGGCGAGCACCATGAGCGCGCCCATGAGCGATCCGCTCCCGCCGCCTGAGGTGACGGCGACGGTGAGCGCGCCGGTGAGCGCCACCGCGAGACCGGCCAGGCCCCGCGCGCCGGGCCGGTCGCCCAGGAAGGCCATGCCGAGCACGGTGGTGAAGACCGGGGACGCGGCGATCAGCATGGCCGCGGTGCCCGCGTCCACGCTCTGCTCGCCGGCGCACAGCAGCACCTGGTAGGCCGTCATGCCGGTCAGGCCGAAGGCCGCCATGCGCAGCACGTCGCCGCGGTGCAGCCGGCCGATGCGCCCGAGGAACAGGCACGGCAGGAGGACGGCGATGGTGATGGCCATGCGCAGGAGCGCGACGGAGGCCGGGGAGTAGTCCGGCAGCGCCACCTGGATCGCGGTGAACGCGGAGCCCCACAGCAGCGCGGTCGCCGCCATCGGTGTCCACGGGGTTCGGGTGCGCTGTGCGGAGGTCATATTCGCAAGCTAACAACGGCGGATCTATAAGGCAAATAAAGGATTCTATCGCTTTCTCAAAGTGATCCTTTCATTGCTCTCTTTGTCATGCGTATGCCGCTGTCAACGCCTCCGCACCAACGGGAACGGCAGCGTCTCCCGGATCGACAGCCCCGTCAGGAACATCACCAGCCGGTCCACCCCGATCCCGAGCCCTCCCGTCGGCGGCATCGCGTACTCCAGGGCCCGCAGGAAGTCCTCGTCCAGCTCCATCGCCTCCGGGTCGCCGCCCGCCGCCAGCAGCGACTGCGCGGTCAGCCGGCGCCGCTGCTCGATGGGGTCGATCAGCTCCGAGTACGCCGTGCCCAGCTCCGTGCCGAAGGCCACCAGGTCCCAGCGCTCGGCGACCCGCGGATCGTGGCGGTGCGGGCGCGTGAGCGGCGAGACGTCGGTGGGGAAGTCCTTGTAGAAGACGGGCAGCTCCGTGCGCTCCTCGACCAGCCGCTCGTACATCTCCAGCACGATGTCCCCGCGCCCGTCCTCCGGCCGGTGCGGCACCCCGGCCGCGTCGCAGTGCCGCCGCAGCGCCCCCACCGGGGTGTCCGCGTCGATCTCCTCGCCGAGCGCCTCGGAGACCGCGCCGTAGACGGTCTTCACCGGCCACGGCCCCGAGATGTCGTGCTCGACCGGCCTGCCCCCGGCGTCCGCCCGCAGCGCCACCGCCGACCCGTGGGCGGCGACGGCCGCGGCCTGGATCAGCTCGCGCGTCAGGTCGAGCATCACGTCGTAGTCCGCGAACGCCTGGTACGCCTCCAGCATCGTGAATTCCGGATTGTGCTTGTACGAGACGCCCTCGTTGCGGAACGTGCGGCCCATTTCGAAGACCTTCTCCATGCCGCCCACGCACAGCCGCTTGAGGTAGAGCTCCGGCGCGATCCGCAGGTACAGGTCGAGGTCGTAGGCGTTGATGTGCGTGGTGAACGGCCGGGCGTTGGCGCCGCCGTGGATCTGCTGGAGCATGGGCGTCTCCACCTCCAGGAAGCCGCGGTCGAGCAGCCCCTGGCGCAGCGCCTGCACGGCCGCGCTGCGCGCCCGCACCGTCCGCCGCGCCTCCGTCGAGACGGCCAGGTCCACGTAGCGCATGCGCACCCGTGCCTCGGGGTCGCTCAGGCCGTGCCGCTTGTCGGGCAGGGGGCGCAGGCACTTCGCGGTCATCCGGGCGCTGCTGACGAAGACGGTGAGCTCACCGCGGTCGGTGGTGCCGATCTCCCCTTCCGCCTCGATGTGGTCGCCGAGGTCGACGTGCGTGGCGAAGCGCCGCAGTCCTTCCCGGCCGCAGTCCTCCCGGGTGAAGGTCAGCTGCAGGTCGCCGGACCAGTCGCGCAGGACGGCGAACGCGACGCCGCCGTGGTTGCGGACCAGCAGCACGCGGCCGGTCACCGTCGCCCGCTCGCCCGTGCGGGAGGACGGCTCGAGCCCCGCGTGGGCGGCGCGGATCGCGGCGAGGGTGTGCGTACGGTGCGCGTCCACCGGATACGGCTCCACGCCCGCCGCCCGCAGCAGCTCCAGCTTCCGCCGCCGCACCCGCACCTGCTCCGGCAGGCCCGCGAGCCCGTCCCGCCCCGCCTCCTCCGCCCCTGCCTCCAGGCCGAGCTCGGACAGCGGCGGCAGCCCCGCGGTGGACGCCGGGCTGGTGATGCCCCTGGCCCGCCCGCGGTTCCACAGCTGGCCCAGGCTGGGCACCGCGACGAAGCCCTCGGCGATGCCGGCGGCGAGCCCGATCCGCGCCAGGGCACCCGCGTCCGCGTAGCAGAGGAAGCGCGGGTGCCACTCCGGGTTGTACTTCACGTTCGAGCGGTAGAGGGCCTCCAGCTGCCACCACTTGGAGAAGAACAGCAGCAGCTTGCGCCACAGCCGCAGCACCGGCCCCGCACCGATCCGCGCACCCTCCTCGAACGCGGAGCGGAACACCGCGAAGTTCAGCGAGATGCGTTTGACGCCGAACCGGCCGGCCTGCGCGCACAGCTGGGTGACCATGAACTCCATGACGCCGTTGGGCGCGGCCCGGTCACGGCGCATCACATCCAGCGAGACCCCGTCCCGCCCCCACGGCACGAACGACAGCAGGGCGATCATCGTCCCCTCGCTGTCGAACGCCTCCACCAGCAGGCAGTCGCCGTCGGCCGGATCGCCGAGCCGCCCCAGCGCCATCGAGAAGCCGCGCTCGGTCTCGGTGTCCCGCCAGGCGTCCGCCCGGTGGATGACCTCGCGCATCTCCTCGTCGGTGAGCGCCGAGTGCCGCCGGATGCGGACGGTGGCACCGGTGCGCTCCACACGGTTGACGGCCTGCCGCGTCACCCGCATCTCGCGCCCGTCCAGGTCGAACGACGCGACCTGCAGGATCGCTTCGTCACCGAGCTGGAGCGCGCCCAGGCCCGAGCGCGCGTACGCCTTCGCGCCCGCCTCGCTGGCTCCCATCACGGCCGGCTGCCAGCCGTAGCGGCCCGCGACCTCCAGCCACGCGTCGATCGCCGGCGTCCACGCCTCCGGATCGCCCAGCGGATCGCCGGAGGCCAGGCAGACGCCCGCCTCCACCCGGTAGGTCACCGCCGCCTTTCCGCTGGGGGAGAAGACCACGGCCTTGTCCCGCCGGGTCGCGAAGTAGCCCAGCGAATCCCGGCCGCCGTAGCGGGCCAGCAGGGCGCGGATCCGGGGCTCCTCGTCGTCGTGGAGCGCCGCCTCCAGGCGCTGCGAGCGGAAGAGCGACATGGCGGCGTTGAGCAGCGCCAGCGCGCCGAGCAGCCCGAGCAGGAAGTACAGCCAGTGCGGCGGGTGGCCGGTGAAGTGCCGGCCGCTCACCAGCCCGCCGCACACCTTGTTGGCGACGAACAGCAGCCGGTTGCCTCCCCCGGGCTCCAGCGACCCGGGGAACAGCGACACCAGGCCCCAGCCCACCAGGATGGCCACCGCGAGCCCTGCCGCCAGCACGAGCGAGGCCCGCAGGAACGCGCCCCGCCGCGACGCCGCGTAGAACTCCCGGCGGGCCAGGATCAGCAGCGCCATCGCGACCACGCACAGCACCAGCGAGGGGATCGTGTCCCAGTAACCCACCACCAGCAGCAGGACGTCCGCGACCAGCAGCAGGGTCAGATAGGCGAGGACGAACCAGAGGGTGACCCGCTTGCGGGCGGCCATCGCCGTCGCGAGGAGCAGCAGGAAGACGGCGTAGGCCAGGTTCGGGGCGGTGGGGACGGTCAGCGTGTCCAGCGCCTCCGTCAGAGGCAGCGCCGCCCGCCGCAGCGGCATGATCAGGGAAGTGATCGCACAGAACAGGCCGAGGGCGCCGAAGAAGATCGCAAATCCGTTCGGCACCCGGTGCAGCAGCCGCCGCCACGCGGACTCGCGCTCCCCGCTCTCCCGGCCCTGCTGAACCGGTGCGGACCGCTCCGCGGAAGGCCTGCTGTCGGCGGCTGTGCGGCTCATTCCGCCAGCCTAGGCACCCGGCGGACGGCCTGCCTGCCGAGCGCACCGACCCGGACGGCGACGCTCGTACCTGAATGGAGTACACCTGCTGCCCCGGGCCGGGGCGCCGTGTGGGCCAGACTGACGGACACCCGCTCCGCCGAGGAGGTTCGCCATGGCCATTTCGATCTCCGTGGTCCTGTTGTTGCTCGTCCTGGTGGTCGTGTTCATGCGCAGCGGCTCGCTGCGCATGTCGAACGCCCTGGTCTGCGTCCTGCTCGGCTTTCTCCTCGCGAGTACGAGCATCGCGCCGACGATCTCCGACGGCCTGGCCACCACGACGCGCATCGTGAGCGGCGTACGGCCGTGACGACGCCCGGTCCGGGCCCCGCTGTCAGGGGGACCCGGACCGGGATTCCGCCGTGCCGTGCTCCCGGCGCCCGGTGCTGCCGACGCCTGCTGTTCCTGCTTGCCGCTCCTAGCGCCCGATCTCGACGTCTTCCAGGACGCCCAGGGCGTCCGGCACCAGGATCGCCGCCGAGAAGTAGGCGCTCACCAGGTACGAGGAGATCGCCTGCTCGTTGATGCCCATGAACCGGACGTTGAGGCTCGGCTGGAACTCGTCCGGGATGCCGGTCTGGTGCAGGCCCACGACACCCTGGTTGTCCTCGCCGGTCCGCATGGCGAGGATCGAGCTCGTCCCCGACTCGCTCACCGGGATCTTGTTGCAGGGCAGCAGCGGCACTCCGCGCCACGAGCGCACCGAGGAGCCCAGGACGTCGATGGACTGCGGGTACAGACCCCGGCTGGTGCACTCGCGGCCGAACGCGGCGATGGTGCGCGGGTGGGCGAGGAGGAACTGGGTCTTGCGGCGGCGCGCCAGCAGTTCGTCGAGGTCGTCGGGGGTGGGCGGGCCGCTGCGGGTGTGGATGCGCTGGCTGATGTCCGCGTTGTGCAGCAGGCCGAACTCGCGGTTGTTGACGATCTCGTGCTCCTGGCGCTCGCGCAGCGCCTCGACCGTCAGCCGCAGCTGCTGCTCGAGCTGGCTCATCGGGTCGTTGTAGAGGTCGGCGACGCGGGTGTGGACCCGGAGCACGGTCTGGGCGACGCTCAGTTCGTACTCGCGGGGGGAGAGCTCGTAGTCGACGAAGGTGCCGGTGATGGCGGGCTCGCCGATGTGGCCCGAGGTGATGGCGATGTCGGCCTCACCGCGCTTGTTCTGCGGCCGCGCCGGGCGGGACGCGTACGCCGCGACGTGCTCGCGCAGCGCGTCCGACCGCTCGGCCAGCGCCTGGAAGGCCTGCAGGGGAAGGGCCAGGACCGTGCAGCGCGTGACGGCGCGGACGGTGAACCCCCAGGTGCCGTCCGGCTCCAGGGGGACCTGCTCGCCGAAGTAGTCCCCGTCGGCCAGCACGCCGAGCACGGTCTCGTCGCCGTACTTGCCGGTGCCCGTCTTGTTGAGCTTGCCGTGGGCGACGAGGAAGATGTGGTCGGCCGGGGCGCCGGCTTCGACGAGGGTGTCACCCGCCGCGTACTCGCGCTGGACGAAGCCGTCCGCCAGGGCCTCCAGCGTGTCGTTGTCGCCGAAGTCCCGCAGCAGCGGGAGCTCCCCGAGCTCCGGCGGGATGACCCGGACCTCCGAGCCGGTGGAGATGAACTCGACCCGGCCGTCCCCCACGGTGTACGTGAGCCGCCTGTTCACCCGGTAGGTGCCGGCGGACACCTGCACCCAGGGCAGCACGCGCAGGAGCCAGCGGGAGGAGATCCCCTGCATCTGCGGTACGGACTTGGTCGTCGTGGCGAGCTGGCGTGCCGCTGTGGTGCCGAGGCTGAGCTGTGCCTCCGTGGCCGATGCGACCTGGCCGGACTCCACTGACGTGGTCATAGCTGGTGATCACCCATCTGTATGCGGTACGGGGCGCGGATTCGCGGTGCGGTGCGTGGTGCGGTGCGGTGCGTCGTGCGGGCGGCCCCCGGCGGCTGGGGCCGGGGGCCGGGGTCAGTGGCCGATTTCGACGTTCTCCAGAATTCCGAGGGCGTCCGGCACCAGCACGGCGGTGGAGTAGTAGGCGCTCACCAGGTAGGAGATGATGGCCTGTTCGCTGATGCCCATGAAACGCACCGAGAGGCTCGGCTTGTATTCATCGGGAATTCCCGTACGGTGCAGTCCGACGACACCTCGGGATTCCTCTCCGGTGCGCATGAGGAGCACGGAACTGGTGCCGTTCTCGGAAATCGGGATCTTGTTGCACGGGAAGATGGGAATTCCGCGCCACGCGGGCACGGAGTGGCCGCCGACGGCGGCGGGGTCCGGATAGACCCCCCGGCGGTTGAACTCCCGGGCGATGGCCGCGATCGTGCGCGGGTGGGCCAGCAGGAAGCTCGGGTCCTTCCAGACGGTGGCGAGCAGCTCGTCGAGGTCGTCGGGGGTGGGCGGGCCGCTGCGGGTGTGGATGCGCTGCTTGAGGTCCGCGTTGTGCAGCAGGCCGAACCGGCGGTTGTTGATCATCTCGTGCTCCTGGCGCTCGCGCAGGGCCTCGATGGTCAGCCGCAGCTGCTGCTCGACCTGGTTCATGGGCTCGTTGTAGAGGTCGGCGACGCGGGTGTGGACGCGCAGCACCGTCTGGGCGACGCTCAGCTCGTACTCTCGGGGGGAGAGTTCGTAGTCGGCGAAGACGCCGGGCAGTGCCGGCTCGCCCGAGTGGCCGGAGGCCACGTCGATCGCGGACTCGCCGTGCTCGTTCTGCGGGCGGGAGGTGGCGGTGCGGAACGCCTCCACGTGGGACCGCAGTCCGGTCGACCCCTCCATGACCTCGTGGAACGCCTGGCGCGGCATGGTCAGCACGGTGCAGGCGGTGACGGCCTTGACGGTGAAGTCCCAGTTGTTCTCCGACGCGGCGGCCAGGGCGCGGTCGCCGAAGTAGCCGCCGTCGGCCAGGACGCCGAGGACGGCCGGATCGCCGTACTCGCCCTCACGGACCTTGTTGAGCTTGCCGTGGGCGATCAGGACCACCTGGTCCGCCGGCTGCCCGGCCTCCACGACGACGTCGCCCGGCCGGAACTCCCGCTGGGTGAAGCGGCCCGCGAGCGCTTCGAGTACCTCCGGGTCGTCGAAGCCGCGCAGCAGCGGGAGCTCGCCCAGCTCCGCCGGGATGACCCGGACGTCGGCACCGGTCGAGACGAACTCCACCCGGCCGTCGCCGAGGGTGTGCGTCAGGCGCCGGTTGACCCGGTACGTACCGCCCGGGACGTGCACCCAGGACAGCAACCGCAGGAGCCACCGCGAGGTGATTCCCTGCATCTGCGGAACGGACTTTGTCGTGGTCGCCAGATTCCGTGCGGCCTCGGTGCCCAGGCTCAGCCGGCCGGGACCGTTATCGCCGTCGGTGCCGGTCTCCACTGACGTCGTCATATTCGAATGCCCACCCATCCGTTATGGAAACAGGCCGCTGCGGACCTGCTGAAGAATTCCCCTGGCCGCCCCCGAAGCTAGCAGTGGGATATCGGTGGGCGCAGTCACTCAAAAGGGTGGATTGATCGATGATGTTACGTTCGGACGAAAACGCCGATGCCGTTTGCCACCGGCCGCTCGGCCCCGCCCGACGGATGATTGCGGACCGCGATCCGGCCGCTGTCCGGATCGCGGGTGACCAGTGTGCTCGAGCCGCCGCCGTCCAGGTTGACGGCGTCGTCCGCGCCCAGATCGCGCATCAGGTCGGCGAGCTCGGCGACGGTGAGCCCCGTCCGGTAGTCGGCGGCGCCGTCCAGCGCCAGCAGGTAGAACAGCCGCCCCTCGTCGCCCAGGCCCGCGGCGGTCCGCACGGCGGAGGTCGCACCGTCGAGCCCGGAGAGCAGCCGGCCGTCGCGCAGCACGGGAAAGCCGCCGATGGCGAAGCGCAGCGCCCCCCGGTGCTGCGGCTTCAGCCGGTCCTGGACGCGCACGGCGTCACCGACCTTGAACCTGCGCAGCTCCCGGGCCCCAGCGTCCCGTCCGACGAGCACGAGCGTGCCGGAGGCGATCGCGCCGCGGCCGGGCTTGTGCGCCGCGGCCGTCACCTTGCCGTGCCGGACGGTCAGTTCGTGGGTGTCGTCGGTGCAGGGCGCGCCTCTGCTGGTGTCCGTGCCGCAGGTGGCGCGGACCCGTGAGGCCGTGCCCCAGGAGGGGGTGTACGCCCCGATGCCGCCGACCGGCAGGGCGTACTGGTTGAGGCCGCGCAGCGGCAGCGTCCTGCCCTTGGCGGTCACGGTGCCCTCCAGGGTGAGCCGGTCCAGCCGGCCCCTGTAGTCGGTGCCGAGACCGATGACGTCGCGGGTGTTCACACCGGGGGGCATCGCCGGTCCGAAGCGCTGCCCGTTCGGCACGGCCGCGCCGAGGTGGCGGCCGTTCGCGATGGACGGCCCGACCGGTGCACCCGTCGCCTCGACCCCCGGGTGCTGGGTTTCCGTGATATTGAAGAAATCGCCGTTGACCCCGGCCACCGCGTCCCGGGCGTCCGCCATCCGGGAGACCGCCGACCTCGCGGCGACGGAGCCCGGGTGGAGCAGGTCGAGCGAGACGCCGGGCCGGCTCAGATCGACCCTCAGCACGTGCCCGTACGCCGGGCCGTGAGAGGCCGACAGGGAGAACTCCCGGTACTCCACGCCCGGTGCGACCGGGGCCAGGGACCGGTACTGCAGTACGGGCCGGTCGCCCGCATCCGCCCAAGCGGTGCCTCCGCCGCCGATCAGCGAGGCACATGCCACCAGAACCGTCAGCACCGAGCGCATACGTCTTCTGCGTCTCTTCACAGTCACCCCAGAGGTCTCGTCAACTCTGGCACGGTGCAGAACAGTTCACCATGCCCCGAAAGAACGACAGGGGGCGCGCTCACGTCGACACGGGCAACTCTCGGCACATCCCTGCCCAAGGGCCCGCCCGGCCCGGATACTCACAGGTGCCGGCAGGTGCGGACGGACCGCGGCTGTACACGGCACACACCGACCTGGGAGTTCCCGGAGAACTGGGAGAGCCGTCATGAGCCTTCGCACGCGCCGCTCAGCCGTCGTCGGCCTCGGCGCCGCCCTCGGCGCCGCGCTCACGGGGTCCTTCGCCGCCCCGGTCCTCGCGACCCCGGTCCTCACCGGGCCGGCGGCCGCGGGGCGCGACGCGTCCGGCGCGCCGGGCAGGCCGCCCCTGCGCCGGGCGCACGCCCACAACGACTACGAGCACACCCGCCCCCTCGCCGATGCGCTCTCCCACGGGTTCGGCAGCGTCGAGGCGGACGTCTGGCTCGTCGACGGGCGGCTGCTCGTCGCCCACGACGCCTCGGGCCTCGACCCGGCCCGCACCCTCGAAGCCCTCTACCTCGACCCGCTGGAGCGCCGGGTCGGGGCCGGTCACGGCCGCGTCTACCAGGGCTACAACCTCTCGTTGCAGCTGCTCGTCGACATCAAGACCGACGGCGCGGCGACCTACCGGGAGCTCTCGCGGCGGCTGCGCCGCTACGGCACGCTCTTCACCTCCTGCACCGACGGGCGGATCCGCCGCGGTGCCGTCACGGCGGTCGTCTCGGGTGACCGCGGCGCGCGGGGGCCGATGGCGGAGGAGCGGCTGCGGCACGCCTTCTACGACGGCCGGCTCGCCGATCTGGGCGGCGGTTCGCCCGCGTCCTTCATCCCGTTGGTGAGCGACAACTGGAGCGTCAACTTCGGCTGGCAGGGCGTCGGCCCGATGCCGGCTGCGGAGAGGGCCCGGCTCCGGCGGATCGTGTCCGCCGCGCACGCCGAGGGCCGGCGCGTGAGGTTCTGGGCAACGCCCGACCGGCCGGGCCCGGCGCGCGAGGCCGTGTGGCGGGAGCTGCTCTCCGCCGGCGTGGACGTGCTCAACACCGACGATCTGGCCGGCCTGGAGGCCTTCTTGCGTGCGGCGGCCTGAACGCTGCACGGAATGTCCGGATCCGGGGTGGAACGTGTAGCGGTTCCGTCACCGCCCGCCGGTGTCCGCACGCCCGGCGGGACGCTGGCCGCATGGCCACTCCACCTGGACCGCCGTACGGGCCGCCCGCGGGTCCTCCTCCGGGCGGCTTCGGCCCCGCCCAGCCGCCGTGGGGCACACCGCCGCCTCCGCCTCCCCGCCGGGGCGGAGGCGGGCGGCGTGCCGCCCTGCTCGCCGTCGCGCTGGTGGCGGCGGCCGGGCTCGGCCTGGGGGCCGTCCTGGTCGTCGGCGGCAAGAGCGGGGAGCCGGGCAGGCCGGGCGACGGGAGCGAGCCCGGCGGCCCGGGTGCGGCGACGTCGTCGCCTTCGCTCACCATCCCGAGCGGGTTCCCGTCGCAGTGGCCGACCGCCCTGCCGTCCGGTCTGCCCAGCGGTCTGCCCACGTCCTTGCCCACGAGCCTGCCGAGCGGCCTCCCTTCGGGGCTGCTCCCGTTCGCCGGCGACGGCGGCCGGGGCTGACGGCCGGGCTCACCGCCGCGCTCACGGCCAAGGGGCGTTCGGGGCGTCAGCCGGCCGGCGGCTGCTCCGGAACGGCCTGGATGTCCAGCTCGATCCTGATGGTCGCGCCGATCATGGCGATGCCGCGCCGGAGCATGGAACGCCAGTCCAGGGTGAAGTCCTCGCGGTGCAGCTCGGTGGAGGCCGAGCATGCCGTGCGGGTCTCGCCCATGATGCCGGTGCCGATCCCCAGGTAGCGGGTGTCGAGGGCGATGTTCCGGCTGACGCCGTGCAGGTTGAGCACGCCCTGCACGGTCCAGTGCGAGCCGCCGCGGTGCACGAAGCGCTCGCTGGTGAACTGCATGTACGGGTAGTTGGCGACGTCCAGGAACTCCGGCGAGCGCAGGTGCTCGTCGCGCTGCGCGACCCCCGTGTCGATGCTGGCCGTGTCGATCACGACGTCGATGCGGGAGTGCCGGACGTCCTCCGCGATCCAGAGGGTGCCTTCGAAGCGGTTGAAGCGGCCGTGCACCTCGGCCAGGCCGATGTGCCGGGCGATGAAGCGCACCGCCGTGTGGTCCGGGTCGATGCGCCACGCGCCCGGCGCGGGCATGGGCGGCGCCGGGGCGAGCTCCATCGCGAGGGTGCCGAGCGAGGTGCGGGTCTCCTCGGCGCAGGTGACGGTGCGCAGGACGGGCCGGAAGCCGTCGGCCGTCACCGAGACGCTGTACTCGCCGGGGGCGACGGTCGTCGCGAAGCGGCCGTGCGGGTCGGTCTGACCGTGCACCACTTCGCGGCCGCCCGCGTCCCGCACGGAGACCTCGGCTCTGTGCAAGGGCGACTGCATCGGCTCCACGACGATGCAGTCGAGGGCCCCTGCTCCGAGCGGAATCGTCGCGGCCTCCGGGCGAGAGGTGCGAGTGAACCGGCGGAGCAGGGCGAAAGTCATCCCAAAGGGCCTTTCGGTGACGAGAAGGTGATTGAACTGTAGATCACCATAATCTGTCGCTGATAGGCAAAATCCTCGGGGTTGCCTATGAAAGCTCCCTTTTTACCCTTCCTTGCCTTTGAATCACCGGTCTTCGGTGAGGAGTGCGGCGAGTGCGGCCGCCGGGTCGTGGTCACAGGGCCCCGCGGGCAGCCAGCGGCCGCCCTCCTTGCGGTAGGGCCACCACCGGCCGTCCCTCCCGTAGCGCAGCTGCGCGGAGGTGCCGACCGCGGTCCACCGGTTGCGCACGGCCCGCAACTGCGGAGCCTGCTCCTCCTCCCAGGCGCCGGCCAGCCGGGCGCGGGCGCGGGCGAGCCCCTCGCCCTCCGGAGTCCACTCCTCCTCCAGTACGGCGAGGGAGGCCGGCCCGCCGTACTCCCAGGCGCGTACCGCCCGCGCGAGCTCGGCCCGCTCCCGCCCGCAGCCCGCCGCGAGCCGGGCGGTGACGCGGTCGTCCGCGCCGGCCGCCGCCAGGCGCACGGCGTCCTCCCACAGCGTGAGCTCCCCGGCGACGGGGGTGCCCTCGTGACCGGTGGCCAGCGCCTCGGCCAGCAGCTGCCGGGCCCGCGCCGCGGCGTCCGCGACCAGGAACTCCAGCGCCGCGGGATCCAGTCCGGGCGCGGGCGCCACGTCGCCGCTCAGCACCGGAGGGCGCGCCGGTCCCGCCACGACGGGAGGCGGATCCGGCAGCGGGGCCACGAAGGCCGCCGTCGCGAACGCCTCGGCCGCAGGCACCCCGGAGGGCGCTTCGGCGTCCTGCCCCGGTCCGCCGCCGGATCCGCGCGCGGCGTTGCGCGCCTGCAGCTGCTCCAGCAGCTCGCGTTCCCCGCGGCCGCGCATCAGCAGCAGGACGAACGGGTCCTGGTCGAGCAGCAGTGCCATCTGGTGGCACAGCGCCGCCGTGTGCGCGCAGTGGTCCCACGCCCCGCACGTGCACTCCGGCTCCAGGTCCCCGATGCCCGGCAGCAGTTCCACCCCCGCCGCGAGCGCGTCCTCGGCCAGGTGCGGCGGTATGTCGCGGTCGAGCAGTGCGGCGATGTGCCCCGCCTGGCCCGCCACCAGCTCCAGGAGGCGCTCCCAGTCGGCCGTGCCGAACTCCTGCACCACCACGTCGGCGCGGTACGGAGTGCCGTCGCGGTCCCGTACGACGGCCGTGATGCGCCCGGGCCGCACCGAGACCGCGCCCACCGCGCCCGCGCGCGCGTGTCTGCGCCCGGCCTTCACCTGCTGGCCGTCCAGCGCCGTGTCCTCCAACGCCTTGAGCCACGCCCGGCCCCACCAGGTCCGTGCGGAGCTCCGCACGCGCTCGGGCGGCAGCGCCTCGAAGGTGCGCTCCAGTCTCTCGCCGGCGTCCTGTCCGCTCAACGTCCGTTCCCCCTCAGTGCGACGAGATCCGCCAGCTCGGCGTCGGTCAGTTCGGTGACGGCCGCCTCGGCGGTGCCGAGGACGGCGTCAGCCAGGGCCTGCTTGCGGGTGAGCATCTCGGCGATGCGGTCCTCGACCGTGCCCTCGGTGACGAACCGGTGCACCTGCACCGGCTGCGTCTGGCCGATCCGGTACGCGCGGTCGGTCGCCTGCGCCTCGACGGCCGGGTTCCACCACCGGTCGAAGTGCACGACGTGCCCGGCCCGGGTGAGGTTCAGGCCCGTACCGGCCGCCTTGAGCGACAGCAGGAAGACGGGCACCTCGCCGTCCTGGAAGCGGCGCACCATCTCCTCGCGGCGCGGGACGGGCGTGCCGCCGTGCAGGAGCTGCGTGCTGACGCCCCGTGCGCCCAGGTGCTGCTCCAGGAGGCGTGCGGTCGCCACGTACTGCGTGAACACCAGCACGCTCGCGCCCTCGGCGAGGATCGTGTCCAGCAGCTCGTCCAGGAGCTCGACCTTGCCCGAGCGGCCGGCGATCGCCGGGGACTTCTCCTTGAGGAACTGCGCCGGGTGGTTGCAGATCTGCTTCAGGCCGGTCAGGAGCTTGACGATCAGGCCGCGCCGTTCGAAGCCGTCCGCGCCCTCGATCTCGGCGAGGGCCTCCCGCACCACGGCCTCGTACAGGCCCGCCTGTTCCTTGGTGAGCGTGACCGCGCGGTCCGTCTCGGTCTTCGGCGGCAGCTCCGGCGCGATGCCGGGGTCGGACTTGCGGCGGCGCAGCAGGAACGGGCGGACCAGCGTCGCGAGGCGCTCGGCCGCGGCGGGGTCCACGCCGCCCTCGACGGCCTGGGCGTAGCGCCTGCGGAACCGGCTCAGCGGGCCGAGCAGCCCGGGCGTCGTCCAGTCGAGGATCGCCCACAGCTCGGAGAGGTTGTTCTCCACCGGCGTGCCGGACAGCGCCACGCGCGCCTTCGCGCCGATGGTGCGCAGCTGCTTCGCGGTGCCGGAGTACGGGTTCTTGACGTGCTGGGCCTCGTCGGCGACGACCAGGCCCCAGGCGGTGCCGGCCAGCCGCCGGGCGTCGAGCCGCATGGTGCCGTACGTCGTCAGCACGAACTCCCCGTCGGCCAGCCCCTCCAGGGACCGTGCCGGGCCGTGGAAGCGGCGTACGGGGGTGCCGGGCGCGAACCGTTCGACCTCCCGCTGCCAGTTGCCCATCAGGGACGCCGGGCAGACCACCAGCGTGGGGCCGGCCGCCTCGGGCAGCGTCTGCCGGTGCAGGTGGAGCGAGATGAGGGTGATGGTCTTGCCCAGGCCCATGTCGTCGGCCAGGCAGCCGCCGAGCCCGAGGGAGGTCATCCGGTGCAGCCAGTCCAGGCCGCGCAGCTGGTAGTCGCGCAGCGTGGCGGCGAGCCCGGCGGGCTGGGGGACGGGCTCCTGGGACCGCTCGGGGTCGGCGATGCGGTCGCGGAGCGCGGCGAGCCAGCCGGTGGCCCGGACGTCGACCTGCGGGCCGTCCTCGCCGTCGCCCTCCTCCACGGGTGCGCGGCCGGTCAGGGCCGCGCCCAGCGCTTCGACCGGCGTGAGCTTGCGGTCCTGCCGCTCGCGGGCGCGGCGCACCGCCTCGGGGTCGACGAGCACCCACTGGTCGCGCAGCCGTACGGCGGGGCGGCCCGCTTCCGCGAGCCGGTCCAGCTCGGCCTGCGTCAGCTCCAGCCTGCCGACGGCGAAGCGCCAGCCGAAGGTCAGCAGCACGTCGGCCGAGAGCAGTGACGGCATGCCGGACCGCTCGTGGTCCGGGCCCGCGCCGTCGTCCTCCGGGGGGCCCACGACAGCCCGCGCGGTGAAGTTGCGGACGAGCTCCTTGGGCCAGTGCACCTCGACCCCGGTGGCGTCCAGGGCCGCGGAGGCCGCCCCCAGCAGCTCGCCGACCTCCTCGTCGGCGAGGTCGACGGCGTCGGGGACCGCGGCGGAGAGCAGCGGGGCGAGTGGCGGCCAGGCGTGGGCGGCCCTGCGCAGCGCGAGGAGCGCCTTCATCCGTGCGTCCCGGCCGAGCGCGGCGGCCGTGGGCGACTCTCCGGACCACACCTCGGCGGCGTCCGCGACGAGCGCGGCGTCGGAGAGGCTGTGCAACTGGAGCACGGCCCGGAAGCGCGGGGCCGGGTCCTCTCCGGCGAGGGCTCCCAGCGCCTCGACGCGCAGCGAGAGCCGTACGCCCGCATCGTGGCCCGCGGCGACGCCGGCGGCCCACGCGCGCTGCTCGGGCAGGCGGCGCGGCTCGGGCGCGGCGAAGGCGGGGCCGCCTGCTGCCAGGGCAGCTGCGGGGGAGCGGGGCAGCCCGTCGGCGACGGCGTCCAGGAAGGACCGCACGAGCAGTTCGGGCTCGGGCAGCAGCAGGGGGCCGGGGCCCGGGAGCGGCACGGCGTGCGCCGCAGGCGGCATCGCGGCGGCCAGCTCGCGTACCCGGCGCAGGTCGTCGGCGGTGAGCGGGCCGACCCGCCACGCGTCGTGATCGGTCTCCGACAGGCCGGGCAGCAGGCGCCCGCGCGCGGCCATCTGCAGGGCGAGCACGGCGGCGGCGCCCCAGAAGGCGGCCGCCTCGTCGGCCCGCGCGGCCCGGGCGCGGGTGAGGACCGGCAGGGCGTCGCGTACGGGCAGCACGGCGGCCCGTACGGTCGTGGTGGTGACGTCGGTGCCGTCCGGGACGGCAATGGTCAGTTCTTCGACGCCGCCGGGGGAGGCGGGCGGTTCGTCGTCGGGGAGCCAGAAGGCCACCCGGCCGGTGCGCGCGGGGTCTCCGGGGAGGAAGACCGCCGAGCACCGGGCGAGCCGGGAGATCTCGGAGGGTGTTGCGGCAGAGGGCGGTGTCACAGCGCTGCGCATTCCTCAAATTTGACTAGTCGGGGTCCGAGCGCCCGAGGGTACAGGACGCACGCGCCGGGCGAAGGTCACCGCAGAGTGAGCCGCGCCACATGCCGGAGGTGAGGTGTACTCATCCCCCCTGTGCCGTGCGGGGGCTTGCCCCCGCAGGAGCCGGGTGGTGACTCCATGGCCGCGACCCACTCCGGTCCGTACGTTCGGTGAGGTCAGCCCAGCCCAGCCTGCCGACCGTCCGGAGACCCCATGCCCCAGGCCACCACGCTGCTCGCGGAACCCGCTGCAGGCAGCGACTTCGCCCCGCTCCTCCGCCAGGTCCGGGGACAGGGCCTCCTCGACCGCCGGAGGGGCTGGTACGCGCGCAGCATCGCCGTGAACCTCCTGGCGCTCGCCGCCACGGCCGCCGGGATCGTGCTCTGCGGCGACTCCTGGTGGACCCTCCTGCTGGCCGTTCCCGCCGCCCTGTTCTGGGCCCGCACCGCCTTCGTCGGGCACGACAGCGGACACGCCCAGATAACCGGTACCCGGCGCACCGGGCGGCTGATCGGCCTCGTCCACGCGGACCTGCTGCTGGGCATGAGCTACGCGTGGTGGAACGACAAGCACAACCGCCACCACGCCAACCCCAACCACGTCGACAAGGACCCCGACGTCGGCGTCGGAGCACTCGTCTGGACCCAGCGGCAGGCCGCTCAGCGACAGGGCTTCACGCGGTGGCTCACCCGCAACCAGGCCCGCCTCTTCTTCCCGATGCTCCTGCTCGAAGGCCTCAACCTGAAGATCTCGAGCGTGCGCGACCTCAAACGGCACAGCCCGGCGGAACGGCGGACGGAGGCCGTACTCCTGGCCCTCCACGCGGCCGGCTACGCCACCCTGCTGCTGTCCGCGATGTCCCCGGGCAAGGCCCTCGCCTTCGCCCTCCTCCATCACGCCCTCTTCGGCCTCCACCTCGGCATGGTCTTCGCCCCCAACCACAAGGGCATGGAGATGCCGGACCCGGACGACGGCGCGCGCCGGGGCCACCTCCGCCGCCAGGTCCTCACCTCGCGCAACGTGCGCGGCGGCCTCGTCACCGACTGGCTCATGGGCGGGCTGAACTACCAGATCGAGCACCACCTCTTCCCCAGCATGCCGCGCCCCCACCTGCGCCTCGCCCGGCCGCTGGTCCGCGCGCACTGCCGCGCGTCGGGGCTGCCGTACACCGAGACTGGAATCGTCGACTCGTACCGCCAGGCGCTGCACCACATGCACGCGGTGGGCGCCCCGCTGCGGACCGGCTGAGGAACCAGGCGCCGCTGCCGGGCGTTCTCACGGACAGAGCGGCAGCCGTCGCGAAGGAGGCAGGGACATGAGCAACAGGGCCAAGGTCGCCGTCGGAGGCGTGGCGGTCGGAGTCATCCTGCTGTGGCTGCTGCCCTTCTGGGCCGCACTGCTGGTGATGGTCGGGGTGCCGGTCGGCGCGTATCTCCTGCTGGACTCCTCGCAGCGCAAGAGGCTGCGCCGGGTGTCGCGCAAGGAGCTGGGACGCTGACGGTCCCGGAAGGGGTCAGCCGGTGAAGGCCGGCGCCAGCGCCGCGGGCATCGTGATCCGCGGGCTGCCGGATCCGTCCGCCGGGACGGACCACAGATCCGATCCGTAGTCGCCGGGCAGCGCGTAGACGAGGGTGTGCCCGTCCCGCCACACCGCCTGGTCGTCGATGTTGCGCCGCTCGGCCGTCGCGGTCTCGCGCAAAGTGTGCAGATCCAGGACGTACAGCCGCCAGGGCGCGTCGTCGGGCGCGCCCTCGACGCGCTTCTTGTAGGCGATGCGCGTCCCGTCCGGCGAGAGGGACGGGCACTCGACGTTGGAGTGCAGCGAGCGCAGCGTCCGGTCGGTGCGGTCACCGCGCACCAGGTGCGTGCGCCCGCCCGTGGCGACGGTGGCGTAGAAGTGCGTGTCGTCGGCGAAGGTGACGCCCCAGACGTTGATGTCCGCCGCCTTGTGCAGCCGGCCGTCCAGGAAGAACCGGTAGTCCTCCAGGTTGCGGTCCAGCGCCCAGCCGTCCAGGTCCAGGACGGAGGTGCGGGTGGAGAAGTTCGTCCCCGCGTACGAGTCCCCGCTGACGAAGACGGTCCAGGCGACGGAGCGGCCGCTGGGGGAGACCCGGGCCCGGGTCGGCACGCCGGCCAGGTCGTAGCGGCGCAGCTCGCGCAGCCGGGCGTCCAGGACGACGGCCCGGTAGCCGTCCCGGAGCCTGCCGTGCACCGCCTGCAGGCAGATCCCCGTCCCGCCGGCCGAGTGGAAGCGCAGGCAGCGCACCCCGGACGAGGTACGGGGTCCTGCCGGGTCGGCGGCGGGCACCGAGGCGATCTCGTCGCGGTGCGGCCCCCAGGCCATGTTCCGGAACACGCTCCGGCCCGGCGCGTCCAGGACGACCTCGCCGCGGCCGACCCGCGGGCCGCCGGGCCGCGCCCGGTCCTTCTCGGCGGCCCGCCCGGCGGCGTGCAGCGTGGCGGCCAGCGCGACACCGCCCAGGACCAGCACGGCCGCGACGAGGATCAGGAGACGGTTCTTGAGGTTCATCAGGGCGGTCCTCGTGGTTCAGCGGACGGGCGCCGGAGGGCCGCCCGCGGGCAGGGGTTTCGCAGGGCGCAGCAGCAGTGCGCTGACGGCGGCGGAGACGGCGAGACCGGCTGCTGCCGCCTCCAGCGCCGTGCGGTCGCCCCACGCCGTCCAGGCCGCGCCGAAGGCGAGCGAGCAGACGAAACGGGCGGCCGCCTGCCCGGTCTGGACGACGGCGAGCCCGCTGCCGCGGACGGCCTCCGGAACGGCATCGGCCGTGGCGGCCGCCAGAACGCCGTCCGTGGCCGCGTAGAAGCCGCCGTGCAGGGCGAGCGCCGGCCACAGCAGAGCGGGCGGGTCGCCGAGCGGGACGAGGAGCATGGCGTACGCCCCCAGGAGCGCGAGGTGGCCGCAGAGGAACAGCCGCCGGCGCCCGAAGAGGTCGGCGACGGCCCCCAGCGGGACGGCCAGCAGGAGGAAGGCGGTGGCTGTCCCCAGCGGCAGGAGCGGGAACCAGGCGTCGGACAGGTCCAGCCGGTGCTGCAACGTGAGGTACAGGAACGAGTCGCTGACGGTGGTCAGCCCCAGCAGCGCCGCGCAGGCGGTCAGCCGGCGGATTTCCGGGCGGCGCGAAACGGCTCGCAGGGGCGCCCTGACCGCAGGTGTGCGGTGCTCGCGGGAGGCGGCGCGGCCGGGCACGAAGAGCAGGAGGACGAGCACGCCGAGGACGGCCACGCAGCCGCTCACGGTGAACACGGCGTCGTATCCGCCGGCCGCCGCCCGCAGGATGAGGAAGGCGATCAGGGGGCCGAGCAGTGCGCCCGCGGTGTCCATCGCGCGGTGCACGCCGAAGGCCCGGCCCCGGCCGGCCGGTTCGCAGGCCAGCGAGATCATGGCGTCGCGGGGTGCGGTGCGCAGGCCCTTGCCCGTACGGTCGGCGGCGAGCACCGCGCCGATCAGGGGCACGCTGTGCACGACGAGCAGCAGCGGCTTGCACAGGGCGGAGAGGCCGTAGCCGGCGGCGGCCACGGCCTTGTGGCCGCCCGGTCCGCGGTCGGCGAACCTGCCGCCGATCAGCCGTACGAGCGCGCTGATGCCGTTGTGGACGGCGTCCAGCAGACCGAAGCCGAGGGGCGACAGGCCGAGTTCGGCCACCAGGTAGAGCGGCAGGACGGCGGTGACCATCTCCGAGGAGACGTCCGTGACGAGGCTGACGGTGCCCAGGGCGAGCACGGCCGCGGGGACGGCGGCCCGCCGGCCGGGGGAGGGGGCCCGGCCGGCGGTGTCGGGGACGCCAGGGGCGGTGCGGCTGTCCGCGAGGTACACGGTCAGCTGTTCCAGATGCCCGTGATGTCCTTGGCGCCCGCTGCCTGCCCGGCGTGCGCGGTGCCGTACATGTCCTCGATGGTGCGCAGCACGTCGTAGTGGTTGTAGGTGGTGCCGGAGGTGGAACCGGCCTTGACGGGCTGTCCGTGGAAGACGGTCGGGATGCGGTTGCCGCTGAGCCGGTTGTCCTCGTCGAAGGTGATGAGGAGCAGGCTGTTGTGGGTCCTGGCCCAGTCCGCATAGCCCTTGAGGTTGTTCTTCAGCCAGGTGTCGCCGGTGCCCACGGAGCAGTCGTGCATGTCGCTGCAGAGGTTCGGCACGACGAAGGAGACGGTCGGCAGCTTGCTGTAGTCACCGGGGAAGGCACTCATGGTGTGCGCGGTGCTGGTGGGTACGTTGCTGAAACCGAACCACGGGTTGTGCTTCTGCGCGTACTTGCCGCTCTTGCAGGTGGTGGATCCCTCGGCGGGCAGGGACTCGTTGTAGCTGGCCCAGGTCCTGCCCGCGGCGACCAGTTCGGAGGCGAGGTTGGGCTCGTCGCTGAAGCCGGGAGTGACACAGCTGTCGTCGGTGACGCCCTGGGTGTCCCCGGAGAACAGCGCGTAGTAGTTGGGCTGGCTGGGGTGCGTCTCGGCGTACGACGCGGTCAGGCTGGCCCCTCCCGCGGCGAGGGAGTTGATGTAGGGCGCGCTGGAGCTGCCCATGACCTGGCTGTAGGCGCGGTTCTCGAAGACGACGACCACGACGTGGTCCGGGGTGGGCACGGCCGCCGCGGCGGAGGAGTCCGGGCCCCACAGGCCGACGGAGACGGCGGCGAGGCCGAAGGCCGTGGCCAGGGCGCCGTGATGACGGCGGCGGGGGCTGCGCGGACCGGGGGCGTGGGCGGGTGCGGCGGGCACGGTGTCCTCCGTACAGGCGGGCGGCAGGCGGGCACTGGCGGGGAAGGTGCTGGGCGGGGCGGCGGCCGGGGGCGTGAGGGAAATGTAGAGCGGCGCGCATGACATGTACACGCCTTCAAGGTGACGGCTTCGGGAACATGCGCCCAGCGGCATGCGACAGCCCGGTATGCGTGGGGACGCGTTACGGAGGCTGTCCTGCGCGCCTGCGGAAGGCTGTTCTGCGTATGCGGGGAGGGGATGTACGGCATGCGCACGGAGCCGTCCTGTGTGCCGTACGTTTTCGTTTCCCGGCCGTGTGCGATGCGCGGGCGTGCCTCAGGCGGCGGGCAGGCCCAGCAGTTTGCGCGCCATGTGCTGCGGTGTCTCGTCGTGTTCACGGGCGAGCGCGATGACCGCGCGGCATGCGAGCTCGTTCACCCCGAAGCAGAGCGCTTCAGGGGAGACCCAGCGGGCCGCCTCGGCGCTTCTGTCGTGGTCGTCCTCGGCGCACGCCGCCACATAGGCGGCGGCCGCCTCGAAGAGATTGCGCTGCCGCGCGGCGGGCGGCGGGGGCTGCGGCGGCTGCCGGGCCTCCTCGATGCGCTTGCGGAGCTTGTCGAACACCGATCGTCACCTGCCTCCGCGAGCGTCCGGGCCGTGGTCGTTCAAGTGTGCCCGTCACCCGTAGAGTTGAACCTCCGACGAACGAAGGGGCGACCGCCGAGTGAAGCGCTATGACCGGCTCAAGGAGATCCGGGGAATGGATCCGGAGCGGGACTTCTTCAAGATCTACCGGATGATGGCGACCCTGGAGTTCCCCTGGGACATCACCCGCGCGCTGGAACTCGCCCTCTACAGGACCTATGCAGTGCCCAGTATCGGCCGTCTCCTGGCCGGGACGGGCGAGTTCCCCGACCGCACGCAGAAGCGGTACGACGACACCGCCCTCCTGCTCGACGCCGTCGTGGAGCACGGTTTCGACAGCGAGAGCGGCCGGACGGCGATCCGCCGAATCAACCAGATGCACCGCAGCTATGACATCAGCAACGACGACATGCGCTACGTCCTGTGCACCTTCGTCGTCATCCCGGGAAGATGGGTCGACGCGTACGGCTGGCGCCGGTTCTCCGGGCACGAGCGGCATGCCATCGCGGCGTACTACCGCACCCTCGGCAAGCACATGGGCATCCAGGACATCCCGGGGTCCTACGCGGAGTTCGAGCGCTGCCTGGACGCGTACGAGGCCGAGCACTTCGGCTGGGACGAGGGCGGCCGCCGCGTGTCCGACGCCACGCTCGACCTGATGGCCTCCTGGTACCCGCGTCCGCTCGCCCCGCTCGTGCGCGGCGCGAGCCGTGCTCTGCTCGACGACTCCCTGCTGCGGGCCTTCCGCTACGAGCAGCCGCATCCCGCCACCCGCGTCCTGGTCCGCGGAGCCCTGCGGGCCCGGGCCAAGGCCGTACGCCTCCTCCCGCCGCGCCGCGTCCCTCACTTCGTGCGCCAGAACCCCGAGATCAAGGGCTATCCCAACGGATATGCCGTTGCGGAGCTGGGCACGTTCCCGGCCGCCCGGCGAGGCGCGCGGCCGGGCTCCTGCCCGGTGCCGCACGGACGGACCGCTTCAGACGCGGCGGAGTGAGCCGATCGTCTCGCGCAGCCAGGTCAGCTCCGCACGGCTGGTGGCGCGGGCGATGGTGAGCACGCCCCGCCGGAAGGGATCCTCGATCTCCTCGGCGTGCAGCGGCCGGTCGCCGGCGTAGAAGAAGCTCGCCGGCTGCTGGAGGAAGGCGAGCCGCCGTTCCAGGACGGCGGCCTGCCCCGCCGGTTCGCCCAGGTGGCGCAGGAACGCGAGCACCGTGAACCAGCGGTTCTCGTCCGTGATGTCGTTGTCGGCCGGCTCCGCGAGCCGGTGCCGCAGCTCCGCGCGGCCGTGCGACGTCAGGGAGAGGACGTGCCGCGGGGCGGCTCCGGAGCCCGGCCGGGTCTCCCGGGCGAGCAGCCCCGCCGACTCCAGCCGCTTGATCGCCGGATACAGCGAGCCCTCTGCCACGGGCTTGACGTGCCCGGTGAGCGCGGCGATGCGCTTGCGCAGCTCGTAGCCGTGCAGCGAGGCGTCGTAGAGGAATCCGAGGATGGCGAGTTCAAGCATGGCGGTATTCAACCCGACAGCCGGTGTATATCGCTATGGCGGTACATCGAGATCGATGTATGGTGATGATCCAGTACGGAATCGCTGGAGGGGAGAACGGCATGCGACAGGCGGAGTTCGGATCCACGGGGGCCTGTGTGCGATGGACCGAGGCCTCCGGAGGCGGCCCCGCGCGGGTCTACCTCCACGGGCTGGGATCGGCCTCGGCCGTCTACCACGCGCACATTGCCGCGGCCGCAGCACTGTCCGACCGGCGCTCGCTCTTCGTCGACCTGCCGGGACACGGCATCAGTGACCGCCCCCTGGACTTCGGGTACACGCTCGAGGAGCACGCCGACGCGGTGGCGGCGGCCCTGCACTCGGCCGGGGTCAAGGGTGCCGAGGTCGTGGGCCACAGCATGGGCGGAGCCGTCGCCATCGTGCTCGCCGCCCGGCGGCCCGAGCTGGTCTCGCGGCTGGTCCTCGCCGAGGCCAACCTCGACCCCGACCCGCCCCGGACGGCCGGTAGCAGCGGCATCGCCTCCTACACGGAGGAGGGATTCGTCCACGGCGGGGGATTCACGGACACCCTGCAGCGGGTCGGTCCGCTGTGGCGCGCGACGATGCGGCTCGCCGACCCCACCGCCCTGCACCGCAGCGCGATCGGCCTGGTGCGCGGTACCCGGCCGACGATGCGTCACCTGCTGCAGGAGATGACCATTCCGCGGACGTACCTGATGGGGGAGCTCAGCGGCGAGCTGCCGGGGCGCGAGGAGCTGGAGGCCTCGGGGGTCGTCGTGGAGACCGTGCCCGGTGCCGGGCACAACATGATGTTCGACAACCCCGCCGCGTTCGTCGAAGCGGTGGCCGCCCGGTCCCTCCTGCCCTCCTGATCCACCTGTCCCTTCTCTCCCGGGCCTTCTGGCCTCCCCCTCCTGCCCTCGCGTCCCTCGTGACCTTGCAGGCCTCTGTTGCCCCTGTTACCTCTGTTGCCTCTGCTGTCTCGGGGGCCCTTCAGCCGAGTGCCGCCGCGTGCGGCTCCGGCCGGTCCGTCCGGCTCGCCAGCACCAGGAAACGGGTGTCCTCGTCCGCGTAGGAGTCGAGGTGCCAGCCGCCGCGCGCCAGCAGGGGGCGCAGGTTGGGCTCGGCGCGCTCGTCGTCGGGCGTCACCTGGCGGCCGTGGCGGGCGGCGAGCGCGGCACGCCCGACGGGGTGGAAGAGCGCGAGCCGCCCGCCGGGCCGTACGACGCGGGCCAGCTCTCGCAGGCCCGCCACCAGGTCCGCCAAGTGCGAGACGAGACCCGCCGCGAAGACGGCATCGACCGAACCGTCGCGCAGCGGCAGCGTGGTGACGTCGGCCAGGAGCAGCTGCCCGTCGTGATGCCGGCCCGCCCGCACGGCGGCGTCCAGCATCGCGGGCGTCAGATCCGCGCCGAGCACGACGCCCCGCGGCCCGACCGCGGCGCGCAGGGCCGGAAGCGCCCGCCCGGTACCGCACCCCGCGTCCAGGACCGCATCGCCGCGGCGCAGCCCGAGATCGGCGACGGCGGCGTCGTAGGCGGGTCCGTCATCCGGGAAGCGGGCGTCCCAGTCGCCCGCCCGCTCGGTGAAGAACTCCTGCACGTGGGCGGGATCCCGCCACTGTTCCTTGGTCGATTGCTGTGCCATGTCCCCATCATGTGCCAACTTGCGCACGGACACGTGCCGACGGGCCGGGACGGGTTGCCGACGGCACGCGGGTGAGCAAGGCTGGCACGGCAGTTACGGGGAACAGCGGAACGGGGAGGCGGGACATGGCAGTCGGCAAGGGGCTCGACTGGATGCTGGACGACCTGACCGAGCGCATAGAGCACATACGGCACGCACTGGTGCTCTCCAACGACGGGCTGGTGACGGGGGCCGGCGCGAGCCTGAAGCAGGAGGACGCCGAGCACCTGGCCGCGGTCGCGTCGGGGCTGCACAGCCTCGCGAAGGGCACGGGCCGTCAGTTCGGGGCGGGCCGGGTGCGGCAGACGATGGTCGAGTTCGACGAAGGCGTGCTGTTCGTGACGGCCGCGGGCGACGGCAGCTGCCTGTGCGTCCTCGGGGGAGCGGAGGCCGACATCGGCCAGATCGGCTACGAGATGACGCTGCTGGTCAACCGCGTCGGCGAGCACCTGGGCGTCGAGGCCAGGCAGTAGCCGGGGCGCGGAGCGAGGTGGCAGGCGAGGCGCGTCGAGGAGGCGCGTCGGCGAGGGATTGCGAGGGATCGGCGAGGGTTATCCACAGGGCGGACGGGCTGTCGCACTCCACCGCTATCGTCGTCACTGTCAGTAATCGACGGTGATCGGGCGATGACGGGGGAGGGTTCCATGGCGGTGCAGGGATGCCGGGAGCGGAGCGCGACGGCCACGGTGGCCTGTGGGACGGCGGCGCGGGAGCTGGGCCTGAGGTCCCGCGAGTTCGAGCTGGCCGTGCAGCTGGGGCATGTGCGGACGGTCTCCGCCCCCGGCGGGAGGCCGCGGGTCACGCGGGAGGAGATCGAACGGCACCGCTCCGGCGAGGGCTTCCCCGAGTCACTGCGCAACCGCCTGTGGGCGGTGGGCACGACCGAGGCCGCCCAGCTGATGGGGGTGAGCCCCGCCCGCTTCGCACGCCTTGCCAAAGCGGGCTGCTTCGCCCCGGTGAGGTTCTACGTCAATCGCTACCGGGTGGTGGTCTGGCACTATCTGGCCGCCGACCTCGCGGAGTTCGCCGACGCCAACCCCGAGCTCCTCACGGGGCGCACGCCTGCCGGGCTGCGCCTGGAGCTGGAGGGGCGTGACGACCAGCGGGCCCGGAGCTGGCGCGCCCGCCGGCTCGACCAGCTGACCGGGCGGACGGCGGAGCCCTGGGAGCAGGCGGCGGCCGTCGCGGCCGTGCTCGCCCCCGACCAGCTGGCGGATGCCGTGCCCGACCCGTACGAGCGGGCATACCTCAGCGCGCTGCGCCCGGACCTCGCGGGGATCCGCTCGGATTCGGCGGCGGCGCGGGAGATCATCGAGCGGGTGACGCTCGCCGTCGACGCCGACGAGATCGGGCGCCACCGGGAACGGCTCGCCGCGGCCCTGGCCGCAGCCCGAGCGGCCCGGCCGGCTCCGAGGCCCGACGGGTATGCGTCCGCAGCTCCCGCGAGGGAACAGGGCGTGGGTGCACGGGAGGACAGCCGGTCGGACCTTGCGGCGGAGCGGGAGTCGGAGCTGGAGCCTGGGCCTGTTCCGGGGCCGGGGCCGGAGCGGCAGCCGGAGAAGGCCGCGGGAGACCGGGAGGCCGGGCGGGACCGGGAAGCCGGCCGGGGCCGTGAGGAAGCGCCGGCCGGTTTGCGGGCGTGGCTGCGACGGCTGCGGCGCATCGCATGACGCCCGGCCGGACCGGGCGCCGGGCGCTCAGCCCACCTTGCGGAACAGACCCTCCTGCATCACCGACACCAGCAGCCGGCCTTCGCGGTCGAAGATCTGACCGCGGGCCAGGCCCCGGGCGCCCGTCGCGATGGGCGACTCCTGCTGGTAGAGGAACCACTCGTCCGCGTGGAAGGGCCGGTGGAACCACATCGCGTGGTCCAGCGAGGCCATGTCGAAGCCGCGCGGCCCCCACAGCGGTTCCACCGGGATGCGTACGGCGTCGAGCAGCGTCATGTCGCTCGCGTACGTGAGGGCGCAGGTGTGCACGAGGGGGTCGTCGCCCAGCGGTCCCAGCGCGCGCATCCACACCGCGCTGCGCGGCTCGGTGTCCGCCAGCTCCTGCGGGGTCCAGCGGAGCCGGTCGACGTAGCGGATGTCGAAGGCCAGCCGGCGCTCCATGTGGCGCAGCGCGCTGGGCAGCTCGCCGAGACGCTCGCGGATCTCGTCGGCGAGCCGTGGCAGCTCCTCGGGCGCCGGCACGTCCGGCGCGGGCACCTGGTGCTCGAAGCCCGGCTCGGGTTCGTGGAAGGAGGCGGTGAGATTGAAGATCGTACGGCCCTGCTGGACGGCCACCACGCGCCGTGTGGTGAAGGAGCGGCCGTCGCGCACCCGTTCCACCAGGTACACGATCGGCACCCCCGGCCGCCCGGGGCGCAGGAAGTACGCGTGCAGCGAATGGACCGGGCGGTCACCGTCGGTGGTCCGCCCGGCCGCGACCAGCGCCTGCCCGGCGACCTGCCCGCCGAACACGCGCTGCAGCGACTCGTCGGGACTGCGGCCCCGGAAGATGTTCAGGTCGATCTGCTCCAGGTCGAGCAGACCCACCAGACGGTCGGTCGGTGTGGTCATCGGGCCTCCTTCGCCGCCGGGGCCCGACGCGTGGGCCGTGCCTCGGAGGCTACAGCTGCCCGACCTCCAGGACGCGGACCACCGCGCGGCCCTCCTCGTCGGAGGCGGTGAGGTCCACCTCGGCGGTGATGCCCCAGTCGTGGTCGCCGTTGGGGTCGGCGAAGGTCTGGCGCACCCGCCACAGGCCGTCCTGCGGCTTCTCCTCGATCCGCAGCAGCTTCGGGCCGCGCGCGTCGGGCCCGGTGCCCAGGTCGTCGTACTCGTCCCAGTACGCGTCCATGGCCTCGGCCCAGCGGTCCTCGTCCCAGCCGGACTCGGCGTCCATCTCGCCGAGCTCGCCCACCTTGTCGAGGGCGGCCAGCTCGACCCTGCGGAAGAGGGCGTTGCGCACGAGCACCCGGAAGGCGCGGGCGTTCGCCGTGACGGGCTTGACCTGGTCGGCGCGGTCCTGCGCCTCCTCGGCCGTCTCCTCCTCGGGGTTGGCCAGCTGCTCCCACTCGTCCAGCAGGCTGGAGTCGACCTGGCGCACCATCTCGCCCAGCCAGGCGATCAGGTCCTGGAAGTCCTCGGACTTCAGGTCGTCGGGGACGGTGTGGTCCAGCGCCTTGTACGCGCCGGCGAGGTAGCGCAGGACGATGCCCTCGGTCCGCGCCAGGTCGTAGTGGGAGGTGAACTCCGTGAAGGTCATGGCCCGCTCGTACATGTCGCGGATGACCGACTTCGGGGACAGCGGGTGGTCGCCGACCCAGGGGTGGCTCTTGCGGTAGAGGTTGTAGGCGTGGGTCAGCAGCTCTTCCAGCGGCTTGGGGTAGGTGACGTCCATGAGCCGCTCCATGCGGTCCTCGTACTCGACGCCGTCCGCCTTCATCGCGGCGACCGCCTCGCCGCGCGCCTTGTTCTGCTGCGCCGCGAGGATCTGCCGCGGGTCGTCCAGCGTCGACTCCACGACCGAGACCATGTCCAGGGCGTAGGACGGGGACTCCGGGTCCAGGAGCTCGAAGGAGGCGAGCGCGAACGTCGACAGCGGCTGGTTGAGCGCGAAGTCCGACTGCAGGTCCACGGTCAGGCGCACGATCCGGCCCTCGGCATCGGGCTCGTCGAGCCGCTCGACCACGCCGCCGTCCAGCAGGGAGCGGTAGATCGCGATGGCGCGGCGGATGTGCCGCAGCTGGTTCCTGCGCGGCTCGTGGTTGTCCTCCAGCAGGCGGCGCATCGCCTCGAAGGCGTTGCCCGGGCGGGCGATGACCGCCAGCAGCATCGCGTGGGTGACCCGGAAGCGGGAGGTGAGCTGCTCCGGCTCGGAGGCGATGAGCTTCTCGAAGGTGTTCTCGTTCCAGTTGACGAAGCCCTCGGGCGCCTTCTTGCGGACGACCTTGCGCCGCTTCTTGGGGTCGTCACCGGCCTTGGCGAGGGCCTTCTCGTTCTCGACGACGTGGTCGGGGGCCTGAGCGACGACGAACCCGGCCGTGTCGAATCCGGCCCGCCCGGCCCGGCCCGCGATCTGGTGGAACTCCCGGGCCCGCAGCGTCCGCACCCGCTGGCCGTCGTACTTGGTCAGGGCGGTGAACAGCACCGTGCGGATCGGCACGTTGACGCCGACGCCGAGGGTGTCCGTGCCGCAGATGACCTTCAGCAGCCCCGCCTGCGCGAGCCGCTCCACCAGCCGGCGGTACTTGGGCAGCATGCCCGCGTGGTGCACGCCGATGCCGTGCCGGACGTAGCGCGAGAGGTTGCGGCCGAACTTGGTGGTGAAGCGGAAGTTGCCGATGAGCTTGGCGATCTCGTCCTTCTCCTCGCGCGAGCACATGTTGATGCTCATCAGCGCCTGTGCCCGCTCCACGGCCGCGGCCTGGGTGAAGTGCACGATGTAGACCGGGGACTGCTGCGTCTGCAGCAGCTCGGTGAGGGTGTCGGTGAGCGGCGTCGCGCGGTACTCGTAGGACAGCGGTACGGGCCGGGTCGCCGAGCGGACGACGGCCGTGGGGCGTCCCGTGCGCCGGGTCAGGTCCTCCTCGAACCGGGACACATCGCCCAGAGTCGCCGACATCAGGATGAACTGGGCCTGAGGCAGCTCCAGCAGCGGGATCTGCCAGGCCCAGCCCCGGTCCGGCTCCGCATAGAAGTGGAACTCGTCCATCACGACCTGGCCGATGTCGGCGTCCCTGCCGTCGCGCAGCGCGATGGAGGCGAGCACCTCCGCGGTGCAGCAGATGACGGGCGCGTCGGCGTTGACCGAGGCGTCGCCCGTGAGCATGCCGACGTTCTCCGTGCCGAAGATCTTGCACAGGTCGAAGAACTTCTCCGACACCAGCGCCTTGATGGGCGCGGTGTAGAAGGTCACCTGGTCGTTGGCGAGCGCGGTGAAGTGCGCTCCGGCCGCGACCAGGCTCTTGCCGGAACCCGTGGGCGTCGAAAGGATCACGTTCGCCCCGGAGACCACCTCGATCAGCGCCTCCTCCTGCGCGGGGTACAGCGAGATGCCCCGCTCCTCGGCCCAGGTCGAGAAGGCTTCGAAAAGGGCATCGGGGTCGGCATGGCTCGGCATCTGATCGATAAGGGTCACCCCTCCATACTGCCTGGCCCCGGACCGGATCAGGGAACCGGCCGGTCGAATGGTGATCATCCGGACGCTACGCTGAGTCGCCGACCCGGCGTCAGGAAAGCCCGGGCCGGCCGGCACGAGGAGGGGAATCGACCATGATGGGACCGGCGCACTCGCTCTCGGGAGCGGCCGCCTGGCTGGGCGTGGGGGCGGCGGTGGCCGCAGCGGGCCACCCGATGCCCTGGCCGGTGCTCGTCGTCGGCGCCCTGATCTGCGCCGGAGCGGCCCTTGCCCCCGACCTCGACCACAAGTCGGCGACGATATCGCGGGCCTTCGGCCCGATATCGCGCGCGCTGTGCGGCATCATCGACAAGCTCTCGCACTCGGTCTACAAGGCCACCCGCGGGCACGGCGACCCGCGCCGCAACGGCGGCCACCGCACCCTCACCCACACCTGGCTCTGGGCCGTCCTGATCGGTGGCGGGGCCTCGGCGCTGGCCGTGACCGGCGGCCGCTGGGCCGTGCTCGGCATCCTCTTCGTCCACCTGGTGCTCGCCGTCGAAGGACTCCTGTGGCGCGCGGCCCGCACCTCCAGCGACGTCCTCGTCTGGCTCCTGGGCGCCACCAGCGCCTGGATACTGGCCGGCGTCCTGAACGAGCCGGGCAACGGTGCCGGCTGGCTCTTCTCCGACCCGGGCCAGGAGTACCTGTGGCTGGGCCTGCCGATCGTCCTCGGCGCCCTGGTGCACGACATCGGCGACGCGCTCACCGTCTCCGGCTGCCCGATCCTGTGGCCCATACCCGTCGGCCGCAAGCGCTGGTATCCCGTCGGGCCGCCGAAGGCCATGCGCTTCCGGGCGGGCAGCTGGGTGGAGCTCAAGGTCCTCATGCCCGCGTTCCTGGTCCTCGGCGGCCTGGGCGGGCTGGGCGCCCTGGAGTTCATCTGACCCCGGGGCGCCCGGCCCCGCGCCCCGCCCGCTTCGGTTAGCGGTGCCAGGAGCGCCACAGCGCCGCGTACGTGCCGCCCGCCGCGACCAGCTCGTCGTGGCTGCCCAGCTCGGAGATCCGGCCGTCCTCCGCCACCGCGATCACATCCGCGTCGTGGGCGGTGTGCAGCCGGTGCGCGATGGCCACCACGGTGCGCCCCTCCAGCACCGTCGCCAGCGAACGCTCCAGGTGCCGGGCAGCGCGCGGGTCCAGCAGGGAGGTCGCCTCGTCCAGCACCAGGGTGTGCGGATCCGCCAGGACGAGCCGGGCCAGCGCGATCTGCTGCGCCTGGGCCGGGGTGAGCGCGAGCCCGCCCGAACCCACCTCCGTGTCCAGCCCGGCGCCGAGCGCACGCGCCCAGCCGTCGGCGTCCACCGCCGCCAGGGCCGACCACAGCTCGCCGTCCCCGGCCGTCGTCCGCGCCAGCAGCAGGTTGTCGCGGAGGGACCCGACGAAGACGTGGTGTTCCTGGTTGACCAGGGCCACATGGCGGCGCACCCGTTCCGCCGGCATCCGTGCGAGCTCCGCGCCCCCGAGCGTCACCGCGCCCGAGCGCGGCGCGTAGATCCCGGCCAGCAGCCGGCCCAGCGTCGACTTTCCCGCGCCGGACGGCCCCACCAGCGCCACCCGGCTCCCCGGCCGGACCGCCAGGGAGACGCCGTGCAGGACGTCGTTGCCCTCCAGGTAACCGAACCGCACCTCGTCCGCCCGCACCTCCCGGCCCTCGGGCTCCGCGCCCTCGTCCGCGCCGTCCGCGCCGATCTCGCGGACCCCCACCAGCCGGGCGAGCGACACCTGCGCGATCTGGAGCTCGTCGTACCAGCGCAGGATCAGGCCGACCGGCTCGACGAGCATCTGCGCGAACAGCGCGCCGGTCGTCAGCCGCCCCACGGAGACCCAGCCCTGGAGCACGAAGACACCACCGATGATCAGCACGGAGCCGAAGACCAGCGAGTGGGTCACGTTGATCACGGGGAAGAGGACCGAGCGCAGCCACAGGGTGTACCGCTCCCACTGGGTCCAGGAGGCGATCCGGTGGTCGGAGAGCGCCACGCGGCGGTCGCCCAGCCGGTGCGCCTCGACGGTCCGCCCCGCGTCGACGGTCTCCGTGAGCGACGCCGCGACCGCCGCGTACCCCGCGGCCTCCGAACGGTAGGCGCCCGGCGCCCGGCGGAAGTACCAGCGGCAGCCGATGACGAGCACCGGCACCGCGACCAGCACGCACAGCGCGAGCGGCGGCGCGGTCACCGTCAGCGCCCCCAGCAGCAGCGCCGCCCACACGAAACCGATCGCCAGCTGGGGCACGGCCTCGCGCATGGCATTGGCCAGCCGGTCGATGTCGGTGGTGATCCGCGACAGCAGGTCGCCGGTGCCGGCCCGCTCCAGGACGCCCGGCGGCAGCCCCACCGACCGCACGAGGAAGTCCTCGCGCAGGTCCGCCAGGATCTCCTCGCCGAGCACCGACCCGCGCAGCCGCACCATGTGCACGAACACGGTCTGCACGGCGAGCGCCACGGCGAACAGCGAGAGCGTGCGCCCCAGATGAACCTCCCGCGCACCCGCCGCAAGGTCCTCGACCATGCCGCCCAGCAGGTAGGGGCCCACCATGGAGGCGGTCACGGCGACGGCGTTCACCGCCACCAGCACGACGAACGCCCTGCGGTGTCTGCGGAGCAGCGTGCGCACGTAGGCCCGGACGGTCGCGGGCGCGGCGACCGGGAGGGTCGTCGCCGATTCCGGCGCCGCGGGGTCGTGCGCCGGTGGTGCCACGCCGATCATGCCGACTCCTCGATCTGTTCGCTCTCGCCGAGCTCGGTGAGCTCCGCGTCCAGTCCCCCCGCGGGCCGTGCGACGGGGTCCGTCTCCCGCGTGACCACCGCGCGGTACGCGGGGTCGTCCCGCAGGAGCCCGCGGTGCGTTCCCACCGCCACCGCGCGGCCCTCCTGGACGAACACCACGCGGTCCGCCCGGTCGAGCAGCAGCGGGCTGGAGGAGAACACCACCGTCGTACGGCCCTGCCGCAGCGCCCGCAGGCCGTCGGCGATCCGGGCCTCGGTGTGCGAGTCGACCGCCGACGTCGGCTCGTCGAGCACCAGCACCTGCGGGTCGGTCACCAGCGACCGGGCCAGCGCCAGCCGCTGCCGCTGTCCTCCCGACAGCGAGCGCCCGCGCTCGGTGATGCGGGTCCGCATCGGGTCCTGGGAAGCGTCCGGGGAGGCCTGTGCGAGAGCGGTCAGCACGTCACCGCACTGTGCCGCCGCCAGCGCGGCCTCTGCCGGGACTGCTCCCGAGGCGGGCACGTCCAGCAGCTCGGCGAGCGTCCCCGACAGCAGCACCGGGTCCTTGTCCTGGACGAGCACCGCGGTGCGGGCCGTCTCCAGCGGCAGCCCGTCCAGCGCGACGCCGCCGAGCAGCGCCGAGGGCACCCCCTCGGTCCCCGCCGCGGCGTGCCCGCCCAGCCGGTCGGCCAGCCGGCCGGCCGCGTCCGGGTCGCCGCACACCACCGCCGTCAGCCGGCCTGCCGGCGCCGACAACCCGCTCTCCGGGTCGTACAGGTCACCTGCCGGCACCTCCGCGGGCCCCTCGCCCTCCCCGGCCCGTGAGGTACGCCCCAGCGAGAGCACGCGGGCCGCGCGCTCCGCTGACGGCCGGGAGAAGGAATAGGCCATGGCGATCTCTTCGAACACCCTGAGAGGGAAGAGGAGGAAGGTGACCAGGCCGTAGACGGTGACCAGTTCGCCGACGCCCACCCGGCCGTCCTCGACCAGCCCGGCCCCGTAGCCGACCACCGCGATCAGCAGCAGTCCGGGCAGCAGCACCTGGACCGCCGCGATCAGCGCCCACATCCGCGCGCTGCGCACGGCAGCGCGGCGCACCTCCTGGGAGGCGCGCCGGTAGCGGTCCAGGAACAGCTCCTCACCGCCGATGCCGCGCAGCACGCGCAGTCCGGCCACGGTGTCCGAGGCCAGCTCCGTGGCGTACCCCGCCTTGTCGCGCTGCTCGTCGGCCCGTCTCGTCGCGGGCGGCAGCAGGGGCAGCACGGCCAGGACCAGGGCGGGCACCGCCAGCGCGATGACCGTGCCCAGGGCCGGCTGGTAGATCACCAGGGCCACGCACACGGACAGCGTGGTGAACAGCGCGGAGCCGAAGCGCGACAGCGCCTCCACGAACCAGCCGATTTTCTCGACGTCGCCCGTCGACACCGCGACGACCTCGCCGGCCGCGACCTGACGGGTCAGCGTGGCGCCCAACTCGGCGGTCTTGCGGGCCAGGAGCTGCTGCACGCGCGCCGCGGCCGTGATCCAGTTGGTGACGGCCGTGCGGTGCAGCATCGTGTCGCCCAGCGCCACGAGGCCGCCCAGCAGCACCATCAGCCCGCCCGCCAGCGCGAGCCGGGCGCCGGAGCGGTCGACCACGGCCTGCACGGCGATGCCGAGGGCCACCGGCAGCGCGGCCACGGCGGCCATGTGCACCACGCCCCACGCCATGGCCTTCGCCTGGCCGGCCAGCTGGTGCCGCCCGAGCCAGAGCAGTAATCGCGGTCCCGACCCGGTGTCGGGCCGGCCGGGGTCGGTATACGGAAGGTCGCGGATCTGCATGTCATCCCAGGGGTGCGGGCGAGCCGGCAGGAGTTGTGAAAGGTTCGCGCCACTGGAGTGCAGCATTCAACCGGTTTTCACACTCCGGCGGCAGATCAGGCCAAAGGGGCTCTGGCGCACTGGAGTGCGAACCGCTTCACTCCTGCCCCATGAGACGACTGCTGCTCACGCTGTGCGCCGCGACCACCGGTCTGGTGCTGGGCATGGGCCCCGCCGTGGCCGCGGGCCCGCCGACCGAGTTCGGCACCGACTGGCACGACCCGATCACCGCCGGCCCGCCGGTGGCCACGCCCGGCACCAAGGCCTGCACGGTCACGGTCGCCGACACCGAGTTCCGCGACTACACGCCCTACAAGAGCACCTACCTGCCGCCCAAGGGCTGCGGTGACCGCTGGAACAAGGTCGTCCTGCGGCTCGACGGAGCCGTCGCCGGACGGCAGTACGACCGCCTGGGCTATCTGCAGGTCGGCGGCGTGGAGATCCTGCGCACCTCCACCCCGGAGCCCTCGCCCGAGGGCATCACCTGGCACGTCGAGAAGGACGTCACCCGCTACTCGGCCGCCTTCCGGGACAAGCAGCCCGTCGAGATGCTCATCGGCAACCTGGTGAACGAGACCTACACGGGCGTCATCAAGGTCAAGGCGACGCTGACCTTCTACGCCGCCGAGGGGCGGGCCGGGGCGGCGCATACGCCGGACAAGGTGCTCACCCTGGACGGTGCGCACACCACAGGTACGTCCTATGAGGGGCTGTTGACCACTCCGCGCAACAGCGAGCGGATCGTGGCCGAGGTGTACGCGACCGGGTCGGGCGGTGGCTGCGAGGAGTTCTGGTACCTGACCGTGCCGGACGCGGCGCCGTACTCGTGCAAGGCCAAGGACGGCCCGTACCGCGAGGTCCGGGTCTCCGTGGACGGCAAACTCGCCGGGATCGCCGCACCCTTCCCCACCGTATGGACGGGCGGCTGGTCCAACCCCTTCCTGTGGTACGTCATTCCGGGACCGCGGGCCTTCGACGTCCGGCCGGTGGAGTACGACCTGACGCCCTTCGCGGGGCAGCTCAACGACGGGAAGGCGCACCGGATCACGATCTCGGTCGCCGGCGTGCCGGAGGGGCAGAGCGGCTGGAGCACGCCGACCAACATCCTGGTCTGGCAGGACGCCGGGGCCGCTCGGGTCACCGGGGCCCTCACCGCGCACGAGACGGGTGCACCCGCCGGCACGGTCGCCTACGAACCGGGCAAGGAACACCGGCTGAAGGCCGACGGCGGGCACTCCCTGACGGTCTCCGGCTACGTCGACACCTCGCACGGAAGGGTGACCACCACCGTCTCCCGCGAGGTCGCCGCCGCGTCCACCCACAGCTGGACCGACGGCGAGTCGAAGGACGCCCTCCAGGCCCGCTGGACCGACGACGAGAGCGTGAAGGTGGCCGGCCGCGGACCCGCCACGACGACCCGTGCCCACCGGGTCTACAGCATGGACGGCGAGATCAGCATCGGCGCGGGCGACCGCCTGCGGACCGTGATGAGGATGGGCGACCGCTCCGACAGCGTCACCCTGCGCGCCGGCAAGAGGCTCGGGTGGTCGCTGATGGACGACACCTACACCGGCGACGCGGCGTACAACCAGAACGTCCCGAGGGACCAGCGGCACGCCACCGGCGTCTCGCGTGAGCGCTACCGCCTCCTCGGTCCGGGGGCCTGCTACGACCGGACCCTGGCCACGGCCCAGGGAGAGCTGACGGAGGACAGGCGCTCCTGCTGACCCTTCCGGCGGGAGCGTGCCGGGCCGCGCCTTCAGCAGGCGGGGCCCGGTCCCGCCATCAGTTCGTCCAGCAGGCTGCCGAGCCGGCTGCGCTGCTCCGCCGAGAGGGGCGCGAGGACGTCCTCCACGGCCGCCCGCCGGGCCTCCCTGAGCTTCCTCAGGATCCTGCGTCCCTCGTCGGTCAGCTCGATGCGGATGACCCGCCGGTTGGACGGGTCCGGCACCCGGCGCACCGAGCCGCCCGCCTCCAGGGCGTCGACGAGGGTGGTCACGGCCCGCGGCACGACCTCCAGGCGCTGCGCGAGATCCGCCATCCGCGGCGGGTGGTCGTAGTGCGCGACGGTGCGCAGCAGCCGTGACTGGGCAGGGGTGATCCCGACCGGGTCCAGATAGCGCTTCTGGGCCCGGTGGAGCCTGCGGGTGAGCCGCAGCAACTGCTCGGCGAGCTGTCCGGACGTGTCGGGGGCGGTCATGACCAGAGGTTATCAGGACCACATTCATTGTGAGCTTAGGTAACAGTGAGCTAAGCTCGATGACCGGTCATCGTGCCTCTGAAATCAGCCGCCTCTGAAAACCAGGAGCCCATGCGTCACGACGAAGAGAACTGGACCCCACCGCCCGC
Source organism: Streptomyces aureoversilis (assembly GCF_042657885.1). Classification (NCBI taxonomy): domain Bacteria; kingdom Bacillati; phylum Actinomycetota; class Actinomycetes; order Kitasatosporales; family Streptomycetaceae; genus Streptomyces; species Streptomyces aureoversilis. The sequence continues at coordinate 320,952 of NZ_JBHSKJ010000003.1, forward strand.
CGATCCGGAGCAGCCCGCCCAGGTGCGGCGCATCCTCCGGCTGTTCCGCCCCTACCGGGGCAGGCTCGCCCTCGTCGGCCTGCTCGTCGCCGCCTCCTCGCTCGTCTCCGTCGCCTCGCCCTTCCTGCTGCGCGAGATCCTCGACACCGCGATCCCCCAAGGGCGCACGGGGCTGCTGAGTCTCCTCGCGCTCGGGATGATCGCCGCCGCGGTCGTGAACAGCGTCTTCGGCGTCGTGCAGACCCTGCTCTCCACGACGGTGGGCCAGCGCGTCATGCACGACCTGCGCGCCGCCGTCTACGACCGGCTCCAGCGGATGCCGCTCGCCTTCTTCACGCGCACCCGCACCGGCGAGGTGCAGTCCCGCATCGCCAACGACATCGGTGGCATGCAGGCCACCGTCACCTCCACGGCCACGTCGCTCGTCTCGAACCTCACCAGCGTCGTCGCCACCGTGGTCGCGATGCTCGCCCTCGACTGGCGGCTCACCGTCGTCTCGCTGCTCCTGCTGCCGGTGTTCGTGGCGATCAGCCGCCGCGTCGGCCGCGAGCGCAAGAAGATCACCTCACAGCGGCAGAAGCAGATGGCGGTCATGGCCGCCATGGTCACCGAGTCGCTCTCCGTCAGCGGCATCCTCCTCGGCCGCACCATGGGCCGGGCCGACTCCCTGACCCGGGCCTTCACCAGGGAGTCCGAGCGGCTCGTCGGCCTCGAAGTGCGGGCGAGCATGGCCGGGCGCTGGCGGATGTCCACCATCGGCGTCGTCATGGCGGCGATGCCCGCCGTCATCTACTGGGCCGCGGGCATCGCCCTGCAGACCGGCGGTCCGGGCATCTCCATCGGCACCCTGGTGGCCTTCGTCTCCCTGCAGCAGGGCATGTTCCGGCCCGCGGTCAGCCTGCTGTCCACGGGCGTGCAGATGCAGACCTCCCTCGCGCTCTTCCAGCGGATCTTCGAATACCTCGACCTCCCGGTGGACATCGCCGAGCCCGAGAAGCCGGTGCGGCTGGAGAAGGCGCGGGGCGAAGTGCGCTTCGAGAAGGTCGCCTTCTCCTACGACGCCCCGGGCACGCGCGAGCCCTCGGCCCCCACGCTCAGCGGGATCGACCTGACCGTGCCGGCCGGCGGAAGCCTCGCCGTCGTCGGACCGACCGGCTCCGGAAAGAGCACGCTCAGCTATCTCGTGCCCCGCCTCTACGACGTCACCGGCGGCCGCGTCCTGCTCGACGGGGTCGACGTCCGCGACCTGGACTTCGACACCCTGGCCCGGGCGGTCGGCGTGGTCTCCCAGGAGACCTATCTGTTCCACGCCTCCGTCGCGGACAACCTCCGGTTCGCCAAGCCCGACGCGACGGACGAGGAGATCAGATCGGCGGCCCGCGCCGCACAGATCCACGACCACATCGCCGCCCTCCCCGACGGGTACGACACCCTCGTCGGCGAGCGGGGCCACCGCTTCTCCGGCGGTGAGAAGCAGCGCCTGGCCATCGCCCGTACGATCCTGCGCGACCCGCCGGTGCTGATCCTCGACGAGGCGACCAGCGCCCTGGACACCCGCACCGAGCACGCCGTCCAGGAGGCCATCGACGCCCTCTCCGCCGGGCGGACGACCATCACCATCGCCCACCGCCTGTCGACCGTCCGCAACGCCGACCGGATCGTCGTCCTCGACCGCGGGCGCGTCACGGAACAGGGCACCCACGAGGAACTCCTCGCGGAGGACGGGCACTACGCCGCGCTCGTACGCAGGGACGCCGGCCGTGCGACGGCCGATGCCGTGACCGGGTAGGCCGCGCCGGACCGAGAGGCCTCGCACAGGTGTGCGGGAGTGTTGTCGGGGGGATCCAAGGGATCATGAAGCGATCCGAGCCCCTGGCCGCCGGCGGCGATACCGGCACCGACACCGGCGACCTCCGAGCTGCGAACGTCCCCGCGCCGCCGCCCCGTTCCTCACTGCGCCAGCTCGCCGCGGCGTCCGTGGGCAACGCGGCGGAGTGGTACGACTGGTACGCCTATTCGTTCCTGGCGGTCTACTTCGCCGACCAGGTATTCCCCAAGGGCTCCGGCAACTCCCTCGTGCCCCTGCTCTCGACCTTCGCCGTCTTCGCGGTCGGCTTCTTCATGCGCCCGGTCGGCGGCCTGCTCATGGGCGCGGTCGCCGACCGGCGCGGCCGGAGGGCCGCCCTCACGGTCACCATCCTGCTCATGGGCGCCGGCAGTCTGCTGCTCGCGCTCACCCCGACCTACGCCGCCACCGGAGTCCTCGCCCCCGTGGTCCTGGTGATCGCCCGGCTGATCCAGGGGCTTTCGGTCGGAGGGGAGTTCGCCGCATCCACGACGTTCCTCGTGGAGTCCGCGGGCCCGGGCCGCAGGGGGTTGTTCTCCAGCTTCCAGTACGTGTCCACGACCATCGGCCAGCTCCTCGCCTCGGGCATCGCGGCACTCCTCGCCCACCTCCTCACCGAGGGCCAGATGGGCCACTGGGGGTGGCGCGTGCCGTTCCTCATCGGCGCGGTCATCAGCCTGGCGGGATTCTGGATCCGTCAGGGCGCCGAGGAGACGCACGACGTACCGGGGAAGGAGGCCGCGCGGCCGGCGCTCTTCGAAGCCGTGCGACGGCACCCCCGCGAGTCCCTGCTGATCTGCGGCATCACCGCCGGCGGCACCCTCGCCTACTACACCTGGACCACCTACCTGCCGACCTACGCCCAGATGAACGCCGGATTCGACAAGGGCGACGCGCTCGCCGTCGGCACGATCTCGCTGGCCTTCTTCGCGGCGCTCCAGCCCCTCGGCGGGCTGCTGTCCGACCGCATAGGCCGCAAACCGCTGCTGATCGGCTTCGCGGTGGGGTTCGCCGCCCTGGCCGTCCCCCTGCTGCACGCGGTCGGCAGCTCCTTCGTCTCCCTGCTGCTCGTGCAGTGCGCCGGCATGGTGCTGCTCACCGGCTACACCTCGATCGCGGCCGCCGTGAACGCCGAGGTGTTCCCCGCACGCGTACGGGCTGCGGGGATCGGCTTCCCCTACTCGCTGACCGTGGCGCTCTTCGGCGGCACGGCCCCCTACCTCGGCACCTGGTTCAAGGATTCGGGTCACCCGGGGGCGTTCCCCTGGTACGTGGCGGGGCTCTGCCTGGTGTCCGCGTGCGTCTACGTGATCCTGCCGGAGACGGCGAAGCGCCCGCTCGACCGCTCCGTTCAGCCTGCCGGCCGCTGATCCTCCCCGGGGCCGGAGGCATCCGCAGCAGCGGACTCCTGCTCGGCGAACTCCGCACGGACGGCGGCGGTGTGTTCGCCAAGCGCCGGCACTGCTCGCATGGCCGCCTCCCGCCCTCTCACCTCCACCGGCGGGAGCAGCCCGCGCAGCGGACCGGCGGGGGAGCCGAACTCGCGCCACCGGTCGCGCGCCGCGAGCTGCGGATGGTCCGTGAACTCGGCGACCGTCCGCAGCCGGGCGTTCGCGATGCCGGCTCCGTCGAGCAGGGCCCCCACACCGTCCGCGGTGTGGGCGGCGAAGTGCCCCTCGATCACGGCGGTGAGCTCTTCGTCGTGAGTCCGGCGCAGGGGATTGTCCGCGAAGCGGGGATCCCGGATCAGGGCGGGCTGCCGCAGCACGCGTTCGCACAGGGCCACCCACTCCCGGTCGTTCTGCACGCTCAGGAACACCTGGCCGCCGTCGCCGCAGCGGTAGTGGCCGTAGGGGGAGATGGACGGGTGCCGCGCGCCGCTGCGGGTCAGCGGGGCGCCGCCGTAGGCCTCGGCGAAGTACGGCTGCCCCATCCACTCCGCGAGCGCGTCGAGGAGGGAGACGGACAGCGCCGTGCCCTCGCCGGTGCGTTCGCGCTCGTAGAGAGCGGTGAGGATGCCCGTGTAGGCGTACATGCCGCCTGCTATGTCGGCGACGGAGATGCCGGGGCGGGCGGGTGCATCAGGGTGACCGGTGAGCGAGATCAGCCCGGCCTCGCACTGCACGAGCAGGTCGTACGCCTTCTTGTCGCGGTACGGGCCCTCCGCGCCGTACCCGGAGACGTCGCAGGTGATCAGCCGGGGATGCCGGGCGCGCAGCGCGTCGCAGCCGAGGCCCAGCCGCCCGGCGGCGCCGGGGCCCAGGTTCTGGACGAAGACGTCGGCGCGGGCGAGGAGGCGGTCGAGCAGTGCGCGGTCGGCCTCGGTCTTCAGGTCGAGGACGACGCTCTCCTTCCCGCGGTTGACCCACACGAAATAGGCGGAAAGCCCCTTCGTCCTGCGGTCGTAGTCGCGGGCGAAGTCCCCGCGCCCCGGCCGTTCGATCTTGATGACGCGTGCGCCGAGGTCGGCGAGCTGCCGGGTGGCGAAGGGCGCGGCCACGGCCTGTTCGAGGGCGACGACCGTGACGTCGTGCAGAGGCGGCTTCAACTCGGCTCCCTTCGCCGGGCAGTTCATATGACCGGGGTTGTGGACAGTCCGGCGCACCGGGCATCGGTCCCGGCATAGTGTCGCGGCCATGAACAGCAGCTCACAGCTCGCGTGGATCGCCCGCCACCAGGATCACCTCCAGGGTGCGCGGCCCGTGAACGCCCTCGACCCGCTCCAGCTCGATGTCGCTCGTCGCCGACGGTCCCGAGATCCAGGTCAGGGGCCGTGCCGGGGCCAGCCGCCGGAGGGCCTGCGGCACGGAGGAGACCACCTGGTCGTCGGTCCGCACCACACAGAGGTGATGGTCCGGCACGAGGGTGATGCGCCGGCTCCCCTGATCCGGTCCCGCATCGAGCACGACGGTTCCGGTCTCGGCGATGGCCAGCGCACAGCCGGTCACCACGCTGTCGGTGGCATCCAGTTCACGGGCCGTCAGGGCGGGGGAGTCGCGGACGAGCTCGACCGGGGCCTCGGCGAGCCAGCCGTCCGGCAGGGCGTGCGGTACGACCACCCGGCGCGCGCCGCGTTCGGCGAGCAGGCGGGCGAGGAGCGCGGGCAGGCCGGGCGCTTCCGTGCGGTGGACGCGTGCGCGGTAGTCCGCCAGGTTCTCCGCCAGAAGGCCGACGGTCGCGGCATGCGTGCGCTCGCCGTGCTGCGTGGCGTAGTCACGCGCGACCGGGTGATCCCCCGGCTGCTCCGACGCGGGCACGTCGGCGAGCGCCCGCCGCACCCGGCCCAGGATCCGTTCCCTGCTCGACTCGCTGCCCGGCTCCGTGCCCGGTCCGTTGCTCATGACGGCTCTCCTTCCCGGCCGGGGCCGCCGCGGGTGCGGGCCCACCAGTCGCGGAACGACTCGGGCGGCACCTCCGGCAGGTCGCGCGTGTCCGACCAGGCGCGGCCCGGCCCTGGTAGCCGCCCGGGGTGCAGCCCGCGGGTCCGGGCCAGCAGCCGCTGGCCCCGGCGCAGCACGTGGGGGTGGTCGAAGGCCCAGCCCGCGGCACGCATCACGGCGCGCTCGGTGGCGTGCCGCTTCGCCGGCTTGATGACGGTGCGGGTGCCACGCAGCGTCACCGCGCCCCCTTCCACGACCCTCTCCCGCAGGTGGACGAGGACTTCGGGGATGTCGATGGCCACCGGGCACGCCTCGAAGCAGGCGCCGCACAGCGAGGATGCGTACGGGAGCGATTCCTCCAGGGGCGAGGCGAGGCCGCGGAGCTGGGGGGTGAGGACGGCCCCGATGGGTCCTGGATACGGCGATCCGTACGCATGGCCCCCGGCCCGCTCGTACACGGGGCAGACGTTCAGGCAGGCCGAGCAGCGGATGCAGCGCAGGGCCTGGCGGCCGGTCGCGTCCGCGAGGGTGTCGGTGCGGCCGTTGTCGAGCAGCACCAGGTGGAAGGCGCGGGGGCCGTCGCCGTCGGTGGTGCCCGTCCACATCGAGGTGTACGGGTTCATCCGCTCCGCCGTCGACGAGCGCGGCAGCAGCTGGAGGAAGATCTCCAGATCGCGCCAGGTGGGCACGACCTTCTCGATCCCGACCACGGAGATCAGGGTCTCCGGGAGCGTGAGGCACATCCGGCCGTTGCCCTCGGACTCGACCACGACCAGCGTCCCGGTCTCCGCCACTGCGAAGTTGGCCCCGGAGACGGCAACCTTGGCCCGCAGGAACTTCTCCCGCAGGTGCAGCCGCGCGGCCTCGGCGAGATCGGCGGGCCGGTCGGTCAGCCCCGCGGGAGCCGGGAGCCCCCAGTCGGCCATCCGCCGGCGGAAGATGTCGCGGATCTCGGCGCGGTTGCGGTGGATGGCGGGCACCAGGATGTGCGAGGGAAGGTCGTCGCCGAGCTGCACGATCAGTTCGGCGAGGTCGGTCTCGTACGCCCGGATACCGGCCGCCACGAGGGCGCCGTTGAGGCCGGTCTCCTGCGTGGCCATCGACTTGACCTTGACCACCTCGCGTTCGCCGGTGGCCAGGACCAGGCCGGTGACGATGCGATTGGCCTCGGCGGCGTCGGCCGCCCAGTGGACCGTGCCGCCGGCCCGGGTCACCGACTCCTCCAGCTGGAGGAGGTAGTGGTCGAGGTGGCGCAGGGTCCGGTCCTTGACCGCGGCACCGGCGGCCCGCAGCCGCGCCCAGTCGTCCAGCTCCGCGACGGCCCGGTCGCGTTTGGCGCGGATGGTGCGGGTGGCGCGCCGGAGGTTGGCGCGCAGGCGGTGGTCACGGGTCGAGGCGTCGGCGGCGCGCGGGAAGGAGGGCATCCCCAGGTAGGTGCCGGTCACCGGGCGGCTCCCCGGCCGGCCCCGCCGCCCGCGGGGGCCCCGTCGGCACCGTCCTCCTTGCTGCCGGCCAGGATCTCGGCGATGTGCACGGGGGTGACGGTCGATCCCTCGCGGGCGAGGATCCCGCCGATGTGCATGAGGCAGGAGTTGTCGACCATGCACAGGGCGCGGGCTCCGGTCGAGGTGACGGCGCATGCCTTGTCGGTGCCCATCGCCGCGGAGACGGCGGGGTTCTTGACGGCGAAGGTCCCGCCGAAGCCGCAGCACTCCTCCGCGCCCGGCAGCTCGCGCAGGTCCAGGCCCTCCACGCGCTCCAGGAGCCGCCGCGGCCGGTCGCCGAGTCCCAGGACCCGCAGCCCGTGACAGGTGGGGTGGTAGGTGACGGTGTGCGGGTAGTAGGCGCCGACGTCGGTCACCTTGAGGACGTCGACCAGGAACTCCGTCAGTTCGTAGGTCCTGGCCGCCGCCTCCGCCACCGCTTCCGGGACCGCCCCGGGGCGTCCCTCGGCGGCCGCTTTCGCAGCGATCCGGGGGTAGTTGTCGCGGACCATGGCCGCGCAGGAGCCGGAGGGAGTGACGATGTAGTCGTGGTCACGGAAGGCCGCCGCGTAGCGGCGCAGCAGCGGTTCGGTGCGGTGCCGGTAACCGGTGTTGAAGAAGGGCTGGCCGCAGCAGCTCTGTCCGGCGGGGAAGTCGACCTGCACGCCGAGCCGTTCGAGGAGGGTGACGACCGCCCGGCCGGTCCGCGGGTAGAGCGTGTCGTTGACGCACGTCACGAACAGCCCCACGCGCATGGGCCCCTCCTCGCGTCGTGATCATCCGGGGAGCCTCATACTGCCGCACGGACCCGCGGCTGTGAAGAACCGAGCAGGGCGCGGATCTCGCGTACGGCCGCGCGGCCCGCCCGGTTCGCGCCGATGGTGCTGGCGGAGGGCCCGTAGCCGACGAGGTGCACGCGGGGGTCGCGCGCCGCGCGCGTGCCCTCCATGCGGATGCCGCCGCCGGGCTCGCGCAGCTTCAGAGGGGCGAGGTGGTCGACGACGGCCCGGAAGCCGGTGGCCCAGAGGATGACGTCGGCGTCGACGGCGGTGCCGTCGGCCCACTCCACGCCGGCGGGGGTGACGCGGTCGAACATGGGCCGCGGGGTCAGGACGCCGGCGGCTCGCGCCCGCTCCATGGCCTCCGTCATGGGCAGCCCGGTCACGGAGACGACGCTCTGCGGGGGCAGGCCCTGCCGGACCCGCTCCTCGACGCGGGCCACCGCGGCGCGCCCCCACTCCTGGTCGAACGGGCCCTCGCGGAAGACCGGGGGCCGGCGCGTCACCCATGTCGTCCCGGCCGCCACTTCGGCGATCTCCAGCAGGTGCTGCACCGCGGAGGTGCCGCCGCCGACCACGACGACGCGCTGTCCGGCGAACTCCTGCGGTCCGGGGTAGTGCGCCGTGTGCAGCTGGCGGCCTCGGAAGGTCTCCTGGCCGGGGTAGCGGGGCCAGAAGGGGCGGTCCCAGGTGCCGGTCGCGTTGATCAGGGCCCGGGCCGACCACAGGCCCTCGGAGCTCTCGACCGCCAGCCGTCCGTCCTGCCCCTCCCGGACCGCGCGGACGTCGACCGGGCGGTGTACGCGCAGGTCGAAGGCGCGCTCGTAGTCGGCGAAGTAGCCGCCGATCACCGCCGACGAGGGCTGTGAGCCGTCGGCCTCAGTCAGCTCCATGCCGGGCAGGGCGTGCATCCCGTGCACCTTGGCGTAGGTGAGCGACGGCCAGCGGAACTGCCAGGCTCCGCCCGGGCGCGGGGAGTGGTCCAGGACGACGAAGTCCCGGTCCGGCTCGTATCCCGCGCGACGCAGGTGGTAGGCGCCGGCCAGGCCCGCCTGCCCGGCGCCGATCACCACGACCTCGGTCTCACGCACCACAAGATTGTTCATGATTCTACTAACGTGAGGGGTGGGCCGTATCTTCCCGGCCCTCTCCTCCCGGTCTTCCCCCGGGCCCGTACGAAAATGGAGCCATGGCAGACACCCATGACACCTTCCGCACGCACGTCCTCGACATCGCCACCGGCTCCTCGGAGACGGTGTACGACCTCACCCACGAATGTGAGGCCTTCCTGCGCGAGGCGGCCGCCGGCCGCGACGGACTGCTCAACGTCTTCGTCCCGCACGCGACGGCCGGCGTCGCCGTACTGGAGACCGGCTCCGGCAGCGACGAGGACCTGCTGTCCGCCCTCCAGGACCTGCTGCCGGCGGACGACCGCTGGCGCCACCGCCACGGCAGCCGCGGCCACGGGCGCGACCACGTGCTGCCCGCCCTCGTGCCCCCGCACGCGACCCTGCCGGTCATCGGCGGGCGGCTGGAGCTGGGCACCTGGCAGTCGGTGTGCCTGGTCGACACCAACAGGGACAACCCCGACCGCCAGGTGCGGCTGACCTTCCTCGGCTGACCATCCGGCCCGCGGTCCCCGCCCACGCCCCTGCCGCGAGGTCTGCCGGGACCAGGACGACGGCTCCGCCGGGCCGTCAGCGGTCCTTCTGCGCCGTCAGTCCTGCTGTGCCGTCAGTTCAGTCCTGCTGCGCCGACTCGGGCAGCTGCCGGAGCTTCACGCTGGTCTTGGTCCGGTAGGCCCAGTCCAGCATCTTCACGGCGTCCGGGTAGCGGTTGGCGCCGTCGTTGAGGATCACGCCCACCACCGTGCGGCCGTCGCGCTCGGCGGCGAAGACCAGGCAGGCACCGGCCGCCGTGCCGGTGCCGGTCTTGATGCCGATCGCGCCCTTGTACGAGCCGAGGAGCTTGTTGGTGTTGTCCCAGTAGTACGTGCGGTTGACGTTCGCCGCCTTCTGGCGGGTCGCGGTCGTCCGGACGACCCTCTTGAACGTGGTGTTGCCCAGCGCGTGCCGGGCCAGCTGCGCCGAGTCGCGCGGGGTCGTGTAGTTGGCCCCGGCCCTCGATATGCCGTCGAAGGAGTCGTACTTGGTGTTCTTCATCCCCAGGTCGGCGGCCTTCTTGTTCATCTTGGCGATGAACGACTTCGTCCGCGCGGCCTCGCTGCTGCCGCTGCCGAAGGTGTCGGCGAGCGCGTAGGCGGCGTCACAGCCCGACGGCAGCATGAGGCCGTACAGCAGCTGACGTACGGTCATCTTGTCGCCCGTACGCAGATCGGCGGTGCTGGCGCCGTTCCGTGCGACGTAGTCGCGGTACGACTGCTTGACGGTGACCTTCTTGTCGAGGTCCACGCCCTTGGTGTCCAGGACGGTCACCGCGGTCATGACCTTGGTGGTGCTGGCCATCTGCCGCTTGGTGTCGGCGTCCTTCCCCCACAGCTGGCGGTTGCGGTTGCCGTCGAGCAGGAACGCGCCCTTGGCGCTGACCGACGGGCCGCTCGCGGCCTCCGCGCCCGTCGCCGGGAGGACGACGGCGACGGCCGCGGCCGATGCGATCGCGGCCGCGCCCCAGCGGCGGACCGGTCTTCCGGATCGCTCCATGTATACCTCTGTTTCTCACGTGTCGAGATGAGCGAGTCGTCTCGCTTGTACTGCTGAGCGAGCCGATAATCGCACCGCTTTCTCGGCAGGGAGAACCAGGGGGGAGGACGTGGCGGCGTGTCAGTTGTCCGGCCGCGGCGGGCGGTCCGGTTCACGCACCCCGCTGGGCGGCGCGCCCCACCGCGTCCACCAGAGGCAGGACCCGGTACGGCACCCGCTCGCGCAGCACCATCTCCGTGCGCGTGCGCACGACCCCGGGCGTCTGCACCAGCACCTGGATCACGTCCTCCAGGTGCCCCGCGTCCCGGGCGACCACCCGGGCCATCAGGTCGCCGCCGCCGGTGATCGAGAACGCCTCGATGATCTCCGGGACGTCCGCGAGCGCCTCCGCGACCGTGTCGAGGTGTCCCTGGGTGACCTCGATGTGCACGAACGCCAGCACGGGGTGGCCCAGTGCCGCGGCGGACAGGCGCGGACCCGTGCCCGTGATCACGCCGTCGCGCTCCAACCGGTCCAGCCGGGCCTGCAGCGTGCCGCGGGCGACGCCCAGCACGCGCGCGTACTCGCGCACGCTCGTGCGGGGCTGCTCCAGGAGCAGCCGGAGGATCTTCGCGTCCAGTGCGTCGACGGCCATGGGCCGGCGCCCTCCTCGTGGTCGGCGTCTCCGGCCGGTCACTGTACCAATGGCCCTGCGACAGGGCCCGTCATTGAGCCATTGGAGGTGCGCTGCCCGCCCGGAGCAGGTGCCGGCTCGGTCCGGTCCCGGTGACCCGGCCCGCTTCGAGGACGTGGACGGTCTCGGTGCAGGCCGCGACGAGGTGGAGCTCGTGGCTCACGACGACGAGCGTCAGCCGGCGCTCGGTCCTGAGCCGGGTGAGGAGGTCCATGACGGCGGCCGCGGTGCCGGGGTCGAGGGCGGAGGTGACCTCGTCGCACAGCAGCACGTCCGGGCCGGGGGCCAGGGCGCGGGCGATGGAGACGCGCTGGCGCTGCCCGCCGGAGAGCTCGTGCGGGTAGCGGCCGGCGAAGTCGGCCGGCAGACCGACGTCGTGGAGGAGCCCGGCCACCCGGTCGGCGATCTCCGGCTTCGGCGCGGCCCGGTGGAGGCGGAGGGGGCGGGCGAGCGTGGCGCCCACGGTGCGGGCCGGGTTGAGGGCCCCGAGCGGGTTCTGGGGGATCAGCTGGATGCGGCGCTGCTGGGCGCGGCTGCGCCGGCGCGCCCCGGCGGGCAAGGGCCGCCCGTCGAAGGTGAGGGCGCCGGCGTCCGGTTGCTGCAGCCCGGCGAGCACGCGCAGCAAAGTGGTCTTGCCGGAACCGGAGGGGCCGATGATGCCGGTGGAGCTGCCGGGGGCCGCCGAGAAGCCGGCTCCGTCCAGGGCCAGGTGCGTCCGTCCCTGCTGGGTGAACGCCACGGTGACATCCCGGGCGGCCAGCAGGGAGCCGGGCGCGTCGCCACGGGGAGGATGCCGCGAGGCGTTGCCGGCAGCGTCTGCCGACGCCGCCGCGGGAGCCTCCGCCCACAGCCCTGCGGGCGACTCCGGCAACGACCCTGCGGGCGACTCCGGCAGCGACCCTGCGGGCGACTCGGGCAACGACTCTGCGGACGACTCCGCGGGAGCCTCCGCCGACGACTCTGCGAACGCCTTCCCCGGCGCGCTCCCCGATGCGCCTGCAGACGTCTCAGAGGTCGCATCCGCCGCCGGTCCCCTCCCCGGCCCGCCCGGTCGCGCCGCCCGGCGTGCCGCCGCCGTGCCGAGGTCGACGACGTCGTCGGCGCAGCGGTCGACGAGTCCGGGGTCGTGGCAGGCGAGGACGACCGCGATGTGCCTGGTGGCGGCGAGCCGGCACAGGAGGTCGGAGATCTCGTCGCGCAAGGCGGTGTCGAGTCCTGCGGTGGGCTCGTCCAGCAGGAGGACGTCGGGGCGGCGGGCGAGGGCGCGGGCCAGGGCCACCCTGCGCTGCTGTCCGCCGGAGAGGGCTCCTGGGCGGCGGTCTGGCAGCCCGTCGCCGACCGGCAGGCGGCACTCGGCGAGCAGGTCCCGTACGGCCCGGGGAGAGGGGTCCACGGCCGTCTCGGCCACGAGCCGGCGGACCCGCATGCGGGGGTCGAGGGCGGAGCCGGGGTCCTGGCCGACGTAGGCGACGCGGTGGCGCCGCAGGTGCCTGAGCCGTTCCGCGGAGAGGGCGAAGACGTCGTGGCCGAGAACCTCGACCGTTCCCGACGAGACGCGGGTGCCGTCGGGCAGGTCGCCGATGACGGCGCGCAGCAGGGTGGACTTTCCGGAGCCGGAGGGGCCGGTGAGGGCGGTGATGCGGCCGCGCCGGAGGCCGAGACTGGTCTTGGCCAGCAGGGCGGGGCCGCCGGGTATGCCTATCTCCAGGTCGGTGACGCTCACCGCGGTCGGGCCGTCGGTCATGGCCGGGGAGCCTTCCTCTGCGGGACGGGCGAAGGGTCGGGGCAGGGGCCGATCGAGGGCCCGGGGGCGGATCCGGCGGTGCGTCGGCGTTCCGGTGCGGAGGCGCAACGCGGCACGGATCCCCGGCGCGGCCCCGCCGGAGTACGCGGCTCTACGGCAGTGAGCCGTTCTGCACGCGTCACCGCACCCCCGCCCCCGCCCGCCGCGCCGCAGGCGTGAGCGCGTCGGTGGCGAGGTTGACGCTCACGGCCAGGAGTCCGATGGCGATGCTGGGAGCGACGACGGCCCAGGGGTTGAGGAGGGCGCCGGGGGCGTTCTCACGGATCATCAGTGCCCAGTCGGCGGCCGGGGGCTGGGGTCCGAGCTGGAGGAAGCCGGCCATGGAGATGACGTAGACGGCGGCGACGAAGCGCAGGCCGAACAGGGCGAGGACGGTGGACCGCAGGTTGGGCAGGATCTCGCGCAGGGCGAGGTGCCACAGCCGTTCGCCACTCGCGGTGGCCGCCTCGACGAAGCCCGCCGCGGCGACGGGCGCGGCGGCGCTCGCCACCACGCGCACCGCGTACGGCACGCCGAGCACGGTGGCGGCGGCCATGACGGCGAGGCGCCCGCCGCCGGGCCAGGCCAGGGCGATCAGCATCATGCCCAGCACGGGCGGCAGCAGGATGGCGACGTCGGCGCTGCGCTCGACGAGCCGTCCCAGCGCCGGGGTGAGGACGGCGAAGCAGCCCAGCACGGCGGCCAGGGCGGTGACGAGCAGGGCGACGGCGAGCGCGCTGCCGATGAGGGCGCTGCCGCCGTGCAGCATGCGGCTCAGCACGTCCCGGCCGAGCTGGTCGCCGCCCAGGAGCGCGTCCCGGCCGGGCGAGGCGTAGGGCGCGGTGACGGGGGAGGCCTCCGTCCGTGGGGCGTACAGCGGGCCGGTCAGGGCGAGCAGCGTGAGCAGGAGCCCGGGCGCCACGGCGAGCAGGACGCGGACCCGGGGGCGCCGGGAGCGGTACGGGGCGAGGGCGGCGGAGCTCATGGGCGGGCTCCCAGGGTGCGGGCTCGCACGAGGTCGGCGCAGAGCAGGACGAGGCTGATGACGGCTCCGGTGCAGGCCACGACCCCGGCGATGACCGGGGTGTCGCGGTCGGCGACGGCGCCGGACAGGACGGTGCCGAGGCCGGGGTAGTTGAAGAGGGTCTCGACGACGACCGCTCCGCCCAGCAGCATGCCGGTGGAGGTGGCGGCGCCGGTGGCGATGGCGGGCCAGGCGCCGGGCAGCGCGTGGCGGAGGAGCACGCGGCGCGGGGAGAGGCCGTCCAGCCGGGCGGCGGCCACGTGCGGTGCGCCCGCCTGGTCGGCCAGCGCACCGCGGATGATCCGGGCGTTCCAGCCGGCCTGCGGGACGGTGAGGGCCAGGACCGGCATGACGAGCATGGTCCAGGAGGCGGGCGAGCCGTCGGGGGCGGTGAGCGTGACGGCGGGCAGCCAGCCGGTCCACAGGGACAGGACGAGCAGCAGGCCGACGGAGACGACGAATTCGGGCAGGGCCAGGGCGATGCCCGAGGTGAAGCCGATGATCCGGTCGACCGTGCCGCCGGGGCGCAACGCCGCCCAGCAGCCCAGGGCGAGCGCCGCGGCGAAGGTGAGGGCGAAGGCGGTGGTGCCGAGCAGGAGCGTGTTGGGGAAGGGGGCGGCGAGCAGGCCGGTGACGCGTTCGCCCCGTGCGGAGGTGCCCAGGTCGCCGGTGGGCAGCGCGGTCATCCAGTCCCCGAACCGCTCCCACACCGGCCGGTCCAGGCCCAGCAGGTGCCGCCGGGCCGCGGTGTCGGCGGCGCTCTCGCCGCGCTCGGACGTGGCCGAGGCCGCGTCGCCGGGCAGCAGCTCGATCGCGGCGAACACGACGGCGAGCAGCACGCTCAGCATCAGGGCCCGTTTGGCGAGCACCACGGCGGTGCGGGCGGCCGCCGTCGCGGCACGGTGCAGGGCCGGGGCCGCCGGCGGTGCGGCGGCCCCGGCCCGCTCTGCAGCTGCCTGGCTCAACGCTCCAGCCAGACGCTCTCGAGCTGCACCCGCCCGTAGCCGGGGAGCTTGGGCAGGTTGCGCACCTTGGACCCGGCCAGGTCGATGCCGTCGGCCATGCCCCAGAGCAGGTAGCCGGACTTGTCGTGCTCGATCTTCTGGAGCTCGCGCAGGGCGGTGGCGCGGGCCTTCTTGTCGGCGGTGCCGATGACCTTGCGGTACGCGGCGTCGAACTGCGGGTCCGACCAGCCGGCCTCGCTCTGGCCGGCGCCGGTGACCATGGTCTTGGAGGCGAAGAACACCACGGAGTCGTTGGTGCCCCAGTAGTTGGTGTAGAGCTGCCCCTTGAGCCAGGTCTTCTCGTAGAAGGCGCCCGACTCCTGCTTGACGACCTTGATCTTGATGCCGGCCTCGCGGGCCTGGCCGGCGAACAGCGTCGCGGACTCGGCGAGCCCGGGGACGTCCTCGGTGGTGATGAGCTCGTAGGTCTTGGAGAGGTCGAACTTCGCTTCCGCAAGCAGCTCCTTGGCCCGGGCGAGGTCGCGCTTGCGCTGGGGGATGTCCTTGGCGTAGGCCGGGTCGCCGGTGCCCAGGATGTCGTTGGCGACGGTGCCGTAGCCCGAGAGGACCTGTTTGACCATGGCCTCGCGGTCGACGACGAGCTTCATGGCCTCGCGGACCCTGACGTCGGCGAAGGGACCGTCGGCGGCGCGCATGACGACGGGCATCGCCATGTCGTTGGGGCGGCGCACGAGCTGGATGTCCTTGCGCGAGGCTGCGCTGCGGGCCGCGACCGCGCCGACGTTGGACGCGACGTCGATCTGGCCGCCCAGCAGGGCGTTGGCCATGGCCTGGGGGCTTTCGAACATGGTCACCTCGATGGCGTCGAGGTGGACCGGCCCGCCGTGCCACTTGTCGTTGCGCAGCAGGCGGGCGTTGCCGCTGCGGAACCAGTCGAGCTTGAACGGGCCCGTGCCCGGGGCCCCGGCGATCTGTTTGTCGGGGGTTTCCTTCTTCAGGACGAACGTCGACAGGCGGGTGAGCAGGGGGAGTTCGGCGTTGGGCTGGTCGGAGACGAGGACGACGGTGTCCTTGCCGGCGGCGGTGATGTTCTCCGCCTTGATGCCCGGCAACCGTGCGGCTCCGGCGGGGGTGTTGCGCAGTCTGCGCAGTGACCACACGACGTCGTCGGCGGTGACGGGGGAGCCGTCGTGGAAGGCGGCGCCCTTGGCGATGGTGAAGCGCCAGGTCTTGAGGTCGGCCGAAGGGGTCCAGCCGGAGGCGAGGCGGCCGACCGTGTTGTCCTTGAGGCCCGGTGCGGTGAGGGTGTCGTAGACGAGCGCGATGATCAGGTAGTCGCTTTCGTTGCCCTGGGTTCCGTGCGGGTCGCGAGTGGTGGCGGAGGCGCGGCCGAGCGCGCCGATGCGGAGGGTGCCGCCCTTGCGGGGGGTCCCGGCGGAGTCCGCCGGCGAGGAGGGCGCATCGTTCTCGCCACCCCCGCAGGCGGACAGCAGCGCCGCCGCGCCGATGCTTCCCCCGGCCCACAGCGCCTGGCGCCTTGTCCAGTTCACGTCGTCCCCGTTCCGCTGCAGTTGTTCTTACTTAGGTTTGCCTACCCTGATATTCGCCATGATCGCAACGTTGCGTGGATGGTGAAGCGAAAGATGAAGCATCGTCAACCTCCGCTTCCGGTACGCGAGTTGGGCGGAATCGGGAGGAGTGGGGCTACTTTAAAGTAAGGTTTGCCTAACCTAAGTTCGGTGGTACGTTTTCGGCGTCCGCTGACGCCAACAGCCTGATTTCCGCCACACGTTGCCGCCCCCCACAGGTAGCCGTCCGCGCACCGCCATGCCCTGCGGCCGCTTCCCGGGCATGCCCGGAAACCTCTCCTCCGCCCCTGCACACGGAACGGATGACCTTGCCATGAGCACGGGAGCCCCACCCGTACGCCGGTTCGACGCCGCCTCGTCCGCCGAACTCCACCGCACCGCCGGAGAGATCCTCGCCGCCTTCGGCACGTCCGCCACGTCCCCCGAACTCCTCGCGGCGATCGCCGGGTCCGCGGCGGACCTCGGCGGGACGATCCGCGAGCACCTGCGCCCCGTCGACACCGACGACGGCCTGTTCGTGCTGCGCGGCCTGACCGTCGACGACACCCGCATCGGCCCCACGCCCGCGAGCTGGGCCGAGGCCGGGGACAGCGCGCCCGGCCACGACATCGTGATGCTGCTGCTCGCCGCCGCCATGGGCAACCCCATCGCCTGGGAGGGCCAGCAGGGCGGCCGGTTCGTGCACAACATCGTCCCCGCCGTCGGCCACGAGCAGGCCCAGACCGGCGCCAGCAGCGACGTCCTCCTCAGCCCGCACACCGAGGACGCCTTCCACCCCGGCCGCGCCCACCTGCTGATGCTCGGCTGCATGCGCAACCACGACCACATCGCCACCACCGCGGCGAGCATCCGCAAGGTCCGGCTGGAGGACGCCGACATCGCCACGCTCTCGCGCCCCGAACTGCCCATCCTCCCCGACGACGCCTACTTCGAAGCGCAGGGCTTCGCGGGGGAGCCGCCGGACGTGCCCACCCTGTGGCGCTCCGAGGACGGCCTCACCCTGCGCTTCGACCCCGCCTACACCCCCCTGGAGAAGGCCACCCCCGCCTACCGTGCCGCGTACGAGCGGCTGGAGGCCGAACTCGCCCGCGTCTCGGTCGCGGTGAGCCTGAGCCCCGGCGAGGTCCTCGTCGTCGACAACGACCTCGTCGTGCACGGCCGCGTCCCCTTCAAGGCCCGCTACGACGGCACCGACCGCTGGCTCAAGCGCGCGTCGGTACGCGTCCCCGGGCGCGTCAGCCGGCCCCCGGCCGAGGCCGCCGAGCACGGCTACGGCCAGGCCGTCACCACGGCGTACGCCGCCTGATCGGCGTCTGTCCGCCGCGTGGCCGCCATCTGATCACCGATCGGCAAAGCCCAGCAGACACCGGGCAAAGCCCAACAGACATCGGCAAAGCCCAGCAGACATCGGGCAACCCAGCAGACGAGGAGCGTGACATGACCCGTACCGCCGCCGACCCCTGCATATCCGGCACCCCCGCCGACGACACCACCCTGCGTGTGCTGTCCACCAGCGACCTCGCGGGCATCGACATCACGCTCGCCGACGTCGTCGGCACGGTCGAGGGCGCCTACCGCACCCTGGCCGCGGGCCTCTCGGACAACCCGCGCAAGCTCACCGTCAAGCCCGCCGACGGCCACTCGGTCGCGTACGCCATGCTCGGCCGCGACGGCTCCCGCGACGTCGTCGCCGTCAAGACCTCGTACAAGCACGGCCTGGACAAGGGGCGCCAGGAGCAGCACTACTACACCACCCTCACCCTCTACGACGACGTCACCGGCCTGCCCGTCGCGATGATGGACTGCAGCCGCATCGGCTCCCTGCGCACCCCGGCCGTCTCCGCCCTGCTGGCCCGCGAGTGCGCCGCCCCCGGGGCCCGCAGCGCGCTGGTCATCGGCACCGGCACCCAGGGCCGGCTGGCCCTGCCGTTCCTGCTGACCACGCTGCCCGGCCTGGACCGGCTGATGCTCTTCGGCACCCACCCCGAGGGAATCGAGGCGGTACGGGCGCAGCTGCACGCCCACTTCCCCGACCGCGACGTCGAGGTCGTCGCCGACGTCCGGGCCGCGGCGGGCGACGCCGACGTCGTCGTCGCCACGGCCGGCGCGCACACCCCCGCCGCCGTCGAGGCCGGGGACCTGGCGCCGGGGACGCTGGCGATCCTGGTCGGCCACGGCCTGGACCCCTCCACGCTGCACCGCGCCGACCGCGTCGTGGCCACCAGCGAGGCCCAGATGAACGTCACCGGCACCGACATGGCGGACGCCGACGGCAAACTCCCCGCCGTCGACACCGAGTTCCCCCCGGTCCTCGCGGGCGCGGCGGCGGGCCGCACCGCACCGACCGAGCGGATCTTCGCCTACAACAGCGGCCTGGTCGTCACCGACATCGCCCTCGGCCACCGCTTCGCCCAGCTCGCCCTCGCACAGGGCCTGGGAACGCAGGTGCCGCTGTGGCGGTGAACGGCACACCCCCGCCCCCTCCGAGCCTGCCCGCGCACCCCGACCCCGCGACGGACGCGGTCCTCGGCAGCGGCCTCCTCCACGAGCTGGCCCACGCCTTCGGCGGCCCCTTCCACTTCCTGCTCCCGCACCGCTTCGACGCCAACCTCGCCGCGTTCCGCGCGGCGCTGGCCGACGCCGGGGTGGACGGGCGCGTGTACTACGCGAAGAAGGCCAACAAGGCCGCCGCATGGATCGAACGCTGCGCCGCCGCGGGCGCCGGAGTGGACGTCGCGAGCACCGGCGAGCTCCGCGAGGCCCTGGGCCACGGCGTCCGGGGCGAGAACATCGTGGTGACCGGGCCGGCCAAGAGCGAGGAACTGCTGCGCGTGGCCGCCCTCCAGGGCGCCCTGACCGCGGTGGACTCCCTCGACGAACTCGACCGCCTCACCGCGGCGCCCCGGGCGGGCGGCGCCCCTCCGCCCCGGCTGCTGCTCCGCGTCCTGCCCCCGGCACAGCCCGGCAGCCGCTTCGGCCTGGACGGGGCGGAGCTCGAAGAGGCCCTCGCGCACTGCGCACGGGCCGGCGACGCCGTCCGGATGGAAGGCTTCGGCTTCCACCTCTCCGGCTACGCCGTCCAGCCGCGGGCCGACCTCGCCGGCCACCTCGTCGACCTCTGCCTCAAGGCCCGCGTTATGGGGCTCCGGGCCGACCGGATCAGCATCGGCGGCGGCTTCGCCGTCGACTACGCGGCAGCCGGCGACTGGCACTCCTTCCTCGCGACGCAGCATCCCGGGCACTACCACGCACGCAGGAGGTTCACCCCCGCCGACTTCTACCCGTACCACTCGCCGGTCGCCGGGGCCGACGCCCTCCGCGCCGTACTGGCCGCCGTCCCGGCGGGCGGCCGGGACAGCCTCGGCAGCAGGCTCCGGGAGACCGGCACCCTCCTGCTGATGGAACCGGGCCGGGCACTGCTGGACCGGGCCGGCTCCTCCGTCTTCCGCATCCAGGGCGTCAAGGACCGCGACGGTTACGCGATCCTCACCGTCGACGGCACGAGCCTGAGCCTGTCCGAGCAGTGGTTCAACAGCGAGTTCCTCCCCGACCCCGTGCTGGTCCCCCCGGCCGGCCGGGCCGGGGGGACCCGGAGGACCGGGGGGACCGGGGTCCACCCCGCGTGCGCGGGCGGCGCCACCTGCCTGGAGTCGGACCTGCTCACCTGGCGCAAGATCCCCTTCCCCGTCCGCCCCTCGGTCGGCGACCTGCTGGTCTACCCCAACACGGCGGGCTACCAGATGGATTCGAACGAGTCCCCCTTCCACGACCTGCCGCTGCCCCCCAAGGTCGTGTTCGACGCCACAGACGACGCCACGGACGACGCCACAGACGACAGCCCGGTCGACACCGGAGACGGCACCACGCGCGGCGGCCGGCCGCGCTGGCGCCTGGACCGCCGGCCCGCCTGCTGATCCCCTCCCCGCCTCCGGTTCCCCTCGCCCCCCCGTTCCCCCGCCTCCGGTTCCCCGCCCCACCTGCCACAGGAGTTCCTTCCATGAACGAGGCACTGATGCGCCCCGCCGTGGTCTCCCGCATCTCCGACCTCATCGGACGCACCCCGCTGTTCGAGCTGTGCCGCACCGACAACGGCAGCCGGCTGCTCCTCAAGCTGGAGATGTTCAACCCCACCGGCACCGCCAAGATCCGCATGGCCCGTCAGATGGTCCTCGACGCCGAGGCCCGCGGCGAGCTGCGCCCCGGCGGCCGCATCATCGAGTCCACCTCCGGAAACACCGGGCTCGGCCTCGCCGTCGTCGCCGCCGAGCGCGGCTACGTCTTCACCGCCGTCGTCGACCACCACGCCTGTTCCGACAAGCTGCGCGCCATGAAGGCGCTCGGCACCGAACTCGTCTACGTGGCCGACGACGGCACCGAGGAGCTGGCCACCGCCGCGCGCGAGGAACTCGCCGAGGAGATGGCCCGCGGCCGGGACAACACCGTCTTCACCGAACAGCACAACAACCCCAGCAACGGCGTCGGCTACCACCCCGTCGCCCACGAGCTCCACCAGGCCCTCGGCGGCCGCATCGACGTCCTCATCGGCGCCGTCGGCACCGGCGGCTCCCTGTGCGGCACCGCGCGCGAACTGCGCAAGCTCGTTCCCGGCGTGCGGACCGTCGGCGTCGAGCCCAAGGGGTCGATCGCCTTCGGCGGCCCCGCCCACGACTACTACCAGTCCGGCACCGGCACCCCCGAGGGCGCCGGGATCGGCGCGCTGGTCGACTTCGACCTGATCGACGAGGGCGTCAAGGTCGGCGACGTCGAGGCCTTCGCGACGGCCCGCGCCGTCGCCCGCACCGGCCTCCTCATCGGCGGCTCCGCGGGCGGCGTCGTCCACGAGGCGCTGTCGCGCCTGCCGTCCCTGGCGCCGGGCACCACTATCGTCGCCCTCGTCAACGACGGCGGGGAGAAGTACATGGACACCGTGTTCGACGACGCGTGGATGAACGCCAGGAACCTCACCGATCCCGCTCTGGAGCGCGAGATCGACGAGGCCCTCACCAAACTCCGCAAGGGCTGATGCCCGCCATGGACCCCACCACCCTCCTCCGCGACAGCCGGGCGCTGGCCGGCCTCGCCGTCCCGCTCGTCCTCACCCAGCTCGCCCAGGTGGCCCTGACCACCACCGACACGGTGATGATGGGCCTGCTGAGCACCCGCGACCTGGCGGCCGGAGGCCTGGCCCTCGTCATCTTCAACCAGCTCCGCACCATGGGCGTCGGCCTGGTCACCTCCGTGGGCAACCGGATCGCGGCCGCCGCCGCCCGCGCCGAGACCGCGGACGGCGACGCCGCGCGGAGCGACGCGGAGGTCCGCAGGATCGTCCGCGCGAGCATGGCGGTGGCCACCCTCGCCGGACTGGCGGGAGCCGTCCTCATGCTCCTGATCGGGCAGGCCCTCACCCTGCTCGGTCAGGAGGCCGCCGTCGCCGACCGCGTACGGACGATGCTGCCCGCCCTCGCCCCCGGCCTGCTGCCGTGCCTGTGGTTCCAGGCGGTCCGCCAGTTCACCGTCGGCATGCGCCGCCCCCAGGCCCTGCTGCAGATCACCCTCGCCTCCGTCGCCGTCAACGCCGGCCTCGACTGGGTGCTGATCCACGGCACCTGGGGCCTGCCGAAGCTGGGCCTGACCGGCATCGGCGTCGCCACCTCCGCCGTCTACCTGCTCTCCTTCCTCGCCCTGTACGCCTCCGCGCGCAAGGACCCGGCCCTCGCCCCGCTGCTCAGCCTCAACATGTTCGCGGCCGACCGCACCACCGTGCGCGAGCTCGTGCGCCTGGGCGTCCCCATCGCCGCCACCTACGGATCCGAGGCCGGGTTCTTCTCGGTCACCGCCCTGATGGCCGGCTCCTTCGGCAGCGCCGCCCTGGCCGCCCACACAGCCATCAACCAGCTCGTCTACATCGTCTTCCAGGTCGCCGTGGGGCTCTCCCACGCGGCCTCCATCAACGTCAGCCGCGAACTCGCCCTCGGCCGCGTCCACGCCGCACTGCGCATCAAGAACACCGCGCTGGCCTGTGCCGCCGCCGTCATGGCAGCCGTCGGCGCCGTCTACGTCACCCTGCCCGGCCTGGTGCTGCGCCCCTTCCTGGACGGCGGGGCCGCGGGCGACGACAGGGCCGTGACGATCGCGACGCGGCTGCTGCTCGTCGTCGCCGTGCTCCAGTTCTTCGACTGCGCGCAGAACATCGGCGTCGGTCTCCTGCGCGGGCTCGACGACACCAGGAGCGGATTCCGGATCACCCTCGTCGGCTACTGGGCCGTCGGCCTGCCCGCCGCATGGCTCTTCGGCTACGCGGCCGGCCTCGACACCCTCGGCATCTGGCTCGGTCTCCTCGCAGGCCTCGCCACCACCGCGATCCTCCTCCTGCGCCGCTACGGCGGCGGCCTCCGCGCCCGCGCACGGGAGCAGGAGGCCGCCGCCACCGCGTATCCGGGGCCGCCGGCCGGGCGCCCGCTGCGGCGGCCCTCAGGCGCCGACCAGGGGTGAGGGCCGGGTGCTGCGCAGCGGCGCCGCCAGTTCGGCCAGGGCCCTCTCCAGGTCGTGCAGGTGGGCGAGGGCAGGCTCGGCCGGCAGGTGATCGGGCGCCGCCGGGGCTGCCGCCGTGTCGCCGGTCTTCCCCGGCGTGGTGAGCGCCTCCACCGCGGCCTCCACGCGCCAGCAGGCGGCGGCGAGCCGGTCGTCGTGGGAGGCCTCCGGGTCCGCGGCGACGGACGCCAGCCCCCGCACCTCGCGGGCGCAGTCGTCGAGGAGCGCGAGCACGCGGCGTGCCTTCTCCTTGCGGGCGCGGAAGGGGTTCAGCGGGTGGACGAGCGGAGCGAGGGAGAGCCGGACCCGGCCGAGCAGCAGCTCCAGCTCGGCCACCCGCGGCGCGGGGTCGGCGGTCTCCGAACCGGCCAGGCGCGCGGCGGCCTCGGCGGCGCACGCGTGCACGCAGCGCAGGGCGCGCTGGATCCAGGCGTCGGTGGTGGCGTGCGTGGTCACGGGCAGCACGAGGAGCACGGCGAGCGCCGCACCGGCGGCTCCCACGCCGGTCTGGGCCAGCCGGAGCGTGAGCAGGTCCGCGTCCAGGACCCCGAGGAGCCCGTAGAGCAGTCCGGCCATCACCGTCACCGCGAACATCATCCACGTGTACGAGACGGCGGCGGTGTAGAAGATGCCGAAGACGCACACCGCGACGAGGGCCGCCGTGGGCGCGGGCGCCCCGTGCAGGGGGAGGGCGACGACCATTCCGGTGGCGATGCCCATCACCGTGCCCAGCACCCGCCGGAAGCCCCGGACGAGCGTCTCGCCGCGCGACGCGGTGTTGACGAAGATCCACCAGGCGGTGCCGACGGCCCAGTACCAGCGCTCGTCGGAGACCATCTGGCCCACGGCGAGCGCCAGGCCGCAGGCGAAGGCGGTCTGGAAGGCCTGCCTGGTCGTGACGCGCGCCAGCCCGCGCCCGGCGAGGGGCGCCGGGGCCGCGGGCGGCGGGGTGCGCCGCTCGATGCACCAGAACCCGAAGCGGACGGAGCCCGCGGCCGCCAGGGACATGATCATGGCCGTGTACAGGTGCGGCAGCTGGGCGGGGACCGCGTGCAGGAACTGCGTCGCGAAGAACATCATGAAGCCGAAGATCCCGAGCGCGTTGCCCCGCGGGCCCCAGCGGCGGGCGTAGACCCCGCAGAGGACGACGGCGAGGAAGGCCGCGTCGCGCACCAGCGGCAGCCCGTGCAGCCCGGCCGCCAGGGCGAGCACGGGGAAGCCCACGACCGGCAGCAGCGCGGTCGTGTGCACCTGGCGCCGCACGGTCGGGTCGGCGACGGTGAACAGCGCGAGCAGCGCCGCGAGCCCACCGGTGATGGAGGCGGTCAGCGGCAGGCCCGACAGCTGGACGACGGTGACCGCGAAGGTCACGCCCAGGACGGCGCGGAGCGCGACCCGCAGCCTGCCCAGGCCCGGATCCGGTGCCATGAACGCCCTCTTCAGCACTGCTCCCGCCCCTTCGACGTCCTGGCCAAGCAGCCGGCAGGAAGGCCGGCGCGAATGCGACATGAAAAAGGCGCCGCGGAGATCCGCAGCGCCATCGACACCCACATCAGACCATTACATCGACTGCTGGCTCAACAGAGGCCGATTTCCCTGAGCCATTGGCCCAGTGGCGGCCTCCCGGGCCGCTCCGGGGGAGGGCCAATGGCACGCACGGCCCTCCCTCCTGCCGTTTCCTCCCCTTTCCTGCCGTCCGGTCGGCTCCTGCCGTTCCGGCTCCTACCGTTCGACGTGGCCCCCGCGGCCGGCGAGCGCGCCGGTGATCCCCATCGGCACGGACAGGACCACCAGCGCGATCAGACCGGCGGTCCACGCCCCGGTCAGGTCGCGGGCGGCGCCGAAGGCGGTCGGGCCCACGGCCGCCAGCAGGTAGCCCACGCACTGCGACATCGCCGACAGCAGGCCCGCGTCGTGCGTGCTGCGGACACACATCGACATGTAGGCGATGCCCAGGGAGAGCACGGCCCCCAGACCGAGCCCCAGCAGGACGGCCCACAGCACCGCCGCCCCGACCGGTGCGGCGATCAGGCCGGCGAAGGCGGCCATGCACAGCACGGTGCCGCCCACCGCCAGGTAGCTCTGCCGCCGGGACCGCTGCGCCCACACCGGCACCAGGAGCGAGGTGACCATGGCGGAGCCCATGCAGACCGCCAGCAGCACCCCGGCGCCGCCCTCGGTGTAGCCGTGGTCGATGTAGAACGACGGCAGCCAGGTGGTCGCGGTGTAGTACAGCAAGGACTGGAACGCGTAGAACAGGGCGACCGCCCAGGCCAGCCTGCTGCGCCAGATCGAACCGCCCGCCTGCGCGGGGACCCGGGGCTGCTCCTGTCCCCGGCGCAGCCGCGGCGCCCACACCACCAGCGCCGCGAGCGCCAGCACGCCCCAGACGGACAGGCCGCCGGCCCACGACAGCGACAGCGCGTCGCGCAGCGGAACGGTCGCGGCGGCCGTGACCGCGCCGCCGCCGACCAGCATGGTGGTGTGCAGGCCGGACATCAGCCCGACCTGCTGCGGGAAGTCCCGCTTGATCAGCGCGGTGATGACCACGTTCGCGACGGCCACCGCCGTGCCGACCAGAAACGTCCCGGCGAACAGGGGGAACAGCGACGGGACGAGGCGTATCGCGGTGCCGCACAGCAGCACCGCCAGCACCGCGACCAGGGTGCGCTCCATGCCCCAGCGGCGGGCCAGCCGGGGCGCGAGCGGAGCGAAGATGCCGAAGCAGATCAGCGGCAGCGTCGACAGCGCGCCGGCGCCGCCGTTGGACAGGCCGGTGACGTGCCGGATCTCGTCCAGCAGCGGGGAGGCCGCCACGATGGCGGGCCGCATGTTGATCCCGACCAGCAGCACCGCCAGCGCGTACCAGAGCACGCGACGGCTCCGCGGAGTGCCGTGGGCGGGAACGGAACCGGGCCCGGCCGCGCCGGCGGCCGCGGCGGGCGCGTCCGCCGTTCCGCGGGGCGAGGAAATCCCGGTTTCCGATTCAGGGGGTGGGGTCACGAACGATCCTTCCGGGGGTACGCGCACCGGGCCGTCGCCTCCGGCCGGCGCCAGGGGCGGAGGGCGCCGGGACGAGGGCCCGGTGGGCATGCG
This sequence comes from Streptomyces aureoversilis, assembly GCF_042657885.1. Taxonomy (NCBI): domain Bacteria; kingdom Bacillati; phylum Actinomycetota; class Actinomycetes; order Kitasatosporales; family Streptomycetaceae; genus Streptomyces; species Streptomyces aureoversilis. Next base: position 346,762 of record NZ_JBHSKJ010000003.1, read on the forward strand.
CGGCTGCTGGGGTCAGGCGGCGGTGGCGAGCGGCACGGGTTTGCCGTCGCCGGGGGCGATGCCGTGGATCCCCCTGGCCCGGGCGGCCCGCAGGAAGCGCCCGCGCACGTCGTGCTGTTCGGTGTAGTAGGGCGGGTTGTTGAAGAGGTCGTAGTGGATCGCGCAGGCGGTCGACGCCTGCAGGACCACCGCCGCCTCGACGGCCTGCTCCGGGGTGAGCGTGGCGGGCTGGTTGGTCGGGGTGAGGCCCTCGCGGCGCGCCATCACCCCGGCGATGGGCAGGAACGCGACGTCGAAGGGGCCGTAGTCGCGCGCGATCGACCACCACATGCCGTGCCAGATGGTGTCGCCGAAGTGGATGACGCGCAGGCCCGGGGCCTCGACGATCCAGGCGACCTGGTCGTCGCCGCGCCAGTCGTGCGACGCCACGGGAATGGTGGTGAACGGCCCGATCTTCCGCCGCTCGCCCATCTCCTGCGGCACCGCGGTCACCCCCATCCCGCCCAGGACGTCCACGATCGGCGTGTGGCAGCCCACGGTCCCGCCGTCGCTCGCGGCGATCTCCGCGAGCAGCTTCCGGTCGCAGTGATCGGGGTGGAGATGGGTGACGAAGGCGTGGGTCCGCACCCCCGGAGCGGCGTCGATGCTGGGCAGGGGCCGCCGTGGCTGGCCCTGGAACCCCGCCAGGTCCTCGGTGTTCCGGATGGCATCGATGACGACCCGCACGTCCCCGGCCGCCACTTCGACGCCGGCCCAGGCGAGACGCCGGAGGGTGACGGTCTCGGCCGAACTCATGGTCTGCTCCTCGCGACGCTGCTGGTGGTTACTTCCCCTGGACACCCAGGCCCCTGGCGACCTGCAGGCCCAGGTCCTTGTGGACGCTGCGCCAGTAGTCGACGACGCGCTCCTTCGTCTCCGCCGTCACCTCGGGCGCCGAGGCGTGCGCGACGATGTTGGTCACCAGGTGCGCGCGGTCCGTGTCGGTCATGACCTTCTCCCACAGGGCCCGCGCCTGGACGAAGTCGTCGTCCTCGGCGTGGAGCCGGTGGGCGCTGCGGACGATCTCGCCGGTGACCTCGTAGTGCTCGCCGACCAGCAGCATCGGGTCGGCGACCGGGCCGCCGAAGCTGTTGGGCGCGTACACCGGATCGCCCGGGTTGCCGTACCGCATGGACCCGTCGCGGTTGTAGGAGTGCACCGCGTTCTTCGGCCGGTTGACCGGCAGCTGCAGGTAGTTCGCGCCGATCCGGTAGCGGTGGGTGTCGGGGTAGCTGAACAGCCGCCCCTGCAGCATCTTGTCCGGGGAGGGCGCCACGCCCGGAACCAGGTTCGACGGCTCGAACGCGGCCTGCTCGACCTCGGCGAAGTAGTTCTCCGGGTTGCGGTTGAGGGTCAGGGTGCCGATGTCGATCGGCGGGTAGTCCTCGTGCGGCCAGATCTTGGTCAGGTCGAACGGGTTGAACCGGTAGTCCGCCGCGTCCTCGAAGGGCATGACCTGCACTTGGAGGGTCCAGGTCGGGTGGTCGCCCTTCCTGATCGCCTGGTGGAGGTCCCGGATGTGGAAGTCCGGGTCGTCGGCGCCCGCGGCCGCCGCCTCGTCGTTGGTGAAGTTCCTGATGCCCTGGTCCGTCTTGAAGTGGTACTTCACCCAGAACTTCTCCCGGGCGTCGTTGTACCAGAGGAACGTGTGGCTGCCGTAGCCGTTCATGTGCCGCCAGGAGAACGGGGTGCCGCGGTCGGACATCAGGATCGTCACCTGGTGCGCCGACTCCGGCGACAGCGTCCAGAAGTCCCACTGCATGTTGTTGTCGTGCAGGTGGTTGTCGGCGCGCCGCTTCTGCGAGTGGATGAAGTCCGGGAACTTCTGCGGGTCGCGGATGAAGAAGATCGGCGTGTTGTTCCCGACGATGTCGTAGTTGCCCTCTTCGGTGTACAGCTTCACCGCGAAGCCGCGCGGGTCGCGGGCCGTGTCCGCGAAGCCCAGCTCGCCGGCCACCGTCGAGAAGCGCAGGAACAGCTCCGTGCGCTTGCCGCGGCGGAAGACGTCGGCCTTGGTGTACTGGCTGACGTCCTCGGTGATCTCCAGGACGCCGTACGCGCCGCCGCCCTTGGCGTGCACGACCCGCTCGGGCACGCGCTCGCGGTCGAAGTGCGCGAGCTTCTGGATCAGGTAGTGGTCCTGCAGCAGCAGCGGGCCGTCGGCCCCCACGGACTGGGAGAACTCGTCGCTCGGTACCGGGATACCGCTGTCCGTGGTCGTCACGGGACGACTCTCGGTCATGGCACTTTCCCTTCGGTTGGCGGTTGGCGGTTGGCGGTTGGTCTGTGCGGCGGACGTCGGGCCAACGCCCCTGAGCGGCACAGCCCGTGGGGGCTGTGCCGCTCGGTGCCGGGGCCGTGACTAGGCGAGTTCCGCGCGGAGCAGCCAGTTGCGCGGCACTCCCTTGACCTCGCGGGGCTGGACGGCGTACGGCCAGCGGCCCTCGCCCGCACCGGGCTCACCCGGCTCCTTGAGCTCCCGTACGGTCCAGCCGGTGCCGGCCATGAACTCCTCGGGCTCGTCGGTCCCGAAGAGCCAGGGGATGCCGTCCTCGTTGAGGGAGGACAGGAAGATCTGGGTGGCCGGGCTGCGCAGCAGCGTCCTGCTCAGGATGTCCACCGCCACCCAGCTGCCCGGGGCGGAGTTGGCCGCGAAGGTGCGCATCAGCGTGGCGGACTGCTCCTCGGTCAGGAAGAACAGCAGGGCCTCGGGGATCCACAGCGTGGGCAGGGAGGGGTCGAAGCCGGCGGCGCGCAGCGACGCGGACCAGTCGCCCGCCAGGTCCGCCCCGACGCGCTGGAGCTTGACGGTCGGCGCCGGGGAGCCGAGCTGGGCGAGGCGCTTCTCCTTCTCGTCGATCAGCGCCTGGTGGTCGACCTCGAACACGGTGACGTCGTCCGGGAGGCTCAGCCGGTACGCACGGGTGTCCATGCCGGCCGCGATCAGCACGACCTGCCGGATGCCGCTGCCCACGAGATCGTTGATGGCGTCGTCGAGGTAGCGGGTGCGGACGGCCACGAACTCGACGAGCCCGCCGCCGCCGTAGTGGTCGAGCAGCTCGAATCCGCGCGGCGCGGCGAGCGCCCGGGCCAGCGGGTCGTTGAACAGGGCGTCGCTCCGCTCGCTCTCCAGGGCGCGGGCGGCCGCAGTCCACTGCGACGTGTAGGACACGGTCTCCATGACAGGCTCCGTTCTCGGGATGGTCTGGTTCAGGAGTTCTTGGGCCGGCACCGGAACCGGGCGTTCAGGATCAGCGTCAGGACTTCGGTCCCGTCCGCGTTCACCAGGCGCCCGCGGTTGCGGACGATGCGGAAGTCGGGCGCGGAGAGGGAGGGGAGGGAGCCGAGGATCTCGCACGTGCCGTTCAGCACGTCACCCGGCCGGACCGGGTGCAGGAAGCGCACCTCGTCCACCCCGGGCGAGCCCTCGACCGTGCCCGCGGCCGCGGCGTCGGGCAGCAGCGTCGTCACGTACAGGCGCATCCAGATCGCCGCGGTGTTCCAGCCGCTGGCGATCAGGCCGCCGAAGGCGGAGGCGCGCCCCGCCTCCTCGTCGACGTGGTACGGCTGCGGGTCGTAGGTGCGGCCGAAGGCGGTGATCTCCTCGGCCGTCACCTTGTGCGTCCCGAGGTCGTGGCGCGTCCCGGTCTCGTAGTCCTCGGCGTGGAGGAAGCGACCCATCAGAAGTACTTCCGCTCGATGGCCTCCAGCGTGCGGAAGTCGGCGAGGTCGATGGCCTCGTGGTCGATCTCCGCCCCGCTGGCTTCCTCGACCGTCAGGACGAACTCGACGAAGGAGAGGGAGTCGACGAGGCGGGAGCCGATGAGGTCCTCGTCCGGGGCGATGGAGGTGCGCTCGGGGTGCTTGGCCAGCAGCCAGTTGCGCACGGCGTCAACGTTGGACGAGGTCTTGCTGGGCATGGAATTCCTCCTCTAGTGGGGGGCGTCCCGTCGCGCCGGCCGCGACGGCGACGGCGAACTGTTCTTCGTGGGAGATGCTGATGTCGATCGCCTCGATGCCGGCCTCGGCGGCCCACCGGCCCGCCGGTCCGGAGAGCCGGACGCAGGGCCATTCGCCGGGGCCCTTCAGCACCTCGATGGACTGCCAGGGAAGCGGTTGGCCGGTGACGTGGAAGAGCTTGAAGACCGCCTCCTTGGCCGCGAGCCGGCCGGCCACTCCGTGGACGTCCCAACCGGAGGCGAACCGGCTCAGCTCCGCTTCCGCGGGGGTGAGCATCAGGTGCAGCAGCCGGCCGTCGTCGGCGTCGGCCATGGTCCGTACGCGGGACAGGGGGACGAGGTCCACCCCGACCCGGATCGCGGTTCCGCTCACGAGGCCGCGGCGTTGACGACCGCGCGGGCGCGCACCAGATCGCCGTCGAACCGGTCGCTCAGCACCGCGAGCCACCGCTCGAGGCCGAAGGCGACGCACCCCGTGAAGGCGTGCTCGCCCGTGCCGTCGACCGTGATGCGGCACCGCTCCCCGAAGAAGTTGCGGTGGGTGTTGACCGAGGCGATGGCCAGGCCGTCGGCCTGGAACTCGTGCTTGACCGGGCTGAGCCGCTGCAGGAGGGCACGGCCGCCGTCGCGCTCGAAGAACGGGTCCGTGGCCGCCTCCTTGTTCAGCTCCAGGCCGAGGTTCTTCGCGAACTCCTCGATCCGGTCGGTGAAGCGGGCGATGACCTGCTGGGTGTGCTCGAAGGAGCCGAGGGCCACGATCTCCCGCATCTGGAAGCTGAGCAGCCGCCGCAGCCCCTCGTACTTCTCCTCGTTGCGGAAGCACCGGTTGATCAGGGTGATGGTGGTCTCGGGGGCCACCGACCGGTCCTCGAAGTAGAGGTAGGCGCCGTAGCAGCTGGAGTGCGGCAGGCCCAGGAACGAGGGGCGGACGTCGCCGCTGGCGAAGGAGCCCTCCACCGGCGCCGGCGGGGCGCCGGTCACGTCCAGCGGACCGCCGACGAACTGCAGGTGCGGGAAGTTCTCGTAGACGTCGAACTTCTCCAGGTCGCTGAGCGGATAGACGGGCGGCGGCATGATCTCCCGCGCGCCGGCCTCGTCGGCCCAGCGGGTGATGGTGCGGTCCAGATCGCGCAGCAGGTCGGTCTGGTCGGGGCCGAGGATGGTGAGGGCACCGCCCTGGGCCGTCGAGATCGTCGCGGTCACGCCTCCCCCTGTCCCACGGACGCCCGGGAGACGTTCAGGTCCCGGTCCTGCAGAATCCCGGTCTTGACCAGATAGTTCAGGGGCTTGCGGAACACCTGCTGCTGGAACTCCGCGCTGCGCGGAGAGGCCAGCAGGCGCCGTCGGACGGCGAACGGCTCGGGAATTCCGGCGTCCCGGTAGACCTGCGGGTTGAACAGCGACTCGAAGCTGTAGTTCAGGTAGCGCTTGAGGTATTCCCGCACCTGGCGGAGTTCCTCTTCCGAGGCCTTGGCCTTCAGGTCCTTGAAGAGCAGGGAGACCAGTTCGCGGCCGAAGGCGATGTGCCGCGACTCGTCCTGGTGGTGAATGCGGTTGACCGCACGGATGGTGTCGTGCAGCCGCTCGTCGGCCGCCATCGTGCTGTTGAAGTGGTCGACCAGTTCCTCGAAGAGGAGGATGCGGACGAACACCAGGAAACTGGCGGCCTCGTCGGACCACGCACTTCCCTGACCGGCCGGTTCCAGCTGCCGGTAGATCTTCTTGCCGTAGCGGAGACAGAACTCGGCGAAGAACCACATGTGCTCGTTCTCTTCGCCGATGAAGTGGTGAAAGAACTCCGACGGAATCTCGAAGCCCCGGGTGTGGATGCGCCTGGTCACCTCGACGATGAGCTCGCGGATTCCGTCCACATTGAGGCTGTAGAAATTGATGCTCTCGTACCGGGAAAGGCGGTAAAGCTGTTCCTGGTCGAGTTCGGAGGCGACGTCGGTGCCGTAGGTGGTCGTGAGTTCGGGACTCATCCACCACCGGTTCTCCGGCAGGGAATCCGGCCAGTCGAACATCCGGTAGGGGTTGTAGTAGTCCTCGACCGATTTGCGGTTCAGACGTTCCAGGATCTCCTGGAATCGGTCGTCCTTGCTGATCAGCTCGCTGATCATCCTACCTCCTGCTGTCCGGGGGGCGGTTGATCAATGTAGGGCGACAGTTCCACGCGTTCCGCGAGCGGTCCAATAAAACCGCTCTATAGATCAAATAGATGATCGCTAAGAGGGCAGGCCGGACGCCTTTCCGGGGCCCTTCGAGTGGTGTGGGTCACAGGGCGGGGGCGGGTCCGGGATGGCCGGGGGCGGGTTGAGGCCGGGGAAGTGCCCGGTATGGGCCGATAGGCGAGCCACGTCGGCCCCGGCCGGTCCTCACCCGTCAACGGCCTGTATCTGCTGCCGCGTTGTTGACCTCGCTTGGATCACGGTTGCTACACTCGTGAAGCACCCGGAAAACAACTTTCGTATGGCAATGCCCAGTTCAGGCGGGAGGTCGTGTGCGTGCGGGGTGACGAGGAGCCTTTACTGAGCCTCTCCGGTCTGCTGCGCCGCCTGGAGTACTTCGTCGCGGTGGCCGACGAGCTCCACCTGGGGAGGGCGGCCCGGCGCTGCGGGGTGAGCCAGCCCACCCTCTCTCACCAGATGAAGGTGCTGGAGAAGGAGCTGGGCGCCGAACTGCTCAGCCGTGGCAGCCGGCGGATAGCACTGACCGCGTCGGGCAAGGCACTTCAGGAGGAGGCGCCGAGGCTCCTGCAGTGCACGTACTCGATCAAGGCGCGGATCCAGCAGGCGGCCGCGGAGAGCAGGCGCCCGATCCGGGTCGTCTTCAGCCGCTCGGGCCACGCCCTGCGCCAGCGGGAGATGGTCGCGGAGTTCCGCGAGCGTAACGCCGTCCCGGTCTCCGTCGAATCCGGCTGGTCGGAACGGAACATCAATCTGGTGCGCTCCGGACAGGCCGACTTCGCGTTCGTCAGGCCGCCCGTCGAGGCGGACGACCTGCGGATGTCGGTGGTGGGGGACGTGGAACTGGTCAAGCTCCTCCCGGGGGGCGGCGCCGCCGACCGCGTCGCGGAGGAGCAGTCCGCCGGGGAGCTTCCGCTCATCATGTGGCCCCGGTCGCTCGCCCCCGGGCTCTATGACAAGGTCCTGGACTTCGTCAGCCATGAGCGGTCCCCGCAGGTCGCCTGGGAAGAGCCCGACTACATCAACGTGGCCGCGGCCGTGGCCTCGGGCGCCGGAGTGTCGTACATGGACCGCGGCATCGCCGAATGGATGAGCCTCAGCGCCGATCTGCGCGTGCGTCCGCTGGGGCTGCCCGAGCCCCGCACCGACATCGCCGTGGTCTGGCGCTACGACCAGGACCAGGAGCTGGCCTCGCGGTTCGTCGCCGCGTGCTGCCGCATCGGGTACGCCGACAGCGGTGCGGACCGCAGCTGCCTGGTGCGCTGAGGAACCGTCGCCTTCCTCCGCGGGGCGGAGCCGTCCGAACCTGAAGGAGAACTCCCATGAACTGCTACGACTGCCACGCCGCCGAGGGTGCCGACACCCCTGCGGTCGCCGTCTGCCACGGCTGCAACTCCGGCCTCTGTCCCGACCACCTCCGCATGACCCGCCCGGTGCTGCACCGCCCGAACGGCATGGGCGTCTCCCACGGCTCCACCCCGGCCCGGCAGATCCTGTGCGTCACCTGCCACGCCGCCCGGACCGGCGTGCCCGCCCCGGCGGCGGCGCGGTGCGAACCTCCCGTGCCGGCCGTACCGCGGCCGGGTGCCGCGGGTGCCCGCGGCGCCGCGGAGTGCCCCGCGGAGGCCTGACGGCACAGGCCTGACCTGGGACGGGCCGGTACCGCCGTGTAGCGTCGGGATCACAGAGTTCGGGGGCGGGGAGGACGGCATGGCGGACGGCGGCGGACGACTCGGGCGGGCCGGAGAGACCGGAGAACACGCGCATGCCGGGGAGGACGGGCGGCCCGGCGGGCGGGGGCACCTCGCCTACATCGGGTCCTTCACCGAGGCCGGCGGCAAGGGCATCACGGTCGCGCGGACCGACCCCCGCACGGGCGCGCTGACGCTCCTGGGCTCCACGGACGCCGTGCCGAACCCCTCCTTCCTCGCCCTCTCGCCGGGGGCCGACGTGCTGTACGCGGTGAGCGAGACCGACGAAGGCGCCGCCGCGGCGTTCTCCCTGGCCGATCCAGTACGGCCCGGGCTGCTCGGACCGCCGGTGCCCGTACGCGGTGACGGCCCCACGCACCTGGCCGTCACCGGCAGCCATCTGTTCACCGCCAACTACGGATCGGGCAGCGTCAGCGCTCTCCCGGTCCGCACGGGCGGGGGGCCGGGCGCCCCGGCCGCGGTCATGGCCCACCGGGGCGGCGGCCCGGACGCCGACCGGCAGAAGAGCCCGCACGCCCACGCCGTCGTTCCCGATCCCTCGGGCGGCAGGCTCCTGGCCGTCGACCTCGGCACGGACTCGGTCTGGACGTACGCCCTCGACCCGGTGACCGGCCTGCCGCGCCTCCACGGGGAGACGCCCCTGCGGCCCGGCACGGGGCCCCGGCACCTCGCCTTCTCCCCGGTGACCGACCGCGTCTACGTGCTGAACGAACTGGTCCCGAGCGTCACGGTCTGCCGCTGGCACCGTGCGGAAGGGGTGCTCGAACCGCTCGGCGAGACGCGGGTCCTGCCTCCGGGCGAAGGCGTGCGGACGTACCCCTCCGCACCGGTGGTCTCCGCCGACGGGCGGTTCCTGTGGACGGCCAACCGCGGCCACGACAGCATCTCGGTCCTGACGCTCGACGCGTCCGGTGACGTCCTCGGACTCCCCGAGGTCGTCGGCTGCGGAGGCGTCTGGCCGCGGGACCTGACGCTGCACCCCTCGGGCCGTCATCTGTACGCGGCCAACGAGCGGTCCGGCGACGTCACCTGGTTCGCCGTGCACCCGGAGACGGGGACGCCGCGGCTCGCGGGTTCGGTCCCCGTACCGGCGGCATCCTGCGTGATCTTCGCCTGAGGCGGCGGCGGGACCCTCGCCCGCGACGGCGGCGGGCTCGGGGCGGCCGCGGCCGGGCGGGCCCGGAACGGCCGAAGAGGGGCCCCGCGTCGCGGGAGCCCCTCTTCCGGGAACAGAGAACAAAGGTGGAGCGGGCGGGCCGAAGGGTCAGACAGTCACGGCACGGTCTGATCGACCGGCCCCGCCGGTCGTACGCGTCAGTGCGCCGGAACGCCCTGGGGCTGCAGGGATATGCCCAGGACCTCCGCGTACTTGGCCAGGACGAGCTTGCCGATCGCCGGGTAGGCGCCGAGCGGCGCGGCGGCGGCGCAGTCGGCCTCCTTGGCGGCGGCGTCCGCGAGGCCCTCGGCGATCTCCGGGCCGATCAGGCCCGGGGCGAGCGCAAGGTTCCGCGAGCCGGAGCCGCGCAGCTGGTCGGCGGCCCGGGCGATGTCGCCCTCGATGTCCAGCGCGGCCGCGAGGACCGGCACGGCGAGGCGGGCGGAGAGCAGCATGCCGCTGATCCCGGCGGCCTGCACGGCCTCCTCGCCGCCGACCGTGGCCAGGATGATCCCGTCCGCGGCCGTTGCAACTGTGAACAGTCGAGCGCGGTCGGCGCGGGCCAGGCCGGCCTCCGACAGGCGCACGTGCAGGGCCTCGGCGAGGAGCGGGTGCGGGCCGAGCGCGTCGGTGAGCTCGGCGGCGCTGCCGCTGCTCATCACGGACTGGCGGACCCGGCGCAGGAGGGAGTTGTCCGGGCCGGCCAGGAGCGGCACCACGATGGCCGGGGGCCACTGGTCCCAGGCACCGGCGGCGCCGTCCTCGGTGCCGGCTTCGCGGGCTTCGCTCGCGCGAGCGGCGCGCTGGGCGGCGGCGTAGGCGAGGACGGACTCCAGGGAGGGGTAGCCCTCGGCGGCCCCGTCGGCGTCCACGTAGCCGATGCGTGCGTCCAGGCCCGGGAGCTCGGAGCGCGCGATGCTGAGGATCTCCTCGGCGAGGGAGCGCGTCTCCGTGTCGGGGAGCCCCGGAACGGCGAGAACCAGCGGCGGCGCGCCGACGGGGGCGGCCGCCGGCTCCGGCCGCCGGTGCCGTCCGGGCTGACGGGGTCGCGGCATTCGTACAGGCAGGCCAGGCGCGGGCCCTGTGGGGGAGCTCATGGCGCCGCATGTTAGTCGTTCAAGGCGCTGGGCCGTTCGGGTGGGGGCGCTCCCGTTACGTCTGTCCGGATTTATTCGCCCATAAATACGCTCATCGCAGAAGCGTTCAGCAAACGATCCGGAGCATCGGAGGGTCGGCCGGCAGCAGCAGATCGCCCGTCAGCAGGGCCTCCGCCACGCACAACGCGCCGTCCAGCGGCTCGCCCGCCGCGGCCACCCGTCGCGCGTGAGGAAGTTGCATTTGCAACTCCTCGAACAGGGGTGTGAGCAGGGGAGCGCCCATGCGGAGGAGGCCGCCGGTCAGCGCCACCTCGTACATCCCGCCGGCCCCGGCCGCCCCGTCCGGCCTCGGAGGCGGTCCTGGGGGAGGCTCTTCCCGGCCGCCGGGCCGGGCAGGCGGGCACACCGCCGCGGCCGCCTCGGCGATGTGCCGGGCCGCCCGGCGGAGAATTCCGGCCGAGACGGGGTCGGCCGGTGCGCACCGGCCCACCTCGGGGGCGAAGGAAGCCAGGACGGCGGGCCGGTCCGCCCGGGGGTAGAGGAGGGCCGGGAGCTCCGGCGCCGGGCCGAAGACCGCGTGCAGGCGCTCCAGCAGGGCGTGCGAACCGCCGGCCCGCCCGTCGTGGGCGCGCATCGCCGCCTCCAGCCCGGCGCGGCCGATCCACGCCCCGCTGCCGCAGTCGCCGAGCAGGTGGCCCCAGCCGTCGGCGCGCCGCCAGCCGCCCTCCGCGGTCAGGTCCGTGCCCACGGCGACCAGCCCGGTGCCCGCGGCGACGACGGCCCCCGGCCGCTGGCCCAGGGCGCCGGCGTAGGCGGTGACCGCGTCCGTGGCCAGGGCGAGCACGCGCACGCCCAGGGCCTCCCGGAGTGCCGAGGGGAGGACGGCGTGCAGATCACCGCCGAGGGCGGCCATGCCGGCGGCGCCGACGCAGGCGGCCTCGCAGCGCCGCGCCCCCGCTCCGGCCAGCAGCTCCTCGGCCGCCGGCACCACCTGGGCGAGCAGGCTGCGGGCGTCGACGCCCTTCTCGCCCACCGTGGCCGGGACCGTGGAGGACCGGGTCGGGGCGGGGCCGTTGCCGGGGACCCGGCGCAGGGCGACCCGGATGCCCGAGCCGCCGGAGTCGACGCCGAGGACCCAGCCGCCCGCGGGGCTCACCGGGCCGGCCGCGGCCGCGGGCGCTCCGCGGAGCGGCCGGGCCCTCCGCGGCGCGGTGTCACGGCGGCGGCCGCGGACCTCACGGGAGCTGCCAGTCCACCGGAGCGGCGCCCTGCCGCGCCAGCAGGTCGTTGGCCCGGCTGAACGGCCGCGAGCCGAAGAAGCCGCGGTCGGCCGACATGGGGGAGGGGTGCGCCGACTCCACGGACGGCACCTGCCCCAGGATCGGCCGCAGGTTGCGGGCGTCGCGGCCCCACAGGATCGCCACCATCGGGCGCCCCCGCTCGACCAGCGCCCGGATCGCCTGCTCGGTGACCTCTTCCCAGCCCTTGCCCCGGTGCGCAGCCGGCTTGCGCGGGGCGGTGGTCAGCGCCCTGTTGAGCAGCAGCACCCCCTGCCGGGTCCACGGCGTGAGGTCCCCGTTGGACGGGCGGGGGAGCCCCAGGTCGGTGTGGAGCTCGCGGTATATGTTCTCCAGGCTGCCGGGCAGCGGCCGTACCTCCGGTGCGACCGAGAAGCTCAGCCCCACGGCGTGACCCGGCGTCGGGTACGGGTCCTGACCCACGATCAGCACCCGGACGTCGTCGAACGGCTGCTGGAAGGCGCGCAGTACGTTGGCGCCCGACGGCAGGTACGTACGGCCCGCGGCGATCTCGGAGCGCAGGAAGTCGCCCATCGCGGCGATCCGGTCCGCCACCGGCTCCAGGGCCTTCGCCCAGCCCGGTTCGACGATCTCGTGCAAAGGTCGTGCAGCCACAGCTGCCGCCCCTCCCTGTAAACAAACTGCTGGCAGTTGCGCAAGTACGGGATCGTACGCGAAGGAGGGGCCGCACCCGCAGTCCGGGCCCCGGATCCGGACCGTGCGGACGGCCGCGCGGAGCAGGGCGCGGATCCGTGCGTACCCGTACGTATCCGCGCCCTGCAGATTCAGCCGTACGTGTGCCTTGGGCGGAGCGTGCGGCCCGCGCGTCAGACGGCCCAGGCGTACTGGTCGGGGAAGCGCTTCGCCGCGCCGAGCCCGGCCGCCGCGCGGTGGGGCCAGTGCGGGTCGCGGAGGAGCTCGCGGCCGAGCAGGACGGCGTCGGCGTCGCCGCCGGCGACGATCTCCTCGGCCTGCCGGGGGTCGGTGATGAGGCCGACCGCGGCGGTCGGCATCCCGGCCTCCCGGCGGACCCGCCGGGCGAACGGCACCTGGTACCCCGGGCCGGTGGGGATGCGGATGCCGGAGGTGATGCCGCCCGTGGAGACGTCCATCAGGTCCACGCCGCGCGCCCGCAGCTCGTGCGCGAGTCGCACGGCGTCGCCCGCGCTCCAGCCGTCGCGCCCGTCCTCGGGGTTCTCCGTCACCCAGTCGGTGGCCGAGACCCGGAAGAACACCGGCAGTTCCTGCGGCCACACCCCGCGCACCGCTTCCACGACCTCCAGCGCGAACCGCGCCCGGTTCTCGAACGACCCGCCGTACCGGTCGGTGCGGCGGTTGCTGAGCGGGGAGAGGAACTGGTGGATGAGGTAGCCGTGGGCTCCGTGCAGCTCGACGACCTGGAAGCCGGCGGCCAGGGCGCGGCGTGCGGCGTCCGCGAACTGCCCCACGATCTGTTGTATCTGCTCCACCGTCAGCTCGTCGGGGACGGGGTGGCCCGTCGCGTACGGCACTGCGCTCGGGGCGACCGTCTGCCAGGTCTCCTCCGGGCCCACCGGTCCGCCGCCGCGCCACGGCCGGTCCGTTGCGGCCTTGCGGCCGGCGTGGCCGAGCTGGATACCGGGAACGGTGCCGCGCTCCTTGAAGAAGGAGGTGATGCGGCGGAGGGCCTCGGTCTGGGTGTCGTTCCAGAGCCCCAGGTCGGCCGGGCTGATCCGGCCCTCCGGGCTGACCGCGGTCGCCTCCACGAGGATCAGTCCCGCTCCGCCGGTCGCGCGGGCGGTGTAGTGCGCGAAGTGCCAGTCGTTCGCGACGCCCGCGCCCGGTCCGGAGACCTCGGCGCTGTACTGGTCCATCGGGGCCATCCAGACCCGGTTGGGGATGGTGAGCGAACGCAGGGTGTACGGGGTGAACAGGGCGGTCACGGCAGGCTCCTATGCGCTTCACGGCGACTCACGGCGACGTCTTCCCGGCGCGGAGGGTTCCGCGGCGGGCAACGGTTCATACGATAACCCTCGTAGTACGAGGGATGTCAAACTACGATGTCTCTCGTACAATGGAGGTGTCGCGGAGCAGCCCGACACACCTGGAGGAGGAGCCGTGCCAGCACAGAACCGGCCGTCGTCGAGCGGCCGTGCCCTGGAGCACCCCGACCGCGCGGAGATCCGCCTGGAAGGCGTGCTGCACGCCCTCTCCGATCCCATGCGCCTGCAGATCGTGTGCGACCTCGCCGCGGTCGAGGGCGAGTTGAACTGTTCCGTCTTCGACCTCCCCGTGAGCAAGTCGACGACGACGCACCACTTCCGGGTGCTGCGCGAGAGCGGCGTGGTCCGGCAGACCTACCGGGGCACGGCGAAGATGAACGCCCTGCGCCGCGACGATCTCGAAGCGCTCTTCCCGGGCCTGCTCGGCACCGTCCTCACCGCGGCCGGACACCAGGCGTCCCGCCTCGCCGTCCCGTCCTGATCCTCGCCCGGGGCCCGGACGGGCCCGGGGGTCAGTTGCGGGCGCGGGCCGCCGACAGCAGCCCCTCCCAGTCCGGGATCTTCACCGGACCGCGGCCCAGCCCCTCGCCGAGAGCGGCCTCCGCGGCCTCGATCGCCAGCCAGCCCGGCCACTCCACCGGCTCCCGCCCCGCCGCCCGCAGGACGGCGTGCGCGTCCTCCACCGGCCCGGGCCGGCGTGCCGCGAGCGCCCCGGCGTCGGCCAGCAGGGACGTCACCGTCTCCTTCGCGCACGAGCGGTTCGTGCCGATCACGCCCGTCGGGCCGCGCTTGATCCACCCCGCCACGTACTCGCCCGGCGACGGGACGCCGTCCCGCAGCACCCGGCCCGCCGCATGGGGCACGATCCCCAGCTCCGCGTCGAACGGCAGCCCCGCGATCGGCACCCCGCGGTAGCCCACCGAGCGCAGCACCAGCTGGGCCGCGACCTCCTCGAACCCGCCCGTGCCGACGACGCCGCCGCGCCCGTCCGGCGCCGTCCGCTCGAAGCGCACCGCGCGCACCGCCCCGTCACCGCCGCCGAGCAGCGCGGCGGGCCGGAGGAAGAACCGCAGGTGGATGCGGCGCGGGCGGCCGCCGGGCGGACGTTCGGCCCAGCCCCGCAGCACCTCGACGTTGCGCCGCCCCACCGCGGGCAGCCCGGCGGGATCGTCCCACGCGGGATCGAGCGCCGCCTCCTCCGCCCGTACGAGCGTCTCGGCGCCGGGCAGCGCGCCCAGCTCGCGCAGCTCCTTCGTGGTGAACTTCGCCTGCGACGGGCCGCGCCGGCCGACCATGTGAATGTCCGTCACCCGGCTGGCCGCGAGGGCGGACAGCGCGGCGTGCGGCACGTCGGTCCCGTGCAGTTCCCCCGCGCCGCGCGCCAGCACGCGGGCCACGTCGACGGCCACGTTGCCCACGCCGATGACGACCGCGGAGCGCGCGCCCAGCACGAACCCGTCCGGCGCCGCGTCCGGGTGCGCGCTGTACCAGGAGACGAACTCGGTGGCCGAGAAGCTGCCGGCCAGGTCCTCACCGGGGATGCCGAGCCGCCGGTCGGCCGCGGCCCCGACGCAGTAGACGACCGCGTGGTAGAGCTCCAGCAGCTGCCGCGGCGGGAGGCCGCGCGGGTCGTCCCCCACCGGGACGTTGCCGAAGAACGTGATGGCCGGGTGCTCCATGGCCGCCCGCAGATTGCCCTGCAGGGACTTGATCTTCTCGTGGTCCGGGGCGACGCCGTAGCGCACCAGCCCGTACGGGCAGGGCAGCCGGTCCAGGACGTCCACCGTCACCCCGGGGACGTCCTCCTGCTGTACCAGGGCCTGAGCGGTGTAGACCCCGCTCGGCCCCGACCCGACCACGGCGATGCGAAGCACGGTGGGCCCCTTTCCGCAGACGTCCGCAGATGTCCCGCAGGTCCCTCCAGGATCGCACCCGGAGCGGCGGTACGGGAGGGCGGCGCGTGCGCGTGGCCGGTTCCGCCGGGCAGAACGGGTCAGGCGCCCGCGTGCGGGGGGCCGGGCGGGACGCCCAGCTCCCAGTCGAGGCCGTAGCGCTGGAAGAGCTCCGCCCGCAGCCTCTCGAACGGCATGGGCGCGCCCGGCAGCAGGACCGCCACGACGGCGCCCATCAGCAGGGCGCGCAGCAGCGGGTAGTCCGCGTCGGGGTCGGGGGAGCCGTAGGCCGCCACCGTGTCGTGCAGCAGGTGCGCGAGGCGCTGCTGCTCGGGGCACTGGATGAAGCCCTCCGCCTGGAGGATCCCGGCCATGTGGGTGCGCATCAGCAGGGGGCGGTCCCGTGCGAGCCCCAGGATCGCGTCGATCGCCCGTGCGAGGCGCTCGCGGCCGTCCCGGGCGCACGGGGCGCGCTCCAGGCCCGCCTCGAGCTCCAGGTGCATCACCCTGTGCACCGCCGACTGCAGCAACTGCCGCTTGCCGGGGAAGTAGTACGAGACCAGGCCGCGCGCCGTGCCGGCCCGGTCGGCGATGTCGGCGAGCGTCGTCGCCTCGTACCCGCGTTCACCGACGAGCTCGACCGTCGCCTGGAGCAGCCGCTCACGGGAACGGCGACGCATCTCCTCGTTGGCCGACGCGCTGCGCGGGGACATTCCACAACTCCTGCGTTGACTGGCTCCGGGCCAATATACTCAGGGGGTATCCGGTGCCCTGCCCGCCCCCGGCGTGGTGCGGCACCGGCGTGTCGGCTGGTCTGGGCGGCGCGGGGGACCGCCCAGACCAGCGTGGCAACCGGGCCTGTCAGCCGAGCAGGCCGAGCACCGGGCGCAGGGCGGCGGGCCGCTCCCCGACCGGCAGGTGGTCCACCAGGTGCACCGCGCAGCCGAGCGCCGCGGCGCCCCCGTCGGCCCGGCGGTCGTCACCCACCATCAGCACCTCGCCGGGTGCCAGCCCCAGGGCCTGACAGGCCACCAGGAAGAGCCGGGGATCGGGTTTCTGCACGCCGTGCTCGAAGGACAGCGCGTAGGCGTCCACGCAGGCATCCAGGCCGTGTGTACGGAACACCGGCCGCAGGTCCCAGCCGATGTTGCTCACCACGGCCGTCCGTATCCCGCGCCGCCGCAGCTCCTCCAGGACACCGGGCACATCGGCGTACGGACGCCAGGCCGCCGGCTCCATGTGCCGCTCGTACAGCACGTCGTAGAGCTCCGGCCGGGGCAGCGGCACCTCGCGCGCCAGCCCCGTGTACGCGGCGCGGTGCCGCTCCGCGCTGCGGTCCCGCTCGGCCCACAGCCCGGCCAGGTGCGGGGGTAGGGAGAGCGGGTTGCCGCCGCCCGGAAGGGCGCCCGCCGCCTCCAGCCGCTCGGCGGCCCGGGCCGCCTCGGCCTCGCTCATGTGCACGCCGGTGCGCTCCAGGGCCGCGGCCAGCCACGTCGTGGCCGGCTCGATGCGGAAGAGCGTGCCGGAGAAGTCGAAGAGCACCCCCTTGACCGTCATGATCCCGCCCCTGCCGCCGCCGCCCGCCGCGCCGTGGCGACTTCTCGTCGGTGTGCCCTGCGAAGTCCCGTCATCTGCCCAGCCTTTCGCGTATTGGTTGGAAAATCGGAGAGTTGGAGAGCCGAGAGTTGGAGAGACAGCCGTCCCCCAGTGTCCGAGGAGGGTCCGCCCGGTGCGCGTGAGAGGTCCACACCCGGAAGAGAGTTCCAGCACCGAGGGGCCCGGCCCGGCGGTGGGGCGGGCCGCGCCCGCCGCGGCGGGGGCCGCCGCCGTGCTGGGGCTGCACCGCACGGCCGGCAACGCCGCGGTGGCCCGGATGCGGGAGCGGGGGATGGAACCGGTCCAGCGTGTTGCGACGCGTGGCCGGACCGGGAGCCTGCCGTATCCGGCCTGGAACAGGCAACGGCACGTGTGGGACGGGCCGGATTACGGCGCGTATGACGGGCGTACGGGCGGGACGTCGGTCGCGGTCGTGGTCGGTCCCAGCGTCGTGGCCCCAGGGAACACCTACCTCGGGGGGCCGCCGCAGGCGGGCGAGTGCAGCATCGTGGAGGAGCTCAACCTGCGGGACGGCGGAGGCTGGGTGAAGGGCCATCTGTGGAACGACAACCTGGGCGGACCCGGCAACTCCCAGAACATGACGCCCATGACGAACACGACGAACAGCCGGTTCAACCGGGCCTTCGAAGAGCCCGTCAAGAGGATGCTGCTCAGCTGCGCGCGCCATGCGCAGAGCAGTCAGAGCGCGGCGTACTGGTACGGGGTGCGCATCGAGGTGCGCACCTACGGGCGCATGTCCGAGGATCCCACCGCCCTCGACTACCACGTCCCCGAAGGGGTCGATCACTCCGCGCGCTACGTGACGATCGACAAGCTGACCGGTGCGACAGCCCCGGCAGCGGGGCCGCATGCAGTGCCACCCGGTTTCGCCCCGGAGCAGCTGTAGCTGTAGCCCTGGCCGTAGCCGTCAACCCCGTCGCCGCGACACCATGCCGAACAGACCCACCGAGGCAGCCACGAGCGCCCCGCCGAGCAGCCAGCCGCCCAGGACGTCCGACGCCCAGTGGACGCCCAGGTACAGCCGGGTGAGGCCCACTCCGAGCACCGACACCGCGCCCGCCGCCACAGCGGCGCGCAGGCCACGGGCCCGCGCGCCGTACCTCCACAGCAGCCACACCAGCAGCCCGCACGCCACCGTCGCCGTCAGGGCGTGCCCCGAGGGGAACGCCGCGTAGTGCGCGGTCGCCACGGGGTCCGGCCAGCTCGGGCGGTCCTTGCCCACCGCCGCCTTGATGCCCTGCTGCAGAGCGGTGCCCAGGGCCGACGTCCCCGCGATCCAGGAGGCGAGCAGCAGGTCGCGCCGGCGCAGGAGCCACAGGACCGCCAGGGCCAGGGCGGCGCGCATCGTCCACGGGTCCCACAGCCAGTCGGAGAGCACGCGGACGAACCGGGTCCAGCCACGGTGCTCCACGGCCACCGGATGCAATCCGTTCGCGACGTTCCGGTCCAGCGCGGCGAGCGGCTCCCACGCGCCCGCGACCAGGGCGAGCAGGACGCCGAAGACGGCCGCGAGGACGAGCCCGGCCGGGATCGGCGCCGGGCGGATGCGGGACGGGGAGCGGGGGAGTGCGGGCGAAGGGCGCGGAGAGGCGGGCATCCGCAGATCCTCGCGCATGGGGGGCCGCAGGGGCCACCACTCCTGCGGCCCTGGCCGTGGCGCCCGCTCCGGCGCTACGGCCGAGGCCGGAACCACGTCCGGGCCCGAGCCGCGTCCAAGGCCGGAACCGCGTCCGAGGCCGGCCCTACGTCCAAGGCCTGCGCTACGACCCGGACCAGGTCAGGACGCTGAGGCCCGGTACGAACGTCACCAGCAGCGGCACCGCGGGCACCAGCGCCGCAACCGCCGTGAGCCGCAGCCGCCGCGCGGCCGTCAGCCTCGGGGCGGGGGCCAGCAGGCGGTGCACCCGCGTCGGCACCTGGGAGAGCTGCGTCGGGCACGGCCCGAACACCCCGCGGTCCTCGTTCAGTTCCACCAGGGCGAGCGCCGTGGTCAGGCGGCCGAAGCGCCGCGACGCCGAGTCGTCCGCCGCGAGCTCCACCAGATGGTGCACCTGGTCGCGGAACGCGGCGAACACCGGTACCTGCGGGAAGCCGTTGGCCAGGGCCGAGGAGACGTGCAGCAGCCAGTGGTGCCGGGCCCGGGCGTGCCCCTGCTCGTGGGCCAGCACCGCATCGAGCTGGGGGCCCTTGAGGCGGCGCAGCGCACCGGTCGTGATCACCAGCTGCGGCGCGCCGCCGCCGGGCAGCCACCACGCGTCGGGTCGCTCGCCCTCCAGCACCACGAGCCGGTCCCCGCCCGGCTCCTCGCCGGGCAGCCGGGGGGAGCGGACGAGCAGTTCCGTGCGGCGCTGCCGGCGCCGGGCGCGCGACCAGCTGATCTCGCGGGTCAGCATCGCAGCGGTCCACACGGCGCCGCTCGCCAGCGCCACGGCCAGCGGCGCGGCCCACGCACCGTAGGCGGTGAGGGCGTAGGCCTCGACCACGCCGTGCGGAGCGATCGCGAAGACGTGCCCGCGCACGGCCTCCCAGGCCGCTGCGGCGCTCAGCGCCATGGCGAGCAGGCAGCACAGCAGCACGGTCGCCACCGCGCACTGCCACACCCACAGGGCCACGACCGGTTCGCGGTCGGGCCAGTCGGAACGGGTCAGCACGCGCGGAGCCATCGCCGCGACCAGTGCGCCGAGGACCAGCAGCGCGAGCGGGACCATCATGGCCGTCAGCCTATGAGCGTGGCCGCGTCCGCGGGTACGGTCCGGTACGCGAAGTGATGCATTCCACGGGGCGCGGGCTCACAGCGTCAGCAGCATCGCCAGCATGCCGATGCCCATGGACAGCCTGCAGGCGTGGGTGAGGTCCGGCCGGCCCGGCCAGGAGACCTGCCCGGCGGCCACGGTGACGGGCACGAGCACGGCCACCGTGCGCACCACGTACACGGCGAAGTACACCAGCAGCAGTCCCGTCAGCAGGGGCGTGCCGGCCGGGACATGTGCGGTCGCGGCGTGAGTGGCCGCCGCTCCCGTGTGCTCCGTGCGGCCGCCCATCGGGGTGCCCGCCATCGCGAGCGCCATGTAGACCATGGCGAACGCGCCCACGGCGTGGTGGAGATGGTGGTTGTCCGCGCGGCCGCGCGCCACGCCCACCAGCGCGTGGACCCCGGCCGCGCCGAAGACGACGGCGAACAGCAGCGCGCCCCAGGGCCGGGTGTCCAGGACGGCGGTCGGCACGGCCATGGCCGCCATGCCGAGCCCCATCAGGGCGTCGCCCCCGACGGCCCGGCGCTCTCCTCCCGCACCCGCGCGGAGGCGCACCAGGCAGTACGCGCCCGTCGCGGCGCACACCGCCACGAGCAGCCAGCCGATCAGCGGCGGTCCGTGCACGGCGCACCTCCCCGGACGTGCAGATCCACCTCCGGTTGATTCCCCCGGGGGCGAGAACACATGGGAGCGCACAGGCGCACTGGAGGAGCGCTGGAGCCCATGAAAATGCGCCCGCGCACGCGCGGTGGCACGTCAGGGGCGCACCAGGGCCCGGCGGCGTGGCCCGGGGCCCGGGTTAGTGTGCACGTGGAGCCGGAACCGTACGGAGAGGACCACAGGAACACGATGGAAACCACCAGCAGCACGGAGACGACCTTCCGGGACGCGACCGTCGAGGACGTGCCCGTTCTCGTCGCCCTCGTCGAGTCGGCCTACCGCGGTGACGCGAGCCGCGCGGGCTGGACGACCGAGGCGGACCTGCTGGAGGGGCAGCGCACCGACCCCGACGGCGTCGAGGCCGTGGTGACGGACCCGGGCAGCCGTCTGCTGGTGGTCGAGCGGGGCGACCGGATAGTGGCCTGCTGCCAGCTCGAACACCGGGGGACCCACGCCTACTTCGGGATGTTCGCCGTCAGCCCGGAGATGCAGGGCGGCGGGCTCGGCAAGGTCGTCATAGCGGAGGCCGAGCGGCTCGTGCGCGCCGACTGGGGCGCGACCGAGATGCACATGACCGTGATCAGGCAGCGGGACGAGCTGATCGCCTGGTACGAACGGCGCGGCTACCGGCGCACCGGGCGGATGAGCCCGTTCCCGTACGGCGACGAGCGCTTCGGCATCCCGCAGCGCGACGACCTCGAGTTCGAACTGCTGATCAAGGAACTGGCCTGACGGCCGGCGTCACCCCGTCAAGGACGGCATGTAGGCGGTAGGTGAACGGTAAGTAAGGGGCTCTGCTCAATGGGTAGAGCCCCTTACTTCTGCCGGCAGAGCCCCTTACCTCTGCCTCCTCGTCGGGCCCGCCTCACAGCCGGCCGGCCTCCACGATCCGCCGCAGGAACTTCCGGGTGCGCTCCTGCCGGGGTGCGCCGAAGACCTCGGCGGGGGTGCCGCGCTCCAGCACGACCCCGCCGTCCAGGAAGCACACCTGGTCGGCGACGTCCCGGGCGAAGCCCATCTCGTGGGTGGCCAGGACCATCGTCATGCCGTCCTCCTTGAGGTCGCGCACGACGCCCAGCACCTCCCCGACGAGCTCGGGGTCGAGGGCCGCGGTGATCTCGTCCAGGAGCAGCAGCCGGGGCCGGCCGGCGAGCGCCCGTACGATCGCCACCCGCTGCTGCTGGCCGCCGCTGAGCCGGTCCGGGTACTCGCCCGCCTTGCCGCCCAGCCCGAGCCGCTCCAGCAGCTCCCGTGCCCGCTCCTCGGCCTCCGCGCGGGCGACGCCGTGCACCCGCCGCGGCGCCAGCGTGATGTTGTCGAGCACGGTCATGTGCGGGAAGAGGTTGTAGGCCTGGAAGACGACGCCGATGCGGCGGCGGACGGCGTCGGGGTCCACGCGCGGGTCGGTGATGTCCTCGCCGTCGAGGAAGATCGCGCCGTCGTCGATCTCCTCCAGCAGGTTGGCGCAGCGCAGCAGCGTCGACTTGCCCGATCCGGAGGCGCCGATGAGCGCGGTCACCGTGTGCGGGGCGACCTCCAGGTCCACGTCGCGCAGCACGACCGTGCCGCCGAAGGTCTTGCGCACGGCCTCCATCCGCAGCACGGGCCGTTCCGTACCGGCGCTGCTCGCCGGAGCGGCATCCGTCACGGTGCTCATACGATGCCTCCCTGTGCCCGCCGGCGGTCCGTCCGTGCCGTGACCCAGTCGGTGAAGCGGGTCATGGGGATGGTGAGGGCGACGAAGATGAGCCCGGCGACGACGTACGGCGTGTAGTTGAAGCTCTTGCTGGAGAGGATCTGCGCCGCGTAGACGGCGTCCACCGCGCCGGCGATCGAGACGAGGCCGGTGTCCTTCTGCAGGGACACCAGGTCGTTGAGGAGCGGTGGCACGACCCGGCGCACGGCCTGCGGCAGGATGACGTGGCGCAGTGTCTGCCGGGCGCTGAGGCCCAGCGAGCGGGCGGCGGCGCGCTGGCTGGGGTGCACGGACTCGATGCCCGCGCGGAAGACCTCGGCGACGTAGGCCGAGTACGTCAGGACGAGCGCGGTCCCGCCCAGCAGCACCGGGTCGGTCGTCACGCCCTGCAGCCGCAGGGCCGGGACGCCGAAGACGACCATCAGCAGGCAGATCACGAGCGGCAGCCCGCGGAAGAAGTCGGTGTAGGCGGTGGCGAGCGCGCGCAGGGGGAAGAAGACGGGGCCGCGCAGCGTCCGGGCGACCGCTATCAGCAGCCCGAGGACGAGCACGGCCGCCCCGCAGACGACCAGCAGGCGCAGGTTCAGCCACAGCCCGTCGAGGACCTTGGGCAGCGCCTCGCGCGCGTAGTGCCCGCTGAGAAACGTTTCACGGGTGCGCTGCCAGCCGGGGGAGTTGACGACGGCGAGGAACAGCACGGCGCCCGTGACCAGCGTGCTGCACGCGGCGACGGCCGTGGCGCGGCGCGCCCGGGTGCGTTTGAAGCGCTCCCGCTCCAGGCGGCGCGCCGAGGGGGTGTAGGCGTCCGCGTCGGCTTCCTTCACCAGGGACGGTGCGGTGCCCTCGGGGACGGCGGCCGCTTCCCCGGGGCTCACTTGAGCACCGGGACGTCGGCGGCCTCGGAGAGCCACTTCTTCTCCAGTCCGGCGAGCGTGCCGTCCTTGCGCAGGGAGTCGACGGCGCCGGAGACGCACTGCGTGAGGCGGCTGCCCTTGTCGAGGACGAAGCCGAACTGCTCGGGCTTGTCTCCGGCGCTGCCGAACTGGCCGACGATGCGGGCGTCCGGGACCTCCGCGGAGGTGATGTAGAAGGCGGTCGGCAGGTCGACGACGATCGCCTCGACCTGGCCGTTCTTGAGCGCGGTCTTGGCGTAGTCGTTCTTCTGGAAGACGGCGGGCTGCTGGTCGGGCCTGATCACGTCGTTCACGACGTCGAGGCTGGTGGTGCCGACCTGGGCGCCGAGCTTGACGTGCTTGAGGTCGGCGGCGCTGCGGGCCTTGGCGGCGGGGGAGTCCTTGAGGGCGATGACGGCCTGGCGGACGTCGTAGTAGCCGGAGGAGAAGTCGACGGCCCGCCGGCGCTCGTCGCCGACGGAGATCTGGTTGATGTCGAGGTCGAACTTCTTGGCGCCCGGAGCGACGGCCGTGTTGAACGGAACGGTCTGCCAGACCACGTCGGCCCGGCCGTACCCGAGCCGCTCGGCCAGGGCGTAGGCGACGGCAGACTCGAAGCCCTTGCCGTTCGAGGGGTCGTCGTCCTGGAACCAGGGCGCGTAGGCGGGCTTGTCGGTGCCGACGGTCAGCTTGCCGGGGGCCTGCGTGACCAGCTTCTCCTTCGTGCACGCCGCCGCGGACGGTCCGGCGGAGGACTTCGCGGAGCCGGATCCGGTGTCGTCCTGGGGAGCACAGCCGACGGCGGCCGTGAGCAGGACGGCGAGGCAGGCGGTGAGGCGGGCCGTGCGGCGGTGGGTGGCGGGTGCGGCCGGGGTGGCGGTGCGGCGCGTGGGCCGCTCGACGACGGGCATGGCGGGAGACTGGCAGCGTGATCACTGCCCTGTCCAGGTCGGGCCGCCGACCGTCCGCATAGCGGAAGACTGTTGCACTTTCATGAATTCACCGGCGGCGCGGGGGTAGGCCCGGGGGACGGGGACAGGGGCGCCCCTGGAGGCGGCGCACGGCCGGGCGGCAGGGGAATGGCCGGATCCCGGCTAGAACAGCTCATGGGGTCTGTGGGACCTGTGTGACGGAAACGTACCCATGGGTACTCATATGGCGGAGGTGTGCAGGAAAAACGGCGGCCCCACCGGGGGTTCGGCAGGATAATTTATGGCCTCCCCTCTTGAGCAGGAGAAGCGCGCACGGATACGGTGTCTTAACACCAAGTTCTCCCGAGGAGGGGCAGCCATGACGGAAATCCTTGCGTCGTCGGCGATAGCGACCGACAATTCGGCCGCCGACCCGGTGATCGATCACCCCGCGTGGGGGGTTCTCAAGGACGCCGTGGAAACGATCCGGCCTTGGCAGTCCCCGGACGGCTCCATCGACCTCGCCGCGGAGGACGCCCCACCGGGCGAGGCCGTCCGGGCCCAGGTGGAGCGCGTCGTGGAGGCCGTCGAGCAGCTCTCGCCGCTCGTCCCGCACGACTCGGCCTACCACGCGGCCCTGGTCGCGGACCTGCGCCGCTGGGCCGACACCGGCTTCGGCGTGCCGGACTTCCTCGACTCGCTGCTGGCCTTCCAGCCGGCCGCCCACCGCGAGGACGGCCGCCAGCACCTGGTCGTCTTCCCGATGTACACCCAGAACGGCAACCCCGACCGCAACTTCGAGGCCGTCGTCCTGCGCATGGTCTGGCCCGAGTGGCTC
This sequence comes from Streptomyces aureoversilis, assembly GCF_042657885.1. NCBI lineage: Bacteria > Bacillati > Actinomycetota > Actinomycetes > Kitasatosporales > Streptomycetaceae > Streptomyces > Streptomyces aureoversilis. The sequence continues at coordinate 371,451 of NZ_JBHSKJ010000003.1, forward strand.
TCCGAGCTGGAGCGCACCCGCTACGACAACCCGCTCTTCCTCGGCATCACCTTCGAGGACTTCACCGCGGGCTACGACACCAACTCCGCGGTCCTCTTCCCGGAGACCATCGCCGTCCGCGAGGCCCCCGAGCGCTTCACCTGGGGCGGCATCTTCTGCGACCGCGAGGCCGCCCGCTTCCGCCGCGTCACCGAGGCGGCCGTCTCCGCCCTCGGCCTGGAGCTCCCCGCCGACATCCAGGAGATGGTCGGCGACCAGCACCGCTGCGAGCAGGCCTTCGTCCTGTGGGACATGGTCCACGACCGCACGCACAGCCACGGCGACCTGCCCTTCGACCCCTTCATGATCAAGCAGCGGCAGCCGTTCTGGATGTACGGCCTGGAGGAGCTGCGCTGCGACCTCACCGCCTTCAAGGAGGCCGTGAAGCTGGAGGCCGAGGGCAACGCGCACGGCCGTGACGTGCAGTACGCCGTCCTCTTCGACCGGATGTTCCGCTTCCCGGTCACCGGCGACCGCGTCCGCAACTACGACGGGCTCGGCGGCCAGCTACTCTTCGCGTACCTCCACCGGCACGACGTCGTACGCTGGACGGACAACACTCTGCACATCGACTGGGACCGCGCCCCGCAGGTCACCAACCAGCTCTGCGGCGAGATCGAGAAGCTCTACCGCGACGGCATCGACCGGCCCAAGCTGGTCCACTGGCTCGCCGCGTACGAGCTGGTCTCCACCTACCTCGCCCCGCACCCCGGCTCCGTCTGGGCCAAGGGACCCGAGGCCCTCGACCTCACCCAGCCGCCCCGCAAGCTCGTGGACGACGTGCTGCCGGACGAGTTCCCGCTCAGCATGTTCTACGAGGCGCTTGCCAAGAAGCTGCGTCACGTGATCGCCTCGACCAAGGGGATCACCGCGGCGAAGGCCGAGCGGGTGGCCGCGTGAGCGAGCAGACGAAGGAGACGACCATGAGCACTCCCACCAACGGCAACGGCCGGCTGGACGGCGCCGTCGTGGCTGTGGCGGGGGCCGCGGGCCCCGCGGGCCGTGCCACGCTGCTGCGACTGGCCGAGGCCGGTGCCACGGTCGTCGCCTCCGACGCGGACGCCGCGCGCCTCGCCGAGGCCGTGGACGCCGCCCGCTACGCCCACGGCGGCGCCACCGTCACGGGCGACACCGTGGACCTGCTGGACCTGGAGGCCACGCGCCGCTGGGTGGACCGCACCGAGAAGGAGTTCGGCCGCATCGACGGCTTGGTCCACCTCGTGGGCGGCTGGCGCGGCTCGGCCTCCTTCGCCGAGACCGACCTCGCCGACTGGGAGCTGCTCGAGAAGCTGCTCATCCGCACCGTGCAGCACACCTCGCTGGCCTTCGAGCCCGCCCTGCAGCGCAGCGGCAACGGCCGGTTCCTGCTCATCAGCGCGGCCGGCGCCAGCAAGCCCACCGCGGGCAACGCCGCCTACGCCGCCTCCAAGGCCGCCGCCGAGGCGTGGACGCTCGCCCTCGCCGACTCCTTCCGCAAGGCGGCGGGCGAGGACGCGCCGTCGGCCGCCGCCGCCATTCTGATCGTCAAGGCACTGGTGCACGACGCCATGCGCGCCGAGCGCCCGAACGCGAAGTTCGCGGGCTTCACCGACGTCAAGGACCTCGCCGAGGCCATCGTCGGCGTATGGGACAAGCCCGCCCAGGAAGTGAACGGAACCCGTCTGTGGCTGACTCCGCAACCGTGAGCACGACCCCGCCGGCCGCGACCGACGCGATACGCCGGCACGACCCCGAGGTGCGCGGCTTCGCCAGCGACAACTACGCGGGCGCGCACCCCGAGATCCTCGCGGCGCTCGCCCTCGCCAACGGCGGCCACCAGGTCTCCTACGGCGAGGACGACTACACCGCCCACCTCCAGGACGTCATGCGCGGACACTTCGGCCCCACGGCCGAAGCGTTCCCGGTCTTCAACGGGACGGGCGCCAACGTCGTCGCCCTCCAGGCCCTGACCGAGCGCTGGGGCGCGGTGATCTGCGCCGGCAGCGCGCACATCCACGTCGACGAGTGCGGTGCGCCCGAGCGCGTCGGCGGCCTGAAGCTGCTGACCGTGCCCACCGAGCACGGCAAGCTCACCCCGGAGCTGATCGACCGCGAGGCCTTCGGCTGGGACGACGAGCACCGGGCGCAGCCCCAGGTCGTGTCGATCACCCAGACCACCGAGCTGGGCACGTGCTACACGCCCGAGGAGATCCGGGAGATCTGCGACCACGCCCACGAGCGGGGCATGAAGGTCCACCTCGACGGTGCGCGCATCGCCAACGCCGCGGCCACGCTCGGCGTGCCGCTGCGGGCCTTCACCACCGACGCCGGCGTGGACGTGCTCTCCTTCGGCGGCACGAAGAACGGCATGGTCTTCGGCGAGTGCGTCGTCGTCCTGAACCCGGACGCGGTGCGGGCGATGAAGCACCTGCGCAAGATGTCCATGCAGCTCGCCTCCAAGATGCGGTTCGTCTCGGCCCAGTTCGAGGCCCTGCTCAGCGGCGACCTGTGGCTGCGCAGCGCCTCGCACGCCAACGCCATGGCCGCGCGCCTGGCCGAGCGCGTGCGGGCCGTCGAGGGCGTGGAGGTCCTGCACCCGGTGCAGTCCAACGCCGTCTTCGCCCGGCTCCCGCACGACGTGAGCGAGCGCCTGCAGAAGCGCTACCGCTTCTACTTCTGGGACGAGGGTGCCGGCGACGTCCGCTGGATGTGCTCCTTCGACACCACCGAGGCCGACGTCGACGCCTTCGCGGCGGCGCTCGCCGAGGAGATGGGCCGGCAGTAGCGGCCCGCGCCTGCCTGTAATGAGCAGCAAGAAGCCCCCGGCCGCGCTCGCGGCCGGGGGCTTTCTGCTTCTGTTCCGTGGGTTCCGTACGGGGCCTAGCCGCGCCGGTCCGAGGCGGCCGCCGCGTGCGGTGCGGGCGCCGTGCCGCCGAGGTGGGCCGGGATCCACCAGGTGTCGTTCGCGTCCTTGGGGCGCACGGGGTAGGCGCGTTGGGCCGCCTCCAGGAGATCCTGCACCCGCGAGCGCACCCGGTCGGTGACGGTGTCCGCGTGCTCGGCGGGGTCGGCGGCCATCGGCTCGCCGACCCGTATCGTGATCGGCACGTGGTTGCGGCCCAGGTCGCGCTTGTGACCCTTGGTCCACAGCCGCTGGGTGCCCCACAGCGCCATCGGCAGCAGCGGCACCCCGGCCTCCTGCGCGAGCCGCGCCGCGCCGGACTTGAAGTTCTTGAGCGTGAACGACTGGGAGATCGTCGCCTCCGGGAAGACACCGATGATCTCGCCCGAGCGCAGCGCCGAGAGCGCGTGCTTGTAGGCGTCCATGCCGGCCGCGCGGTCCACGGGGATGTGCTTCATCGCGCGCATCAGCGGCCCCGACACCTTGTGCCGGAAGACGGACTCCTTCGCCATGAACCGCACCAGCCGCTTGGCGGGGCGGGCGGTCAGGCCGCAGAAGACGAAGTCGAGGTAGCCGATGTGGTTGCTCACCAGGACCGCCCCGCCCCGCGCCGGGACGTGCTCGGTTCCCTGGATGTCGAAGCGCAGGTCGAGCGCCTTGAACATGGTGCGGGCGACACCGATCACCGGGGGATAGACGAGCTCTGCCATCGGGGGAGATTCCTTCCGGGCCTGGGGAGGGGGACGTGCCGGACACCGGCGTACCCGCTAAGTTACGCGGCCGTAGGGTGTGGCTTCTGCCAGATCGTGCCTGAATGCCCGGCCGGGGGCCAGCGAGGACGGCCCGGCGGCCGGGAGATCCTCATCACGTAGGCCGGAAACCGGCCGGAAGCCACCGGCGGGCGCGGCGGAATTTTCTGCGGCGCCCAGGGCGCTGCACCGGGGGACGTCAGAGGAGAAAGAGGGGCCGAGCGTGCTGCACGAGGGCGACGACGGGCTGCGGCTTGAGGCCGCCGACATCGGCGGGGAGCTGGGGGAGCGCGCCACGCTCGTGCAGTTCTCCAGCGCCTTCTGCCAGCCCTGCCGGGCGACCAGGCGCACCCTGGAGCAGGTCGCGGCCATGGTCGGCGGGGTCGCCCACGTCGAGGTGGACGCGGAGGCGCACCTCGCCCTCGTACGGGCCCTGGAGATCACCGCGACGCCCACCGTCCTCGTCCTCGACGCCGCCGGCCGCATCGTGCGCCGGGCGGCCGGGCAGCCGCGCAGGGCCGACGTCATCGCCGCGCTCGGTGCGGCGGTGTGAGCCGCGGTGAGCCGCGGTGATCGTGATCCCTCTCCCATCTCCCGGGCCGCCCTTGACGCTCCGCACCGCGAATCGTCAGTGTGACGTCGTGTGGCCAGGACCGTTTCTCCACGGACGTGCGCACGTCGACCTGCTGCGGACGGCGAGCGCGTGCTGTCCGGGCGCGTGAGCGCCGCGACGACCGTTCGGATCGGCTCGACCCTCCAGCAGAAGGACAGTTCCATGACGGCCATGCCCGGGCTGGGCACCTCCCTCGCCACCCCCGAACTGCTGCGCTCCGTCTTCCGCCGGCACGCCGCCGGCGTCGCCGTGATCACGGCGCAGGGCGTGCGTCCGGTCGGCTTCACGGCCACCTCGCTGACGTCCGTCGCCGCGGAGCCTCCCCTGGTCTCCTTCGGGGTGGGCACCGGCTCGTCCAGCTGGCCCGTGCTCGCCGAGGCGGAGCACGTCGGCGTGCACATACTCGGCGAGCACCAGCGGGAGCTGGCCGCGACCTTCGCGCGCAGCGGTGCCGACCGCTTCGCCGCGCCCACGAGCTGGCGTTCCGGGCCGGAGGGCGTGCCGCTGCTGGACGGCGTTCTCGCGTGGCTGGTGTGCCGCGTGGTGGCCCGTGTGCCCGCCGGGGACCACCGGGTCGTGCTCGCCGAGGTCGTCGCGGGCGACTCCGCGGGGGCGGGCCGTCCGCTCGTCTACCACCAGGGGCGCTTCAACGGTCTGCGGGACTGAGACGTCCCGCGTCCCCCGCGTTGGACAGATCACAGCCGACCGGCCTTGCGCCCGGGTGAACGGGTCGGTGTACTGACGAGTAACATTCCGTTCGAGGCGCGGCCCGCCACGGGCGGAATCCGCCCCACAAGGCGCCTATGCTGCCTGCCAAGGCAGCTACGAAGAGACGATGCAGTAGGAGAGCCGGCGTGAGCTTGAGGATCGTTGTCACTGTGAAGTACGTGCCCGACGCCACCGGCGACCGGCACTTCGCCGAAGACCTGACCGTCGACCGCGACGACGTGGACGGCCTGCTCTCGGAGCTCGACGAGTACGCGGTCGAGCAGGCGCTGCAGATCAAGGAGGCGGCCGACGACGACGCGGAGATCACCGTCCTGACCGTCGGCCCCGAGGACGCCAAGGACGCGCTGCGCAAGGCGCTTTCCATGGGTGCGGACAAGGCCGTCCACGTCGAGGACGACGACCTCCACGGCACCGACGCCCTCGGCACCTCGCTGGTGCTGGCCAAGGCCCTGGAGCACGTCGGCTACGACCTGGTCGTCTCCGGCATGGCCTCCACCGACGGCGGCATGGGCGTCGTCCCGGCGATGCTCGCCGAGCGCCTGGGCGTCCCGCAGGTCACCCTGCTCTCCGAGGTCAAGGTCGAGGACGGCAAGGTCACCGGCCGCCGCGACGGCGACGCCGCCAGCGAGCAGCTGGAGGCCTCCCTCCCGGCCGTCGTCTCCGTGACCGACCAGTCCGGCGAGGCCCGCTACCCGTCCTTCAAGGGCATCATGGCGGCCAAGAAGAAGCCGGTGGAGTCCCTGGACCTCTCCGACCTCGGCCTGGAGGCCGAGGAGGTCGGCCTGGAGGGCGCCTGGACCAAGGTCGACGAGGCCACGGAGCGCCCGGCCCGCACGGCCGGCACCGTCGTCAAGGACGAGGGCGAGGGCGGCAAGCAGCTCGCCGAGTTCCTCGCGGGCCAGAAGTTCATCTGAGCTCTCTGATCCCGAACGAACCGTCACCCGCCCCACTTTTTCCGCAGGAGCAACGCCATGGCTGAAGTCCTCGTCTACGTCGACCACGTGGACGGCGCCGTCCGCAAGCCCACCCTCGAACTGCTCACCCTCGCCCGCCGCATCGGCGAGCCCGTCGCCGTGCACCTGGGCGCCGGTGCCGACGCCGCGGCCGCCGTGCTCGGCGAGTACGGCGCGGTGAAGGTCCTCGCGGCCGACGCGTCCGAGTTCGCCGACTACCTCGTCGCGCCGAAGGTCGACGCGCTGGAGGCCGCGTACAACGCCGTCTCGCCGGCCGCCGTACTGCTGCCGTCCTCCGCCGAGGGCAAGGAGATCGCGGCCCGCCTCGCGGTCCGCATCGGCTCCGGCATCATCACCGACGCCGTCGACCTGGAGGCCGGTGCCGAGGGCCCGGTGGCCACGCAGTCCGTCTTCGCGGCCTCGTACTCCACCAAGTCCCGCGTCACCAAGGGCACGCCGGTCATCACCGTCAAGCCCAACTCCGCCGCCCCGGAGGCCGCCCAGGCCGCCGGCACGGTCGAGCAGCTCGCCGTCTCCTTCGGCGAGAAGTCCACCGGCACCAAGGTCGTCTCCCGCACCCCGCGCGAGTCGACGGGCCGCCCCGAGCTGACCGAGGCCGCGATCGTGGTCTCCGGCGGCCGCGGCGTCAACGGCGCCGAGAACTTCTCGATCATCGAGGCCCTCGCCGACTCGCTCGGCGCGGCCGTCGGCGCCTCCCGCGCCGCCGTGGACGCCGGCTGGTACCCGCACACCAACCAGGTCGGCCAGACCGGCAAGTCCGTCTCGCCGCAGCTGTACATCGCGGCGGGCATCTCCGGCGCCATCCAGCACCGGGCCGGCATGCAGACCTCGAAGACCATCGTGGCCGTCAACAAGGACGCCGAGGCCCCGATCTTCGACCTGGTCGACTACGGCGTGGTCGGCGACCTCTTCGAGGTCGTCCCGCAGCTGACCGACGAGGTCAAGACCCGCAAGGGCTGACCCCGCGGCACCACGTGCCGGGGCCCCCGTACGCGACGGCGTGCGGGGGCCCCGTCGTGCACGGACGGCCCAGCCCGCCGGCCCCGCCCACCGGTGCCGCCGGCCTGTTGACCCGCCGCCGGGCCGTCGATAGCTTCGCCCGCACGGACGATCGGTTCCGTCCGTGGGGGTACCTTCCGGCGCCGGCCGGGGAGGCTGGGCGGAGAGGTGTGCCATGGGACAGCACGGGACGATCGCGACGACCTTCGCGAGCGCGGTGGGGAAGCGCATCGGAGCCTCCCTCGCGGGCGTCGACGCCGAACTCGCGCGCCGCTACCCCGGCGACCCCGGCACCCGCCAGCCCGTCCACACCGTCTACGTCCCCGCCGACGTCTTCGCCGCCGACACCCTCCGCTTCTGGGGCGGCCGGGCCCTCGCCGCCCTCGACGAGCACGCGCCCGACGCCGCCTCCCTCGCCGCCGTACTCGGCCTCCCCGAGGCCCTCGCCGGGCCCGTCCACGACCGCGTGCGCGCCAAACTGCAGCGGGAGCCCGTCGAGGACCTCCGCATCGACTTCGAGGACGGCTACGGGCCGCGCCCCGACGACGAGGAGGACGCGGCGGCCGCCCGTGCGGCGCGGCTGGTGGCCGGGATGTACGAGGACGGCACCGCGGCGCCCTTCATGGGCATCCGGATGAAGTGCATGGAGGCGGCCGTCCGGGACCGCGGCATCCGCACCCTCGACATCTTCCTCACCGGCCTGATGGAGGCGGGCGGGCTGCCCGGAGGGCTGCTCCTCACCCTCCCCAAGGTCACCTACGCCGAGCAGGTGGCCGCCATGGCCGAGCTCGCCGGGGAGTTCGAGAAGGCGCGCGGCCTGGAGCCCGGCCGGATCCGCTTCGAGATACAGATCGAGACCACGCAGGCGATCCTCGGTGCCGACGGGCGCACCACCGTCGCCCGGATGATCGACGCGGCGGGCGGGCGCGCGACCTCGCTGCACTACGGCACCTTCGACTACAGCGCCTCCTGCGGCGTGGGCGCCGCGCACCAGTCGCCCGACCATCCCGTCGCCGACCACGCGAAGGCCGTCATGCAGGTGGCCGCGGCGGGCACCGGCGTCCGCGTCTCCGACGGCTCCACCAACGTCCTGCCCGTCGGGCCGACGCCCCAGGTGCACGCCGCCTGGCGGCTCCACCACGGCCTCGTGCGCCGGTCGTTGACGCGCGCCTACTACCAGGGCTGGGACATGCACCCGGGCCATCTGCCCACCCGCTACGCCGCGGTGTACGCCTTCTACCGCGAGGGCCTGGAGAGCGCCGCCGCCCGCCTGGACGCCTACGTCAACCGCTCCGGCGGCGACATCCTCGACGAGCCCGCCACCGCGCGGGCGCTCAGTGGCCACCTGCTGCGCGGCCTGGACTGCGGTGCCGTGGACGCGGCGGAGGTGACGGCCCTGACGGGCCTGGGCCGCGACGGCCTGGAGGGGCTCGCGGGGCGGACGGGCTGAATACCCGCCCCGGGTCGCTCCCTCAGCCCTCCGCGGGGGGCAGTTCGCCCGAGCCGCGCACGATCAGACGGGTCGGCAGCTCCACCCGCTGCGGCGGCTCCGCCACCCCGTCCAGCCGGCGGAACAGCCGCTCGGCGGCGGTGCGGCCCAGCCGGGCCGCGTCCTGCGCGACGACAGTGACGCCGGGGGAGAGCAGGTCGGCCAGTTCGAGGTCGTCGAAGCCCACGAGGGCGACCGGGCGGGGCGAGCGGGACAGGACGCGCACGACCGTGGCCGTCACCCGGTTGTTGCCGGCGAACAGCGCGGTCACCGGCCGCGGCCCGGAGAGCATCCGCTCCGCCTCGGCGCGCACGCGCTCGGGGGCCGTGGGCCCCAGGGACACCCAGGACTCGTCCACGGGCAGGCCGGCGGCGGCCATGGCGGCGCGGTAGCCGCGCAGCCGCTCGGTGGCGGTGTGGATGCGAGGGCGGTCGCCGATGAAGCCGATGCGGCTGTGGCCGTGCGCGACGAGGTGGGCGACGCCCTCGCGGGCGCCGCCGAAGCTGTCGGAGAGCACGACGTCGGCCTCGGTCCGGCCGGCCGGGCGGTCGACGAAGACCGTGGCGATGCCCGCCGCGATCTCCGGTTCGAGGTAGCGGTGGTCGTCGCCGGCCGGGATGATGATCAGACCGTCGACCCGGCGGGCGCAGAAGGCCAGCGCGAGCTCCCGCTCACGCTCCGGGTCCTCCGCGCTGGAGCCGTTGATGAGCAGGGCGCCGTGGGCGCGGGCGACCTCCTCGACGGCCCGGTTGAGGGGCGCGTAGAAGGGGTCGGCGAGGTCTTCGAGGACGAGCCCGATGGAGGCGGTGCGGCCCTTGCGCAGGATGCGGGCGCTGTCGTTGCGCCGGAAGCCCAGGGCCGTGATCGCGTCCTGCACGCGCCGCTCGGTGTCGGGGGTGACGCCCGGCTCTCCGTTCACCACCCGGGAGACGGTCTTCAGGCCGACGCCGGCGCGGGCCGCCACGTCCTTCATCGTCGGGCGGGCGCCGTATCGGGGGGAGGGGCTGCGGGCGGGCTGGGCACTGCTCGACACGGGTGCTCGTCCTTACCAGGGGCCGGTGCGGGGTGACTGGGGTGACGTCGAGCATAGAGCCTAGACAACGTTGTCAGATCCGGACAGACTGGCCTCCGCAGCGCCCGCACCCCTGCCCCACCAGGAGAGATCGTCCCCATGCGCACCGACTTCGCCGACCTTGTCGCGGCCCTCGACATCGGCGGCACCAAGATCGCGGGCGCGCTGGTGGACGACCGCGGCCGGCTGCTGGCCCGCGCGCAGCGCCCGACCCCCGCGCGCGAGGACGGCGCCACGGTGATGGGCGCGGTGGCGGAGGTGCTGGAGGAGCTCGGGCGCGCGGCGCAGTGGCCGCGCGTACGGGCCGTGGGCATCGGCAGCGCGGGTCCGGTGGACGCGTCCCGGGGGACCGTCAGCCCCGTCAACGTCCCCGGCTGGCGGGACTACCCCCTCGTCGCCGAGGTGGCGCGGCGGGCGGACGGCCTGCCGGTGGTGCTCGTCGGCGACGGTGTCGCGATGACGGCGGCCGAGCACTGGCAGGGCGCCGCCCGGGGGCGTGCGAACGCTCTGTGCATGGTGGTGTCCACCGGCGTCGGCGGCGGCCTGGTCCTCGGCGGCCGTCTGCACCCCGGTCCCACCGGCAACGCGGGCCACATCGGGCACATCAGCGTCGACATCGACGGCGACCCCTGCCCCTGCGGCGCCCGTGGCTGCGTCGAACGCATCGCCAGCGGGCCCAACATCGCCCGCCGCGCGCTGGACGCCGGCTGGCTCCCGGGCCCGGACGGCGACCGCAGCGCCGCTGCCGTCGCCGCGGCCGCGCGGGCGGGGGACGCCGTGGCCCGCGCCTCCTTCGAGCGGGCCGCCCAGGCCCTGGCCGCCGGAATCGCCGCGACCGCGACGCTGGTCGAGGTCGAGGTCGCCGTCATAGGCGGCGGCGTGGCGGGCGCGGGGGACGTCCTCTTCGCCCCGCTGCGCGCGCGCCTGCGCGACTACGCGACGCTGTCGTTCGCGGCGGGCATCGAGGTGCTGCCCGCCGAACTGGGCCCCGACGCGGGCCTCGTGGGGGCCGCCGCGGCGGCCGCGCAGCACCTCGGGCTGTGGACCGTCCGGGAGCCCGGCCCGGCGTAGCACTCCCGCGGGACGAGCCGGGAGGTGTACTGCCCGGCGTAGCACTCGTGCGCGGGAGGAGTACTGCCGGCGTAGAACGCGCCGGACAGTGGCGGTAGGGGCCGCTGCAGCGATGGACGCAGCCGGAAGCCCGGGCGGGGGCCCGCCCCTTCCGGCGGGCGGGGACCCCCGGCACCGTGCCCCTCACACGCGTTTCCGTGGCAAGGTGTTCCGGGCACTTCACAGGGGTCTACGGAGAAGGGGGAACCGTGATCGTCTGGCTGAACGGCGCGTTCAGTGCGGGGAAGACCAGCACGGCCAGGGAACTGGCCGAGCTGATCCCGGACAGCACCCTCTACGACCCCGAGGTGATCGGCGGGGCGCTGCAGTACCTGCTGCCGCCCAAGAGAATGGGCGAGGTCGGCGACTTCCAGGACCTGCCGGTCTGGCGGCGGCTGGTCGTCGACGCGGCGGCCGCCCTGCTCGCCGAGGTCGGCGGGGTGCTCGTCGTCCCCATGACCCTGCTGCGCCAGGAGTACCGGGACGAGATCTTCGGGGGGCTCGCCGCTCGCCGCATCCCGGTGCGACATGTGCTGCTGACTGTCGACGAAACGATCCTGCGCGCTCGGATAGCAGGGCGCGAGGAGTTCGCGGACGACCCCGACCGCAGTGAGTCCGTCCGGCAGTGGGCGCTGGACCACATCGCCCCCTACCGCGAGGCGCTCCCCTGGCTCCGTACCGACGCCTACGCCGTAGAGACCGGCCATCTGACGCCGCGTGAGGCGGCCGAGCGGGTCGCGGACGCCGTGCGCAGCGGCGCCGCGGGGGCGTGCGCCATCGTGCAGACCCCCGAGCCGACGGCCGAGACGCTCGCCGCCGGCGTGCTCCTCTTCGACGAGGAGGACCGCTTCCTGCTGGTGGACCCCACGTACAAGCCGGGCTGGGAGTTCCCCGGCGGCGTGGTCGAGCCCGGCGAGGCGCCCGCCCGCGCCGGGATGCGCGAGGTGGCCGAGGAGATCGGCATCCGGCTCGCCGAGGTGCCCCGCCTGCTCGTCGTCGACTGGGAGCCGCCCAAGCCGCCAGGCTACGGCGGCCTGCGGTTCCTCTTCGACGGCGGGCGGCTGGCCGGGGCCGACGCCCGCCGGCTCCTGCTGCCCGGCTCCGAACTGCGCGGCTGGCGGTTCGTCACCGAGAGCGAGGCGGCCGCCCTGCTGCCGCCCGTGCGGCTGAGCAGGCTGCGCTGGGCGCTGCGCGCCCGCGAACAGGGGCGCCCGCTCAACCTCGAGGCGGGCGTCCCCGTCGGGTGAGCCCGCGGGGGCGGGGGCCGGGCCGCGGAGCCCGGCCCCCGCCGCGGGACGTCAGCGCTTGCCCTCCGCGTAGTTGCCCAGGAACAGGGCCTCCGCCAGGGAGAGGCGCTCCAGCTCCTCCGGCGAGACGCTCTCGTTGACCGCGTGGATCTGCGCCTCGGGCTCGCTCAGCCCGATCAGCAGGATCTCCGCCTCCGGGTACAGCGCGGTGAGGGTGTTGCACAGCGGGATCGAGCCGCCCATGCCGGAGATCTGCATCTCCTGGCCCGGGTAGGCGACGCGCATGGCGTCGGCCATCGCCGCGTAGGCCGGGCTGCCGGTGTCCGCGCGGAACGCCTGCCCCTGCCCGATCTGCTCCCACTCGACGCGCGCGCCCCACGGGGCCGCCGCCTTCAGGTGCTCGCCCAACAGCTTCGTCGCCGCCGCCGCGTCCGTGCCCGGCGGCACGCGCAGGCTGATCAGCGCCCGGGCGCCCGCGTGGACCGAGGGGGTGGCGCCGATGACGGGCGGGCAGTCGATGCCGAGGACGGTGACGGCGGGGCGCGCCCACAGCCGGTCGGCGACGGTGCCCGAGCCGATCAGCCCCACGCCGTCGAGGACCTTGGCGTCCTTGCGGAAGTCCTCCTCCGGGTACTGCATGCCCTCCCAGCTCGCCGCCGCCTCGGCCTCCAGGCCGGTGACGGTCGTCGAACCGTCCTCGGCGCGCAGCGAGTCGAGGATGCGGATCAGCGCCGCCAGGGCGTCGGGCGCCGCGCCGCCGAACTGCCCCGAGTGCAGGTTGCCCTCCAGGGTGTCCACCTTGACGCGGACGAGCGTCATGCCGCGCAGCGTCGCGGTGGCGGTGGGCAGGCCCACGCGGAAGTTGCCGGCGTCGCCGATGACGATGCTGTCGGCGGCCAGCAGCTCCGGGTGCGCCGTGGCGTAGCGCTCCAGGCCTCCGGTGCCCTGCTCCTCCGAGCCCTCGACGATCATCTTCACGCCGACCGGCACGCCGCCGTGCTCCTTGAGCGCGCGCAGTGCGGTCAGGTGCAGGATCACCCCGCCCTTGCAGTCGGCCGCGCCGCGCCCGTACCAGCGGCCGTCGCGCTCGGTCAGCTCGAACGGGGGCGAGAGCCAGGCGGACTCGTCCAGCGGCGGCTGCACGTCGTAGTGCGCGTAGAGCAGCACGGTGGGGGCGCCCGCCGGGCCGGGGAGGTAGCCGTAGACGGACTGGGTGCCGTCGGGGGTGTCGAGCAGGGCGACGTCCTCGAACCCCTCGGCCCGCAGGGCGTCGGCCACCCAGCCCGCGGCCGCCTCGCACTCGCTCTTCGGGAACTGCGCCTCGTCCGCCACCGACCGGAAGGCCACCAGCTCGGCCAGCTCGGTCCTGGCGCGGGACTGCAGCGAGGCGACGGTCGCCGCCAGCTCGGCCGGGGCCGGCCGGTGGGGGTGGTTCGAGGACGCTTCCATGGAACGCTCCTTGTGGACGCGGCGTTGTATCCGTACGTATGGGCGATTGTGCCGTTCGATCCTCCCACGCCCGCCTCCCGCCGCTCCCACGGCCTTCCCGTGGCGGCGGCGCCAGAGGCTGGCCGTAGGATGCGGGCGGTAGCCGTAGCCGGTGATCGAGCGGGAGTAGAAGCACAGGTGAGCAGCGACAACGCAGCCGAGGGCGCGGAGCGGGACGCGGGCGGGGGCCCGGAGCCGGTGTGGGACGTCGTGGTGGTGGGCGCCGGGCCCGGCGGGGCCTCCGCCGCGCACGCCGCCGCCTCCACGGGCCGCCGGGTCCTGCTCCTGGAGAAGGCCGACCTGCCGCGCTACAAGACGTGCGGCGGCGGCATCATCGGCCCCTCGCGGGACGCCCTGCCGCCCGGCTTCGAACTGCCCCTGCGCGACCGCGTCCACGCCGTCACGTTCTCCCTCAACGGGAAGCTGACGCGCACGCGCCGCTCCAAGCGGATGCTGTTCGGCCTCATCAACCGGCCCGAGTTCGACGCCGCCCTGGTCGAGGCCGCCAAGGACGCCGGCGCCGAGGTGCGCACGGGCGTGACCGTCTCGCGCGTCGAGCAGCACGGCCCGGCCGTGCCCGACCGGCGCACGGTCGCCGTGGTCCTCTCGAACGGCGAGACCGTCCTGGCCCGCGCGGTCGTCGGGGCCGACGGCAGCGCCGGGCGCATAGGGGCACACGTGGGAGTGAAGCTCGCCCAGGTCGACCTCGGCCTGGAGGCCGAGATTCCCGTGCCCCCGACGGTCGCCGAGGACTGGGCCGGGCGCGTGCTCATCGACTGGGGCCCGATCCCCGGCAGTTACGGCTGGGTCTTCCCCAAGGGCGACACCCTCACCGTCGGCGTGATCTCGGCCCGCGGCGACGGCTCGGCCACCAAGCGGTACCTGGAGGACTTCATCGCCCGCCTCGGCCTCGCGGGCTTCGAGCCGAGCATCTCCTCCGGCCACCTGACCCGCTGCCGCTCGGACGACTCCCCGCTCTCCCGCGGCCGCGTCATCGTCTGCGGCGACGCCGCGGGCCTGCTGGAGCCGTGGACCCGCGAGGGCATCTCCTTCGCGCTGCGCTCGGGCCGGCTCGCGGGGGAGTGGGCGGTCCGCATCGGCGAGGCGCAGGACGCCGTCGACGCCCGCCGCCAGGCCCTCAACTACGCCTTCGCCATCAAGGCCGGGCTGGGCGTGGAGATGGGCGTCGGCCGCCGCATGCTCGCCTTCTACGAGCGCCGCCCCGGTCTGATGCACGCCGCGCTCACCGGCTTCCGCCCGGCGTGGCACGCCTTCATGAGGATCACCCGGGGCACGACCACGCTCGCGGAGATCGTCAGGACGCACCCGGTGGCCCGACGCGTGCTGTCCGCGTCCGACCGCCCGTAGCGGTCGGGGCCGTTGCCGGTCCGGGGACGGGGGCGGGCGCCGTGCCCCGGCCGCCGGCTGGTCTTCGGCCGTCAGCTGGTTTCCGGGCGCCGGCTGGTTTCCGGGCGTCGGCCGGTCTTCGGCCGCTCCCGCCGCCCCGTCACGGGGCCCGGGCGTGCCGGGCTCCCTGCCTCCGGTGGAGTGGACTTCCGGTGGAGTGGACGCGCCCACGGCGCACGGCTGACGCGGCGGGTGCCGCTGCCGACCAGCTTTGCCCGCATGGGGAGCGGGAGACCGGCGCCTGGGTGCGGGAGCGCGGCGCCGAGCCGCCGGGGAGCGGTGGCTCGCCCGCCCGACGGGCTGGGCTGATGCAGCTCCTGCACTACTCCTGATACCGCCCCTGCACCCGCTCCTTCCGCGTGGCGGGGTGGGGGCCCTGTCAGAAGAGGGCCTCCGGGCCGGTGGCCTCGGGCGGGCGTACGTGCACCTCCGCCGTCGTCTCCGCCCCGGGCGCCGCCGCCGTGAGCGCCCACCCGGCCAGCTGCCGTGCGTCTACCAGCAGTTGCCGACCGTCCGCCGCGTCCAGATACAGGTCGGGCCCCGCCACCGCGGCGACGCTGCCCGATATCGTGCGGCCGGGCGCGAGCACGACCGTCCCGCAGTCCGGCCGAAGCCGGTCGAGGTGGAAGACCGCATCGTGGTGCACGGGGGCGAAAGGCAGCACGGTCAGCGATTCTGGCAGCGTGCCGAGCCCGCACGCCCGGGCATGCAGGGCGGCCAGTTCGGCCGTCCGGGACTCCTGGGCGGGCGCGGGGCACCGGGCGGCCCGCTTGGCGGCGTAGGGGATGCGGTCGGGAACCGAGAGCGCCGCGCCGAGCACCGCCTCCGCACGGCGGGCCGCCATCAGCGGCCCGCGCCCCAGCAGTGCGTAGGACAGCGCGCCCTGTTCGAGCAGGCGCATCCCTTCGCGCTCGGCCGCGGTGATGCCGACCTTGACCGCTCCGGGCACCGACCAGGCCAGGTACACGTCGTACGGGCGGGGGTCGTCGAGGGCGGTGTCGGCGGCGACCGAGTGCGAGCGGTCCAGCCGCGCGCACTCCGCGCACTGCGCCGAGATCGCCGGGGCCGCCACCTCCGCGCCCACCGGGCACGGCGTGCGCCGGCCGGCTCTGCGGACCCCCACGCACCGCCGTGCGGCGCCCGTCGTGAAGGCGATCGGACGCCCTGCGGGCAGCGGGGTGCTGCGCTCGCCGTGCACGGGGTGCAGCCAGGCCAGCGACGGCCCGGCGGACCCCCAGCGCACCCCGCCGCACCGCCAGTCCCCCTGCTCGGCGCTCATGGCCCACCCCTTCCGTGCCCACCCCTTCCGTCCACGCCTTCGGATTGTGTCAGCCCCCACTGACAACGCCGCTCGCCCGCGGGCGGACCCGCCTCAGCGAGCCCCGCCGACCGTGCGGCGCGTGGCGTAGGCGATGGCCGCAGCCACGGCCGAGAGGGCCGCGACGGTGGTCAGCGCCGCAGGGAGGGACGACCCGTCGGCGACGAGGCCGATGACCGGAGGCCCGAGCAGCATGCCGCCGTAGCCGAAGGTGGAGGCCGCGGCCACGCCGGCCGGACCGGCCAGCTCCCCGGCCCGTCCGACCGCGACGGGGAAGATGTTCGCCAGCCCCAGGCCCGTGACCGCGAACCCCACGAGCGCGGCCCAGACCGTGGGCGCCAGCGCCCCGAGCAGCATGCCGGCGGCGGCCGCGGCCCCGCCCGCGACGAGCGTCGCCGTCTGGCCGAGGCGTTCGAGCAGTACGGTGCCGCTCAGCCGGCCCAGGGTCATGGCGAGCGCGAAGGCGGAGTAGCCGGCGGCCGCGACACCGGCGCGGGCCCCGAGGTCCTGCTGCAGGTGCAGCGCGCCCCAGTCCGCGAGCGCCCCTTCGCCGTAGGCCGTGCACAGGGCGATCACGCCGAAGAGGGCGACCGTCCGCCGCCCGCGACCGGAGGGGCTGCCGTCCGCCGCCGCGGCGGCGGCCTCGGCCCGCTCGGTCCGCGGCGCCGGGTGCGCCAGGAGGATGCGTCCTGCGACCGCGGTGACGGCGAGTCCGATCAGGGTCAGGAGCAGCAGGTGGCGGGTGGGGGAGAGGTGTCCGGCGACGAGGCCGCCCAGGCCCGCGCCCAGCATCCCGCCGAGGCTGAACGCGGCGTGGAAGGCCGGCATCACGGGCCTGCGGAGGGCGGCGACGAGGTCGACGGCGGCACTGTTCATGGCGACGTTGATGCCGCCGTAGGCGGCACCGAAGACGAGCAGGACGAGGCCGAGGGTCAGGGCCGAGTGCGTCAGGGGCGGCAGGGCGATCCCCGCGGACATCAGTACGGCGGCGGCGACGGTCACCGGGTGGCTCCCGAACCGGCGGCAGAGCCGTCCGGTGAGCACCATGGTGGCCACCGCGCCCGCCGACACGCCGAGGAGGGCCATGCCGAGGGCGCCCGCGGACGCCCCGGTCTGCTCCTTGATGGCGGGGATGCGGACCACCCAGCCGGCGAAGAGGAAGCCGTCGAGGGCGAAGAACAAGGTGATGGCGCTGCGGAGGCGGCGGAGGGCGGGAGCGGCCGGAGCAGGGCGCTGTTCGCCCAGAAGGGCCGTCCGTATTTTGTTTAGCGTCGGCACAAAGTCAGAATAGGGGTGTGACCCAGACTCGGACAACACGTTTGGAGCGGGGCCGCGGCGCCCTCGGCCCGGCCCTCGAGCTCGTACACACCGGCCGCGCACCCACGCGCGCGGTGCTCACGGCCGAACTCGGGGTGACGCGCGCGACCGCCGGTGCCGTCGCCGCCGAACTGGAGGCCCTCG
Source organism: Streptomyces aureoversilis (assembly GCF_042657885.1). Classification (NCBI taxonomy): domain Bacteria; kingdom Bacillati; phylum Actinomycetota; class Actinomycetes; order Kitasatosporales; family Streptomycetaceae; genus Streptomyces; species Streptomyces aureoversilis. The sequence goes on from NZ_JBHSKJ010000003.1 coordinate 389,027, forward strand.
GACTGATCACCGTCGACGCCCGCCCGGCGGCGGCCGGCTCCCAGGGCCGCCCCTCGCACCGGCTGTCCGTCGCGTCCGGCGGACCGGTGGTGCTCGCCGCCCAGATCCACGCCGACGGCTTCCGCGCCGCTCTCGTGGGCCTCGGCGGCCGGATGGTCGCCACCGCGCCCGGATGCATGACCGTCCCCGCCGACCCGTCGCACATCATCGACGCCGTGGTCGAGGCCGGGGCCGGACTGCTGCGCGAGACCGGCCGCCGCTGCCTGGGCGCCGGCCTCGCCGTCCCCTCGGCCGTCGACGAGCCGGAGGGCACCGCCCTCAACCCGCTCCACCTGTCCTGGCCCGCCGGCGCTCCGGTCCGCGAGTTGTTCACCCAGGCCCTGGCCAAGGCCGGGATCCCCGGCCCGGGAGGTGTCACCGCCACCGGCTCCACCGGCAACGACGTCAACCTCGCCGCGCTCGCCGAACACCGGCACGGCGCCGGCCGCGGCTCCCGGCACCTGCTGTGCGTGGCCACGGGCCACCGCGGCGTCGGCGGGGCGCTCGTCCTCGACGGCCGCCTGCACAGCGGCAGTTCCGGCCTCGCCCTGGAGGTCGGACACCTCACCGTCAACCCCGCCGGTCTGCCCTGCCACTGCGGCAGCCGCGGCTGCCTGGACGTCGAGACGGACCCGCTCGCCTTCCTCACCGCGGCCGGACGCACCCCGGGCCCCGAGGTGTCCCTCCTGCAGCAGGCCCGTGACCTGCTCCGCACGGAGTACTCCGACCCCGCCGTGCGCACCGCCGCCGAGCTGATCGTCGACCGGCTCGGCCTCGGCCTCGCGGGCCTCGTCAACATCCTCAACCCCGACCGCATCATCCTCGGCGGGCTCCACCGCGCCCTGCTGGACGCCGATCCCGAGCGGCTGCGCGCCGTCGTCGCCGACCGCAGCCTGTGGGGCCGCAGCGGCAGCGTGCCGATCCTGCCCTGCACCCTCGACTACAACAGCCTCATCGGCGCGGCCGAAGCCGCCTGGCAGCCCGTCCTCGACGACCCGCTGGCGGCCCTGGGCTGACGGACGCCGTGAACGGCCACGCGTGCGCGCGCACGCGTGACCGCTCACGGGAGTGAAGGAGGGCGTGGGCAAGGCCGCCGTCGCGTACGGCGATCCGGAGGTCTGGCGGTCTGGACCCGCGCCGAGTACGCGGCCTCCGCGGCGAAGAGCGTCGACACGGATGCTCACCCTGGTGCGCCCTGCCGGCCCTCGCGGTGGTCATCGCCCTGCTCGGCATCGCCGACACCCTGACTCTCGCGGGACGCGGACGCACCCGCGAGCCGGGCCTGCTGAGGGTGGTGGGCAGACCCGCGGGCAACTGCGTGCGATGGTCCGCTGGGAGTCGAGTCGGTGCTGGCCGCCGCGTTCGGCACGGCCGGCGGCCCGGGTGTTCGGCGGCTTCCTCGGCTGGGCCCTCGTCCGGGCCACGGGCACCGCCGCCTTCTCCGTGCCGGTGCCGCGCCCGGCGGTGGTCGCCCTGGTGGGGTCGGCCGCCGGCGCGCTCGCGGGGCTGCTGCGGCCCGCCCGGCGGGCGGCGCGCCTGGACGTCCTGCGCGCCGTCGCGGCGGAGTGAGCACCGCGCACCCGCCCGGGGTGGGGACCCCCGTCCGGTCAGCCGGGAACGGCGGAGCGGACGGGGGAGCGGTCGAGCACCGCGGCCGGCCTGCGGGCGGCGGCGGGCTGCTCGTCGAACGCGGGCTCCTCCAGCGGCGGGAGGGCCGGGACGGGCTGTTCGAACGTGACCGTCGTCCGGTCGTCCCGGGTCTGCCGGCCGCCGGCGGCCGGCTCGGGGACGGGCAGCGAGAACCAGACGACCTTGCCGCCGTCGTGGCGCTCCTGCACGCCCCAGCTGTCGCTGACGGCCGCGATCAGGGCGAGACCGCGGCCGTGGGTGCTGCCGGCGTCCGGGTCCGCGACGCGGGGCAGCCGCGGGTCGTGGTCGCGGACCGAGACGGTGAGCCGGTCCAGTACGAGGTCGATCTCGACCGTGCAGCGTTTGTCCGGTTCGGCATGCTGGTGCACGTTCGTCAGGAGTTCGGTGACACAGAGCGCCGCGGGGTCGATGAGCGGATCGAGATTCCAGTACCGCAGTTGCGCAGATACGATTCTGCGGACCTGGCCGATCCGCGGTGGAAGAGCCTGGAGCTCTACGGTGCAGTGCTTGTTCGGTCGGCTGATCACGGCTGCGACTCCCTGGAAGAAGTAGGGCTAGCCTGATGCAGAAGGGCGTTCTGGAACGCGCTGGGGCCGGGCCGGCGGAGACGGCTGCCGAGCCGGGCGGCGGCTGATGTCCAGAGCGTAGCCACCGGTGAACCCTCAGTGATGCTGGTACGAATCAAGGGTCGACTCCCACAGCCGGAAGCGCAACTTCTGCACCCTCAGCCCCTGGCGTCACCATGGCGTCCGGAGCGGACGGCCTCCAGAAACCGCCGGACGGCGGCCTCCCCCGACGCCTCCTCCGGCGCGTCCTCCAACCGGCCCAGGGTGAGCAGGTAGCGCGTGCCGTTCACGGTCGCCCGGGCGCGGTCCCGGCCGGAGAACCACGGTTTGCTCGCGTGGACCGACCCCAGGGGGGCGCTGTCGATCTCCCGGCCGTAGCTGGTGAGCAGCTCCAGCCTGCCGTCCCTGATCTTGACCTGGCCCGCCCGGGTGAGCGAGCGAAGGGATCGCTCGATCCGCACCCCGGTCGCGGTGAACTCCGGATCCGCCACGCCAACCGCCTCCCCGGCCGATTCGTGTGCTCGTGCGCAGTCTGCCTGTGAGGCGGCTCACGCACCAGTGCCCATTTATGATCGAAAGGTCCGAGTGCTCCGCATGGGCCCGGATGGAACGGGAGGAGCGGCGTGAACGGCACCGTGGACCCGGGGGATACGGACGGGGCTGCCCCCGGCCCGGGCCCGGCCGCCTCCGCAGGAGGCCCCGCCCCCACCCTCGACGTCGACCGCAGCGACCCGGCCCACCGCGCCTGGCTCGCCGAAGCGGTCCGCAAGGTCCAGGCCGACGCGAACCGTTCGGCCGACACCCACCTGCTGCGCTTCCCCCTGCCCGAGGAGTGGGGCATCGACCTCTACCTCAAGGACGAGTCCACCCATCCCACCGGAAGCCTCAAGCACCGCCTCGCCCGCTCGCTCTTCCTGCACGGGCTCTGCAACGGCTGGATCCGCCCCGAAGCCCCGGTCGTCGAGGCCTCCAGCGGCTCCTCGGCGGTCTCCGAAGCCTATTTCGCGAGCCTGATCGGCGTGCCGTTCGTGGCTGTCATGCCCCGCACCACCAGCCGGGAGAAGGCCCGGCTCATCGAGTTCCACGGCGGCCGGTGCCACTTCGTGGACGACCCCCGCACGATGTACGCGGAAGCCGCCCTGCTCGCCGAGCGCTCCGGCGGCCACTACATGGACCAGTTCACCTACGCCGAACGGGCCACCGACTGGCGCGGCAACAACAACATCGCGGAATCGGTCTACAGCCAGCTGCGCAGCGAACGCCACCCCGTGCCCGCCTGGATCGTCGCCACCGCGGGCACCGGCGGCACCTCCGCGACCATCGCCCGCTACGCGCGCTACATGCAGTACGACACCCGCATCTGCGTCGCCGACCCCGAATTCTCCTGCTTCTTCGAGGGCTGGAAGAACCACGACCCCGCGGTGACCGGCGAGCGCGGCTCGCGGATCGAGGGCATCGGCCGGCCGCGCATGGAACCCAGCTTCATGCCGGGCGTGATCGACCGGATGATGAAGGTGCCGGACGCCGCGAGCATCGCCGCCGTGCGCGCCCTGGAGCAGGCCATCGGCCGCAGGGCGGGCGGCTCCACCGGCACGGGGCTGTGGAGCGCCCTCAAGATCGTCGCCGAGATGGCCGGCAACGGCTCCAAGGGCAGCGTCGTCACCCTCCTGTGCGACCCGGGGGAGCGCTACCTCGACACGTACTACTCCGACGCCTGGCTCGCCGAACAGGGCCTGGACATCGGGCCGTACGCCGCCGCCATCACCACGTTCCTGGCCACGGGGTACTGGCCGGACTGACGCCGCCCGTCGCCTGCCGCCTGTCACTATGCCGGGACGCCCGTGACCGGGGCCATGCCGGCATCGCTCCACGATTGAACGCCAGAGGCTTTGGCTGGTGGCCTGCTGGTACTGGTAGAGGATCCAGACGTCCGGTGGGGCGCTTGAGGGGCTTCGCCCTCCGCGCATGACTCCCGCAACGGAGCGAGTCCATGGCCAAAGGCAGCAGAGGGCCAGAACCTGTCCGGCCATTCGTGGTGCACTCGCGACCTCCGGCAGACACACCCGGATGGTCGCCTTCCGTCTCCCCGCTGCTGGGAACACCTGAGAAGGTCAGCCACAGAAGGGAGCGGGCCCATGGCGAAGCACGCCCATGTGCGCCACAGCGGTGACGGGAAGGCATTCTGGATGCTGAACGGCCTCTACGAGGTCAAGGCATCCAGTGACGAGACCAACGGTGCGATGACCGTCATGGAGATGACCATCCCGGAAGGAATGGGCCCACCGCCCCACACCCACCCCGGAACCGAGAGTGTCTATGTCATCGAGGGGACCCTCCGCTACCACATCGGTGACGAAACGGTCGAAGGCGGCCCCGGGTCCTTCTTTCACATCCCCGAGGGCACGTTGGAACGGTTCGAGCCCACCAGCACGGTACGGCTCCTGGTCACCTACACTCCGGGCGACGTCGACAAATTCTTCGCCGAGGCAGGCGAACCGGCCCAACGACGCGAGCTGCCACCCCGGTCGGAGACGCCGCCGGACGTTGACCGCCTCATCGAGATCGGCAAGCGGCACGGAATCCAGATGCGGCCCATGCCGAGCTCCTGACTTGACCTACGTGCTGGCGGGCTTCAACTGATCATGTGCTCCGACCGAGGAGTGCAAGCAAGCCCAAGCCGACACATGACAGGCAGTCAGTGTCCCGTTCCGGGGACTGGGTGTATCAGGCGAGGGCACTGGGAGAGCCGCGGAAGGACGGGCCTGGTGGCGCCAACGGGGAATGTGTGCCGCGAATCGCTGTCCTCACTCAGCCGAACAATGGCCTGCTCATTCAGGTGTAGGAGCGGCCTGGCGCGATCCGACCGCCGGCAAGCATTCGGTCCCGCCGGTCCCGCTGCTCTCCACCCTCCCAGGTGGTATGCGGATTTCCGGGAGGTGTGTCCCTGGCTGTCCCTGAGGCTCAGGGCCTGCGCGGTTCAGCGACGTCCGAGGGTGCGGGTGATCCAGCCGGCGTCGCGCCATTGGCCGGTGTTGAGGGTGCCGCGGGCGTCGATGACCTTGGGGTTGTGGGTGCGGGCGGCGAGTCGCTTGGGGTCGATCCGGGTGAACTGCGGCCACTCGGTCAGGTGCAGCAGCAGGTCGGCGTCTTCGGCGGCAGCAATGGGGGCCTCGGCGTAGTCGAGTTCGGGGTGGGGCTTGCGGGCGTTGTCGAGGGCTTTGGGGTCGGTGACGGTGACGGTCGCGCCGAGGTTGTGGAGGGCCTGGGCGACGGCGAGGGCGGGCGAGTCGCGGATGTCGTCGGTCTCGGGCTTGAAGGCGGCGCCCCAGACGGTGATCCGCTTGCCGCGCAGGTCGGTGCCGAGTTCCTCGCGGGCCAGGTCGATGACGCGCTGGCGGCGTCGGGTGTTGACGGCATCGGCTTCGCGGAGGATGCCGGCTGCTTCGTCTGCGCCGAGCTCGTCGGCGCGGGTGGTGAAGCCGCGGAGGTCCTTGGGCAGGCAGCCGCCGCCGAAGCCGAGGCCGGGCCGCAGGCCGCGGCGGCCGATGCGGGTGTCGTGGCCGAGGATGTCGGCGAGCTGGTCGACGTTGGCGCCGGACTTCTCGCAGACCTAGGCCATCGCGTTGATGAAGGAGATCTTGGTGGCGAGGAAGGAGTTCGCGGCGCCTTTGGCGAGCTCGGCGGTGGCCCAGTCGGTGACGATCGTCGGCGTCCCGGCCTCGATGATCTCGGCGAACGCCTGCCGCAGCAGGGTCTCGGCCCAGGAGCTTTCGGTGCTGAGGCCGAGGACGAGGCGGTCGGGGCGGAGGGTGTCCTCCCTCGGTGGCTAAAGACGCGAGGAGGCATTCGGCCCTCCTCGTGCCCAGCCGGACTGCCGATGACTGGAAACACCCAGCCGACGCAGCTCGGCCCCGAGGAGATTCCTCGTCAGCAGCGCGGCTGCTGACCTGGTGGAAAAGGGGATTCGGGTGGCGTCGACCAGCGGCCGGACCCGTCCGCCCAACGCGGACCTGGCCCGGCTGATTGAGACCTGCGGAGCGAGCCACAAATCTCCGGCCCTGCGGGTCAACCAGCTCGCCCAGCAGCCGGGCTGGACACCGACTACTCGCATACCTCCATCGCGAACTGGTGCCGACGGGGCATGACCCCCAAATGGCCGGTCCCGACCTTCCTCGCCCAGGCGATCGCCGAACGGCTCGGACGGCCGGTCTCACTTGGCGAAATCGGGATGGGAGATGCCCGGACACCGGATGGGGATGTCGGGTTGGATTTCCCGCGGGACCGCGGCAACGCGGTCCGAGTGGCCACTTCGTTCTGGAGTTTTGTGAACCGCCGCGATTTCCTGACCGGATCCGGCTTCGCCGTATCCGCGTTCACCATGCCCGTGACCCGCTGGCTGGTCACCCCCGCCGACGAGGCCGCCGACCACAAGGGCGGCAAGCAGGTCGGCCGGGCCGACCTGGCAGAGCTCCGCGACGCGGCCGACGAAGCCCGCCGCTGGGACTCCAAATACGGCGGCGGGAACTGGAAGGCCAACTCCGTCACCGTCTGCCTCCAGGAGCGGGCCGCCCCGCTGCTGCGAGGCTCCTTCACCGACGCAGTCGGCCGCGACCTGTTCTCCGCCACCAGCGAGCTCTCCCGGCTGGCCGGCTGGACCGCCTTCGACGTCGGACAGCACGATGTCGCCCAGCGGCACTTCATCCAGGCCCTCCGCCTCGCCCGCGCGGGCGGCGACGTCGAGCTGGGCTGCTATGTGCTGACCACGATGGCCATGCAGTCGCTGCTGCGGGGATTCGCCTCCGAGGCCGTGGACATGGCCCAGGGAGCCTTCGAGCGGGCCAAGGGACAGGCCGCCCCCAGGGTGCTGGCCTTCACCAAGCTGATCGAGGCCCGGGCCCATGCCCGCGAGAGGGACGCCGGGGCCGCCTCACGAGCCCTGGCCGCCTCCGAGGAGCTCCTGAGCCGGGCAGAGGCTTCCAGCGGCTCAGAGCCCGCCTGGATCGACTTCTATCACCATGCCCGCCTCTCCGCGGACGCCGCGGAGGTCTTCCGGGACCTGAAGAACCCCAAGGCCGCTCTGGCCTGGAACCAGCGGGCCGCCGCCATGCCCTCCGGGGTGTTCACCCGCTCGGTCGGGATGCGGCTGGCGATCGTCGGGACCGCCCACCTCCAGGCCCGCGACCTCGAGCACGGCCTCGACCTCGGCAACCGGTCCGTCGACATCCTCGCCCGCGTCCAGTCCACCCGGGCCAAGGACTACGTCCGCGAGTTCAGCACCGCCCTCGCCCCCTGGCGCCGGGAGCCGGCCGTCCGCGAGTTCCTCCACCGCACCCGCACCGAACTCGGCATCGCCGCCTGAGACGGCATCCCGCCTCGACGAGGAGGGAGTACTGGCGATCGTCCCCAGTGGCGTACTACTTCGTCGTGCACCATCGCGTACGAATGCCGGTGCTCAGCCATCCGTTCGAACGTCATCAGGCGCCGCGGCCGGGACGGAGGCAAATACTGGCGGGACCCCCGATCAGCGCGTTCCGCCCCGCATCGCCGCCAGGCGCCGGTCGAGCGTCAGCAACGCGTCACGGAAGGCGTGCCTGAGCCCCGGCCGCCCCAGTGCCACCAGCAGCCGCACCGCGGCGGGGGCGTCCAGCGCGACCGTCCACCGGACCACCGTGCCCGTCCCCGAGGGCAGCAGCTGCCACTCCTCCAGCATTGCCCGCACCCCGGGCACGTTCGTCACGTCGATGCGGTACGCGTACCGGTGCGAGGGCTCGGCCGCCATCACCGTCTCCATGAAGCGCACCCCGCCCAGCAGGTGAACCTCCCGGCCCTCGTCCCCGGCCCGCTGCACGGGCCGCGCCAGCGTCACCGCACGGAACCAGCGCGTCCAGCCCGGAACGTCCAGTGCCAGGGCCCGGAAGACCTCCTCCGGCGCGGCCGCCGTACGGGAGGCCAGAACCACCCGCAGCGGTGCGTTCGCGACGAAGTCCAGCCCCACCGGGCGCAGTCGGTACACCATCGAGAGAACCCCCAAAGGGTCGGCGGCCTGCCGGGTGCCGATACCTTAGCCCCGCACGCCGTCGCATGTGGTGGAGTCACCGGAAGCATCCGCCACCACGAGCTCCGGCAGCCGCTCGGCGATCTCCCGCCGCACCGTCTCCGGCAGTCCCGCATCCGTGACGAGCGCGTCCACCTCGTCCAGCAGGGCGAACGAACTGAGCCCCACCGTCCCCCACTTGGTGTGGTCCGCGAGGACCACCACGCGCCGCGCCGACCGCACGAAGTGCCGGTTGGTCTCCGCCTCCGCCAGGTTCGGCGTCGACAGGCCCGCCTCCGCGGAGATCCCGTGCACCCCGATGAACAGCACGTCGAAGTGCAGGGAGCGGATCGCCGCGTCCGCGACGGGCCCCACCAGCGTGTCCGAAGGCGTACGCACCCCGCCCGTCAGCACCACCGTCGCCGCCCCCGGCCGGGCCGACGGGCCCGCCGCCGTCACCGGCCGCTGCGCGCTGTGGAAGACGTCGGCCGCCCGCACCGAATTCGTCACCACCGTCAGATCCGGTACGTCCACCAGCCGTTGGGCCAGCGCGAACACCGTCGTCCCGCCCGCCAGGGCTATCGCACCGCCCGGCGGAGCCATCCGCGCCGCCGCCCGCGCGATGTCCTCCTTGGCGGCCAGCTCCAGCGCCGACTTGGCCTCGAACCCGGGCTCGTGCGTCGTCGCCTCCGCGACCGGAACCGCACCGCCGTGCACCTTCTCCACCACGCCCAGCCGGGCCAGGGCGTCGAGGTCGCGACGGACCGTCATGTCCGAGACATTGAGCCTCCGCGTCAGTTCGTTGACCCGCACCCCACCGCGCCTCCTGACCTCGTCGAGGATCAGCGCACGCCGCTGCTCCGCCAGGAGATTCTGGTTGTCGCTCACCCGGCCCGTCCTTTCCGGTCAGCCACCGGCAGTCGTGCGCGCTCATCCTCCCACGCGCGCCGCCCCGGCGATCGTCTCCGTTCGGCCGGATCACGATTGGGCCTCGCCCACCGGCTGCGGCCGATTGTCAGTGCCCACCGGCACCATGCTGGTGGAGGGAGAACCACACCGGGATCGGGGGACGCGGTGGCACCGGAAGAGCGAGCGAACAGGAAAGCGGCGGAAGCACACGGGCAAGCGGCGGAAGCGCCCGGGCAGGTGCAGGAGGACGCATTAGAGGACCCATCAGCGGTGCATGCGCCTCCGGCGAACTCCTCAGGGCTCGCGCTGGAGTTGCTCGTGCACGGCGTCGGCGGTGCCACGCCGCAGGCCATGCTGGGCGATCCGCGCACCGAGCGCGTCACGGGAGACGGCATCGCCGGCATCCACCGCCGTGTCGCCGACCTCGACGCGGAGACCCGCCCCGGCGACCAGCGGAGCGAACCGGTCCGGGAGGCCTACGTCTGGTCCAACCTCACCTCCGGCGACGGCTCCCGCGCCCTGTGGCTGATGCTGCTGCCCTTCATGGTCATCAACCTCGCCCACTGGATGCGCCCCACCTCCGAGGGCCGCCCCCGCACCGTCCGGGCCTACGGTCTGCTGGTGCGGCTCGTCGCCCTCACCCTCACCGTGCTGCTCACCGCCGCAGCCTGCGAGGTGGCCCTCGACCTGACGGCGTGGCAGTGCGCGGGCACGCACGCGTGCTCCTCGGACAAGGCCTGGCTCGGCTTCATGTCGGCCGACCGGCACGGCTGGTGGAGCCCGCCCGGCCGCAGGCTCGCCCTCGCCGCCGCCGTGCCCACGGCCCTGACCGGCCTGCTCTGGCTCCTCTCCCGCCGCACCTGGAGGGCCTACGAAGCCCAGGTCCCCGGCCGCGCCGGCTCCGACGAGGACACCCGTACGGCCGGCGGCCGCCCCGCCCTGTGCCTGCCCGGCTTCTGGTACGGGCGGCGCATCGTCGCCCGCCTGCGCGCCGCCCACACGGCCGCCGCCCTGCTCACCGTCGCCGCCTTCCTCGCCCAGGCCGCCTCACGCCACGATCGCGCACCCGGCGGCAGCACCGTGCTCGACGCCCTGGGGTGGTCCCTCATCGCCGTCCTGGCCGCTGCCGCCGTGTTCGTCGTCCACGCCGTCTGCCGCCGCGGCCGCAGCGAGGGCGCCCCGGACGACACCCTCGACCGGTTCACCGTCGCCGCCCTGCCCTTCACCGCGCTCGGCCTGCTCCTCCTCGCCGCCGCCTACGCCGCCTGGGACCGGCCCGGCTGGCAGTCCCGCGGCATGCTCCCCGGCGACCGCGTCTTCGGCCTGATCGCCCTCGGCCAGGGCGCCCTCGTCCTCCTCCTCGCGCTCGCCGCCCGCCGCCTGCACCGCGCCGCCCCCGCCGAGCGGACGCCCCTGGGAGGGCTCGCGGGCCCCGCCGTCGCCACCCTCGCCTGCGCCCTCGGCGGCGTCATGACCGCAGGCGTCGCCCAGCGCGTCGCCGACTGGCTCGACGGCCCGGCCACCCCCGGCATGGGCGACGGCCCGATCGGCGGACCGCCGCCCCTGCTCACCTGGCAGGCGTCCGTCATCCCGCCGCTCCTCGCGGTCCTGTTCCTGCTGCTCCTCGTCCTCGTGGTGCGCACCCTGCGCCTGCGCGAGCGCCTGTGCCGCACGGTCCCCGACGGCTATCCCGGCGAGGGCCACGACCGTGCGCGCACCCGCGCCATCGCCGGCACCGTCGCCCGCGCCGGCCTCACCGACGCCACCCCCTGGGTCCTCGGCACGGTCGCCGTGCTCACGCTCCTCCTCGGCGGCGGTGCGGTTGCCGGAGCCTGGAGCACGCACGACGTGCCGGGGCGGGCCGCCGCCGGCACCGCACGCATCGTCGAGGACGTGGCCCAGACCGCCCAGGCGCTCGGATCCTGGTGCGTCGGCCTCGGCTTCGTCCTGCTGATCGCCTGGGGCCGCCGCGCCTACCGCGACCCCGCCGCCCGCCGCACCGTCGGCATCCTCTGGGACGTCGGCACCTTCTGGCCGCGCGCCGCCCACCCCTTCGCCCCGCCCTGCTACGCGGAGCGCGCCGTCCCGGACCTCACCTGGCGGATGCGGACCTGGACCGAGCGCACGGGCGGCCGGCTCGTCATCTCCGGCCACTCCCAGGGCAGCGTCCTCGCCGCGGCCGCCGTCTGGCAGCTGCCCGCCGCCACCCGCGGCCGGGTCGCCCTGCTCACCTACGGATCGCCCCTGGAGCGGCTCTACGGACGCTGGTTCCCCGCCTACTTCGGGCCCGTGAAGCTCGCCGCGCTGCACGACGACATCCACTGCTGGTGCAATCTGTGGCGGCTCACGGACCCCATCGGGGGCCCCGTCCGCCTGCCCGGGGAGGCCCCCGCCGCCACCGCCGTGGACCGCGGCCCCCTCAAGGACCCCCTCGCCTACGGCCGTACGGCCGAGCACCCGCTGCCCGCGGCCATCCTCGGCCACTCCCACTACCAGTCCGACCCCGAGTTCGCCCGGACCCGCGCGGCCCTGCTGGCCCGCCTCGCCGCCTGGATACCGGCGCCCCGTCAGGGCAGCGCGGGCAGGTCCTCGGCGTAGAGCAGGGTGAGGTCGTCGGTGCTCGGGTCGGTCAGCTGCGCCACCCGGCCCGCGTGCCGCTCGACCATCGCCTCGAACGTCTGCCGGGCCGTACGGCCGTTGCCGAACGCCGGCCCCCTGGGGATGTCCGTGAAGTACTGCAGCAGCGCCTCGGACGCCCCGGCCCCGATCCGGTACTCGTGCTCGTCCGCCTGCTGCTGCACGATGCGCAGCAGCTCCTCCGGAGCGTAGTCGTCGAAGGTGATGGTGCGTGAGAAGCGCGAGGCCACTCCGGGGTTGACCGTCAGGAAGCGGTCCATCTCGTCGGTGTAGCCGGCGACGATCACCACGACCTCTTCCCGGTGGTCCTCCATCAGCTTCACCAGCGTGTCGATGGCCTCCCGGCCGAAGTCCCGCCCCGAGTCCTCGGGGGCGAGCGCGTACGCCTCGTCGATGAACAGCACGCCCCCGCGGGCCCGGTCGAACGCCTCCTGGGTGCGGATGGCCGTCGAGCCGATGTGCTCGCCCACCAGGTCCACGCGGGAGACCTCCACCAGGTGGCCGCGCTCCAGCACCCCGAGCGAGGCGAGGATCTCGCCGTAGAGGCGGGCCACCGTCGTCTTGCCCGTGCCGGGGGAGCCCGTGAAGACCAGGTGCCGGCGCACCGAGGCGGCCTTCAGCCCGGCCAGCTGCCGGCGCCGCCCGACCTCGATCATGTCCGTGAGGGCGCGGACCTCCTTCTTGACGCTCTCCAGGCCCACCAGGGCGTCCAGTTCGCGCAGCACCGTCGCCGAGGCCCGCGCGCCCTCCGGGACGGTCGCTGGCGGCGCCTCCTCGGCCGAGCGCTGCACCGGCACGGCCACCGGCAGCACCGTCGCCCGCGGTACGGCCGTCACGACCGATCTCCCGCCGCCCGCCGCCCCGGAGGGCACCGCCGCGACCGCCGCGGACGTCACCGCCTCGTCGCTCGTACAGCCCTCGCTGACCGGGCCGGCCTCCGCGAACTCGTAACCCCCGCGCTCGCAGCGCTCCGTGCGGCAGCGCGTGAGAGTCGACCGGCAGCCGTCGATGACGTGGAAGCCGTAGCCGCCGCTGCCCGTCACCCGGCACTCGTGGAACGTGCCCCGGCCCCCGGCCGAGACGTAGAAGCCCGCCTCCACGGGTGAACTCACCACGCACTGTTCGACGGTGGGGTCGGCGCCCTTGGTGACGATGACGCCGGTCGCTGCGGCGTCGATGGTGCAGTCGGCCATGGAGCCGCCGCTGCCGTGGTCGCGGAACCATGCGCCCGTACCCACTTCGCGGATCCGGCAGCCCGCGAGCCGGGCCGTCGCCCCGTCGCTCACCGACACGGCCGCGTTGCGGACCTGCGCGAGGTCGCTGTCGACCACGTCGACGTGCGAGCCGCGGTCCAGGACGAACAGGGCGTCCGGCACGTCGTGCACCCGGCAGGAGCCGAGGGAGACCGTCGCCCCGTCGCTGATCCACACCGCCGGATAGTCGCCTTTGCTGTCGTGGATCTCGCACAGGTCGGCGTCCACGCGCGTGCCCGGGTCCCACACGGACAGGCCGTTGCGCCCGAACCGGCGCACCGCCGAGCGCGTCATCGACAGCACCGAACGGGACCTGAGGTCCACCCCGTTCTCCGGCACGTCGTGGATGTCGCAGTCCACCAGCGAGAGCACGGCGTCCGTGTCCAGCCTCACCCCGTCGCCGGACGTGCGGTGCACGCGGCAGTCGGTCAGCCGGCCGGCCGCCCGGGAGGCCACCTGCACCCCGGCCCCGCGCACCTCGTACACCTCGCAGCCGACCGCCTCCAGCGAACTGCCCTCGCCCGTGAGCGACAACCCCTCGCCCGAGGCGTGGTGCACCCGGCAGCGCTCCAGGCGCGGATGCGCCCCGCCGTGCACCGCGAACCCCGCCTGCCCGGCAGCCACCACCTCGCAGTCCTCGAAGACGCCGCCCGAGCCGTCCAGCACGCTGATGCCGACGCCGCCGGCGTTGTCGACGGTGCAGTGGCGCACGGTGGGCCGGGAGCCGCCGCGCACCTCGATGCCCACCGCCGAGCGCGCCACGATCCGCAGGCCGGCCAGCTCCGGCGCCCCGTCCTCGACGACGAGCGCGGGTGCCGCGGCGTCGTGCCCCTCGATGTGCAGGTCCTGCAGCGCCGCGGACGCCCGTACGGTCAGGGCCACTCCGTCGGCGGGCGCGATGCGCACGCTGCCGCGCGAGCCCTCCGCGCCGCGCAGCGTCACCGCGCGGGTGACGACCAGGTTCTCCCGGTAGGTGCCGGGGGCGACGGACAGCACGTCCCCGTCCACCGCCGCTTCCAGAGCCGAGGCGAGGGAGTCGTACTCGCCCGTGCGCCGCCGCCAACGCGACGTGCCGGTATGCGTCACCTGGACGGAGCCCTCTGCCATGGCGCTGCTGTGCCCCCACCTCGTGCGTGCGTTCACCCGGGGCCGGCCGGTAGCGCGCCGGTCACCGTAGCCACCGTAGCGCGCGCGAGCCCCGGGAGTTGACCGGTCAGCTGCCTGCGTCCGCCCGGCCCCAGGTCTGCCCGGCGCGTTCCCACGCACGGTCCCAGTGGGCGTACCGCCGCTGCATGAGCCGCCATACGACCAGCCGGCGCACCGCCTCCACCAGGCCGCAGGCGCCGGTGGCCGCTCCGGCGCCCGCCAGTCCGGCGTGGATGGCGGCCGTGTCGTAGTCCAACGGGCGGCCCGAGAGCCGTCCGTGGTCGTCCGTCCACAGCGGGAACGGCTGCCCGGGGCGCGTGCGATGGCGCACCGAGACGACGCCGGAGTGCTCCTTGCCGTCCGGGCCGGCCCACCGGGCGACCACCCGATGGTGTCCGTCGCGGTTCGCGGTGGCTTCGCGGTCGGTTTCGGCGGGCCTGCCGTGCAGGGCCCGCACGGTCGTCGCCGTCACCAGGTGCCGGTGCCGGTGCTGTTCGCGGACCGTGTGCCGCAGGGCCTCGTGGGCGAGCGACCCCGTCACCCAGCCGGTGACCGGGCTCGCGAGCAGCATGAGCACCACGGCGGCCAATCCCACCCAGGATTCCAGGACATCGGTCCGGCGACGCAGGGGATTGCGCCGCCATCGCCATGCGAGTGCCGTAGCGCGCACCATGCTCACCCCCTTCCGGGTCCGTAAATACCTCACACAGGGCATCGCATGCGGAGGAAGACGGCGGAGAGAGCAAAATCACCCCCTCCGGATGCCGTTCGGGGCCGTGCGTTGACGGGTGGCGGGCGGTGGCCGGCGGGTGGCGGCAGGGAGGGGAGTGCGGTGCGCAGCCGGAACGGGAGGACGGGGAGGAGAAGCGGGGGAGAAGGGGAGAAGCGAGGGGGAGGGGAGGGGGCGCGGGCTCAGTCGAGGATCTCGACGTCGTCGCCCACGCGCAGGATCCCGGTGTGCTCCGGGATGAGGTTCTTGCCGAACACGGCCTTGCCGTCGATCCGGTGGTGCCGGGCGAGCGTGCGCAGGGGCTCCTTGCCGCGCTCGGCCGTGCGCTGGTCGGTCGTGGTGACGACGCACCGGCCGCAGGGCTTGACCGCCCGGAACGTCACCTCGCCGATCCGCACGCGCCGCCAGTCGTCCTCGGCCCACGCCCCGGTGCCGCCGATCACCACGTTCGGGCGGAAGCGGTCCATGGGCAGCGGGCCCTCGCCGGGCAGGTCGCCGCCGGCGACGAGTGCGTTGAGGGCGTCGAGGGAGGCCAGGGTGGTCACCAGCAGCGGATAGCCGTCGGCGAAGCTCACGGTCTCGCCGGGACGGGAGAACTCGGGGTCGATGCCGCGGCGGGCCGCCGGCTCGTCCATGTGGAAGAGCCGGGCCTCGAACCCCAGGAACGCACTGACCCACGCATCGGCGGCGGCTCCGGCGGGAACCGCCTCGATCTTGTCCCGGAACACCTGCACCGTGACGGTGCCGCCCGCTTCCACGGGGCCGGGCACGGCGACGTCGAGCGGATCCGCGCCGGGCGCGGCGAGCCGGACGCCGCCGCCGGGGAGCGGTTGCGCCGAGGCCAGGGCGAGTCTCGGCTGCTGCCGCTGGGTGATCATCATGCCGTCGGCGCCGGCCAGCATCCACCGGCGGTCCCCGGACAGACCCCACGGCTCCACGGCCGCCTCGCGCACGGCGCACCCCGCCAGCGACTTGACGGGATAGAAATGGACCGCGGTCAGCACAGGCGTGGACATACGGTCATCTTGCCACCCTGATCGGGCGGTTGAACGAATACCTCCGCGCACCGCAGCGGGACCCCCGCGCCTGCCGCCGGACCGCGTCGCCGGACCGCCCCGCAGAACCCGGCAGAGCAGTCACAGCGGTTCGAACGGTCAGTAACCCCCCTGATTCGGGTACTGGCGGTTGTACGGATCCTCGTACTGCGCGGCCGCCGGGCGGGGCGCGACCGGGCGCATCGCGTCATAACCGGCCGGACCCGCCGGCGCCCCTCCGGGCCGCTGCTGCTGGTACTGCTGCGGCTGCGGGGCCGGGTAGGCGCGCGGAGGCTGCTGCTGCGGGATGTACGGCGCGGCCGCCTGCTGCAGCCCCGAGGGCTGCTGCGGACCGGGCGCGGGATAGCCGTACGGCGCGCCGCCCTGACCGCCGTAGGACGGCTGCGGGGCCTGGTGGGCCTGGGCCCCGGACGGGCCGGAGGGCAGGGCGGGGAGCGCGGGCAGGTTGCTGCCACCGCCGTCGTACGGCGACGACACGCGGATCGGGGCGATCTGCGGGGTCCCCCGCTCGGCGACGAGGCTGTCGTAAATCGGGGTGTCCGGGAACGACGACGAGGCGTAGTAGCCGCCGCCGTAGGTGCTGCGGGGGGAGGTCATAGCGCATAAGTTAAGCCCACGTCCCTCGCGCGGTCTACGCCAAGGTCGGCACTAACAATTCCCTGACCTGCAAAGACGCAGGTCAGGGCAGAACCGACAAGATCGGACACACCCCTACGTACGGCCATCCGGGGGTATCGCGGCGCGTACCCCCTCCAGTTGACCCGATCCTCCCTTTTCGGCCGGTCGGCTTCCGGCTCTTCGGCCGACCGGATTCCCGCCCCTCGGCCGATCGGGATCCCGCCCACAGCCGATCGGGATGCCGCCCCTCAGCCAGCCGGGGTCCCGCCCCTCAGCCGGTCTTCTCCTCGCTGCGGTCGCCGCCCCACAGCGTGTGGAACGACCCCTCGCGGTCCGTGCGCCGGTAGGTGTGGGCGCCGAAGAAGTCGCGCTGCCCCTGGGTGAGGGCCGCGGGCAGCCGCTCCGCCCGCAGAGCGTCGTAGTACGCGAGCGCGGCCGAGAAACCAGGGGTGGGCACGCCGCGGCCGACGGCAGTGGTGACGACCGTGCGCCAGGAGTCCTGCGCCCGCCCGACCTCGTCGGCGAACCCCTTGTCGGCGAGCAGGGTGGGCAGTTGCGGGTCGGCGGCGAACGCGGCGCGGATGCGGTCGAGGAACGCGGCCCGGATGATGCAGCCGCCGCGCCAGATGGCGGCCACGCCGCCGAGGTCGATGTCCCAGCCGTACTCCGCGCTCGCCGCGGCGATCATGTTCCAGCCCTGGGCGTACGAGACGACCTTCGACGCGTACAGCGCCTCCTCGACCCGGGCGGCGAACTCCTCCGCAGCCTGCGGGGAGAGGGACTCCCGCCCGGGGCCGGGCAGTTCGCGCGCGGCCCGGCGCAGGTCGCCGTGCCCGGACAGGGAACGGGCGAAGACGGCCTCGGCGATGCCCGAGACGGGGACCCCGAGGTCCAGCGCGGTCTGCACCGTCCAGCGTCCGGTGCCCTTCTGCTCGGCCTCGTCGGCCACCACGTCCACGAACGGGCGGCCGGTGGTGGCGTCCGTGTGGGACAGCACCTCGGCGGTGATCTCGATCAGATACGAGTCCAGGCGGCCGGTGTTCCAGGTGCGGAAGGTCTCCGCGATCCGGGCCGGCTCGTAGCCGGCGACGTTGCGCAGCAGGTCGTACGCCTCGGCGATGAGCTGCATGTCGGCGTACTCGATGCCGTTGTGCACCATCTTGACGAAGTGTCCGGCGCCGTCGGGGCCGATGTGGGTGCAGCAGGGCGTGCCGTCCTTCGCCTTGGCCGCGATGCTTTCGAGCAGCGGGCCGAGGGAGTTGTAGGACTCCTCCGATCCGCCGGGCATGATGCTGGGCCCGTGGAGGGCGCCTTCCTCGCCGCCGGAGATGCCGGCGCCGACGAAGTGGATGCCCTTGTCGCGGAGGGCCTTCTCGCGGCGGCGGGTGTCGGCGAAGTGGGCGTTCCCGCCGTCGATGATGACGTCGCCGGGCTCCAGGAGCGCGGCGAACTCGTCGATGACAGCGTCCGTCGGGGCACCCGCCTTGACCATGACGACGATCCGGCGCGGCTTCTGCAGGGCGGCGACGAACTCCTCCGCGGACTCGGCCGGGACGAAGTCCCCCTCGTGGCCGTGCTCGCCGACGAGTGCCTCAGTCTTGGCGTAGGTGCGGTTGTGGAGGGCGACGGTGTGCCCGTGCCGGGCGAAGTTCCGGGCGAGGTTGCTGCCCATGACGGCGAGCCCGGTGACGCCGATCTGCGCGGTGGCCTCGGGGGAGGGGGTGCTGGGCATGGCGGGGATCCACTCCTGTCACGTGCGTCAGTGAGGCTGTGGGTAAGGCGTGTGCGAGGCGGCGACACCGGAGGGCATCAAGACATTCCCGCCGGGCCACCGGGTATCACCTGGTCATCGTGGCATGGCCATGGGGAGGCGGCCGGGAATGCGCTGAGGTGACCTCGGTCTTGTCACCTTTCTTCTCTGACGGAGGCACCGATGCCCGGGTCCGATTGTGTGACTCGTACAAGGGAGGGCTCCCGGTGCGTGGTCACCGGATCGGAGCTTCGGTGGGTGGGGGACGCGAGAGGGGTGCGATCTTACGGTCGTGCGATCTTGGCGCTTGCGGGCGGGCCGTGGCGGGTTCCGGCGGGTCGGATGCTGACTTGTTGCCGACTTTGCTGACCAGCCGTCAGGTGAGTGGCGCGGCTCTTGGCGGACGCCGTTGAGAGGCGGGGCGGCAATGGAGACCGGCGGGAGATGGTCACTGTATGTGACGACGCAAGGCCGAGATCGTCTTGACCGTTGTGGTGAGCGTGGCGACCAGTGTGAGCGTGGCCGCGAAGATGATCCTCTATCGGCCAGACGGTCGCGCATGGCTGGCTCGTACTTCGGAGAGTCGACGCGGTCGGCGTTGTCGCTAATGCTTGGTTTCCGGGGTGGCAGGGCGGGGGAGGCGCTGAGTCCAGGCGCCTGTCTCCTCTGCGGTGATCTTTTCAACGCGTGCAGCAAGCATTCCTGGGGCGGCGGCCGGGTCGCTGTACTCATCCAAGGCTTGCTTGTAGCGGACCACCTCGGTTTCGATCTGCAGGTTCGCCCGGGTGAAAGAGATCCAGTCTCCCTGCGGGTCGAAGACATGGCGCATCCCTGCAAGTAGGGAGGTAAGGGATCCCAGAAGCGCAACAACCCAGTTGCCGGCTTTGATCGCGACGGCGAACGGCACCCCCGAAGCCAGAACCAGGATCGCCAGATCCAGCAGCCTGGCCTTCCAACGGGCGCTGCGCATGCTCTGCTCGTACCACGTTCCACGCGTGGTGACGTTCGGCGGAACGTCGGGCCACTTGACCTTGGGCAGGTCCTCCCACCAGGCGTGCGATCCCAATGAGTGCTACCTCTCGAACGTCACTCCGGAGCCGAGGCGCTCAACCTGTGGCTCAGCTTGAAATCACACCAGAGCGAAAACCACGTGCCTCCGCGACACGCGGTCGCGTTCACTCTCGTGATGTAACCGATCGATACGGAGAATCGCTACCGCAGTGTTGCACGACCGACTGGCCGGGACCGGGGTCAGGGGCGAGCCGGGACGGAGGGCATCCCGAGGGCGACCGAGCGGCCCGGTTGCTCCGACCGCGCGTCCTGCTCGCGCTTCTCGTGGAGGAACTGAAGCGTAAGGTCGGTGCCTTCGATTTCGCCCAGCCACCCCTCGGTCTCGGCTTGCTGCCTGCGGGCTTGCAGATCTTTCTCCAATTCGTCGAGACGTGGCAGCATCTTGGGGTTCACGTGCAGCATCGGGCAGCGCAGACATGCGTGCTCGTGCTGACAGGGTGTGCCGCAAGGACGGCCGCAACTTCGTGCGCTGTCGGGTTCAAGCCCTTGGTCGAGTTCCAGCTCAATCAGGCGGGCGCCACATGCAGATCAGGGCTTCGTTCCAGTCGCATGACTTGCAGCGGGCTGCCCCAGCGGATCACGTCCTCTTCCCTGGGACTCTGGCGTCACAGTGGCACCGGAGTAGATTCAGGGCCTGGCCACCTTTTCAACTAGCTTCAACGCCATGCCTTCGGCGTCAATGGGCCATGCGTACGACGCATCGGCGAGCCTCGCAGGCATCTGCTACGGGGCGTATAGCAGCCTGCCGGCATCGTTCACGTCAACATGAACGCCATCGCTCAGAACTCTGCCGCCATTTCAGACGCCTCGGGCAAACTCATCAGTATCCTCCAGGATGCCCCCGAGGCGGGTGGTGGCCCGAAGTGGGACAAGGCAGAAGCTCTGAGGAGCGCTAACTCCATCTCTCAAAACTCTGCTGCTATCGCAGACGCAGGGGGGCTCGGCTCGTTTTAGACCAGTTCTTCATCTTCCGGCGGTGGCGTCTTCTTCATCTTCCGGCGGTGGCGTCGCGCTTCCGAGTTGGTGGACGCGTTGCTGTGTGCGGACGGGCGGGTGACGGCGCCGGTGGATCTGACGCTGGTGGCCGAGCACCGGCGCGGGCACGGCGCCATGTACGTACGACGCGCTGAACTGCGGGAACGTCGATGTGCCGCAGCTGCGGCAGGTGCTGGCCATCTGCCCATGCCGCAGTCCGGCGCCGGGCGCCTGGTGCTCGCGGTGGACCCGCCTGACCACCCGCTCCACATGGATCGACCACACCGGAGAACTGCCCATCATCGAGGGCGCGCTGATCCGCCTGGAGGCCGACCGGCTGCCCGGCGGCAACGACCCGCTGCCGCTGTGGTTGTGGTCCTCCGCCACCGGCCTGACCGGCGAGGACGTCCACGTGCGCCGGCAGGCGGTCCTGCGAAGATTCGACCTGGAGCACACGTTCCGGCTGATGAAGCAGACCTTGGGAACGTTTACGTACACTCCTGCGGCCGTCATGAGCTCGTGCAGCAAGGGGGGATCCGGCCGTGAACAACGCCGGCATCGTCATCGGGATCGTGATCGTCGCGCTGGTGATCCGCAGGCAACTGCGCACCCGGCCCGTGCACGGCAAGGGCGGTGTGGTTCTGCTGGGGGTCCTCGGCGTGCTCGGGGTGGTCGCGCTCGCCTTCGGGGTGGTCTCCGTGGTGAAGGAGCACGCGCCGGGCACCGTCACCGTCGCCCTGCTGGCCGCGAGCTTCCTCGCCGCGGCCGGGTTCGGCGTCGCGCGGGCCCGCATGGTGACGGTGTGGCGGGCGCCCGAAGGGCGGATGCTTCGCACGGGGGCGCCGGCCGCCATGGTCCTGTGGCTCGCCTCCCTCGCGGTGCACATCGGCCTCGGCGAGTGGATCGACCACACCACGAGGGCCGGTCTGCTCGGGGCCTCGACGCTCCACCTGTACCTGGCGGTGACCCTCGCTGTGCAGGACCTCCTGGTACGGCGCCGGGCCGCGTCCGTGGCCTGAGGGCGCTGCGCCGATCCGGAGCGTCCGGAGATCAGGCGGCCAAGGTCCACTCCGTGCCGTACCGGGCGAAGATCGCGGCCACGTCGACCGGTTCGGGCAGCACTGCCGCGCCGGCGGCTGCTCCCTCCTCGACGAGCGCGACGATGTCGCCGACCCGCTCCAGGGCCATGGTGCGCTCCGGGGGCAGCGCGTCGAGGCCGAAGCCGTCCTCGATGGTGAAGCCCAGCTCGGCCAGGGCGAGCGAGTGGTAGCCGAGGCCGCCGATCAGGCGCGCTTCGGGTGCGGCTTCGGCTGTCTTCTGCGGGGCGATGAGCGCGATCAGGCGGCTCACCGGGCCGGGGACGCTGTCGCGGCTGATCGTGGTACTGGTGTCAGTCATGCCCGCCATCCGCACGGCGAGCCGTGCGCGCAGGCCAGGCAAGGCTCCGGCAAGGCCTCGGCAACTCGCTGCGGCCGCACACCGATCGGCCGCGCCCGCGGATCGGCCCGGGAATCGCGAAGGTCGTGGAGCGGCAGACAAAGGCGATGCGTGAGCCCAGCCGTCGTGCCCTACCCGAGCCCGACGTCGTCCCGGACGATGCGCCGACCCTGATCGAGGCGGCTCGCGCTCAGCGTCGCCGCCAGGCCGCCGCGTCCGAAGCCGCCGCCCTTCGCCGGGCGCGGGCCGAGCGCGCCGGCCTGCCTCCCTCCCTCCACAGTGTCCCGGCCCGACCGGTGGGCCGTACGGCGTGAGTTCAACCGCACAGTGCCGCAGCGGGGCGCCCTGCACACGTGAGCGTTTTCCGACGACCCCGGCGACCCCGACGACCGCCGGGGCCTTCGCGAGGGAACCGCCCGCTCGGGCACCGTCGTCCTCGACCGGCCACCGCTTCGACGTTCTCGACCGACCGAAAGGGTGGGACGACAGTCCGGCTACGGCGTCGGCGAGGTCGGCAAGCTCGCGTTCGTCGTCGTGACGAGCTCGCCGCCGGAGTCAGTGCGGACAACCAAGGACAACCACCCTCGACTGGACGTTCGTCACCACTGGTCTGCCCGACGCCGTCACCGCCGCTCGCGAGCTGGCCGAGGCGGCGTTGCCGGACAGCGGCAAGGACCTCGACGTCATACTCATGGGCGGCGGTGGCCAACGCGCTGGCGCTGCACCTCGCGCCCATCATTCTGGGCGCCGGGACACCACTGTTCACCGCCGAAGCGCCACGCACGCCGGTGCAGCGGAGCGTAATCTCGACATCGACCACGACGCACCTGACCTACGACGTCTTCCGGTGATCCGATGACCACTGTCAACACCAATGAGATCGCCTTGGGCATCGAGTCGTTCGGTGACGACGACGCGCCACTCGTCCTGCTCGCGGGCGGGACGACGATGCTTTCCTGGCCCGACGCGCTGTGCGAGCGCCTCGCCGCCGGCGGGCGCCGCGTGGTGCGCTACGACCTGCGCGACAGCGGGGAGTCCACGACGAGGGATCCGGAGGCGCCCGCCTACACCCTGCGTGACCTCGCCGCTGACGCGGCGGCCCTTGCCGACGCACTCGGCGGGGGGCCTGCGCACCTCGCGGGGATCGGCGTCGGCGGGATGGTCGCCCAGGTGGCCGTGCTCGACCATCCGGGCGCGTTCTCGGCGCTCACCCTGGTCGGCACCCGCGCGGTTGCCCCCGGCCCGCCCGACGATGACCTTCCCGACCATGACCAGGCGACGATGAGCCGGCTGTTCGCGCGTCCGATGCCCGATTGGACCGACCGCGAGGCGGTTGCGGAGTTCGCCGCCGCCGGTGCTGAGATCCTCGGCGACGACCCCGCCGCCGCGCGCGCAGTCGCTGCACGTATCTGGGACCGCACGCCCGGCACCGCACCTCCGGTCCAGATGGCCAACCAGATGGGCATGGTGTTCTCCAGGCTCGACTGCAAACCCCGCTGGCGCGAGCGCCTGCCCGAGATCAAGGTCCCCACGCTCGTCGTCCACGGCCGCCGCAACCGGTTCTTCCCCGTCGGCAACGGCGAGGCGATCGCGCGCGAGATCCCCGGGGCACGGCTGCTCGTCCTCAATGAAGCCGCCACTGCGATCCCCGATGCGGCGGTCGGCGAGGTCACCGAGGCGATGCTCACGCTCGGGTAGAGGACGGCGGGTGCCGCGCGGGTCCGGCCTCCGGGCAGCAGTGGACGTCAAAGGCTCCAAAGGCTCGATCCGGCTGCGCGCCCGCGATCGGCACGGTTCCGACCCGAGGTTGTCCAGGATGCCTCTCTCTCGATCCATGTCCCACAACCAACTGGAGCACTCCGGACCACACGACCCCACCAGCAAGATCGCGATCTACGGCTGGAGCGTGCGGGGTGGAGGGTGGCGAGGCTGCGTACGACGCGCAGGACGGCGTTGCCGGGGGAGGATCGCTGCTCACGGCGTGCGCCAACGTGGCCGCCGAGAGCGCGTCCGGCAAGACGAAGCCCCGCACCGCGGCCGCGCCCTCGTGACGGGCGCGAGCCGACCGGGTTCGCCGCCGTGCTCCAGAGCGTGATGGTCGACCGCGCCTGGTGACCTGCCCGCTCCGATCGACGCCGTCCGTCTCCAGCGCCCACACCAGGCCGCGGCCATCGAGGCGGCCGCCCTCAGGGGGCTCGCGCCGAGCGTGCCGCCCGGCAGTGTGGAACGGCGGCCGTGGTGGCCCAGCGTGCTCCACTGCGGTCACCGCCTGAGCTGAAGTGGCGACGGGGCGCGTCGGCCAGGCCGCCTGAAAGGCCGGGGCCGGCCCGCTCGGCATGTCCGTGGGCGATGCGCGCGACGTCCTCGCCGAGGGTGAGATCAACGACCTGCTGGACGGCGACCGCGTCGCCGGTTGGGACGTCTTCACTGGTCGACCAGCGCGGCGGGGAGCTTGCGGGCCGCCGCCTTGGTCGGCCGCCGCAGCGCCGACTGTGCCTCTTCGGCGCCGCGCGGCGCGTGTGGGCGGGGCTAGGGCGGCGTGAGGGTGTCGAGCCGCGCGGCGAGGTCGGGGTGGGCCGTGGTCAGGTGGCGGCGGGTGGCGGCCAGAGGGGCGATGAGGGCGGCGGGGTCGTCGTGGGCGAGGGCTGTGTGGAGCTCGCCGACCGGGCGGCGGGCGGCGGGGGGAAGGTCGGTGAGTGCGGTGATCTGACCGGCGAGGCGGCGCAAGTCGGCAGCGTTGCGGCGGGCCCAGGTGGCGGTGGTGCGTTCCGCGGCGCGGGCCTGTCGGGTGGCCGTCACGCGCTGTTCGCCGGTGGTCCCGGCGGGGCCCGGGCGGCCGCGCAGGTAGCGGCGCTCGGCGGCCTGTCGGCTGGCGACACCGAGGGGGTGGGCGAGGTCGGCCCAGCTGGCGCCCGCGTCGCGGGCCGTTTCGATCAGACCGGTCTCCCAACCGGCGAGCTGCTCACGGACCTGCCGCAGCAGCAACAGGGAGGCCAGGGCCTGCTCCGGTGCCGGCCCGGCGCCGAGGGTGTCGGGGGCCTCGTGCTGGGCGGTGCGCAGTGCGTCGTCTATGGCGTGGAGGGCCGCCGCGGCGGCGAGGAACGACGCCGGGCTGTGGGCATTGGTGCTGGACGAGGACGGCTGGTCGGCCGGGGTCACGGACACCTCCCTCGGATTGTCGTCATGTGGACGACACCATGTTTGTCATCCATTGGATGACATGTTACAACGGTTTCAGTGAGGCGCATTGGCAGCAACTGCCCGAACCTCTGGAGGTGTTTTTCCATGTTGATGCGCACTGACCCCTTCCGTGAGCTGGACCGGCTGGCCCAGCAGCTGATGGGCCCGGGCACCTGGTCGAGGCCGTCGGCGATGGCGATGGACGCCTACCGCGAAGGTGACGAGTACGTGGTGGCCTTCGACCTTCCCGGTGTCACCGCGGACGCGATCGACATCGACGTCGAGCGGAACATGCTGACGGTCAAGGCCGAACGCCGGCCCGTGACGAAGGCCGACGACGTGCAGATGGAGCTGTCCGAGCGGCCGCTGGGCGTCTTCTCCCGCCAGATCGTGCTCGCCGACACCCTCGACACCGAGCACATCAAGGCCGACTACGACGCGGGCGTACTCACCCTGCGCATCCCGATCGCCGAGCGCGCCAAGCCCCGCAAGATCTCCATCGGCGTCGGATCCGGCCACAAGGAGATCTCCGGCTGACACCGGCCGGACGGGTGCGGAGGACGGGCACCTGATCTTCCCTCATCCCGCCCTCCGCACCCCGTGGGCCGTCCGAAGAAGGAAGGGGTGCGGCCGAGATGACTCTGCGACGCACAGCGTTCCTCGACCACGTGAAAGAACGCGGCGAGTACGAAACCGTGGAGGAAGCCGAGCGCGCGGCCCGGGTGGTGCTCGCCCTGCTCGGCGCGCACCTGGTCGGCGAAGTCCGCGCCCGGCTCGCGGCACGCCTGCCGGAGGACTTCGCCCTGATCCTCCTCAACCCGCTGCAGAGCGCCGAGCCGCTGCCGCCGGAGCGGTTCGTGCGGGCGGCCGCGGCCTGGATCGAGGGCGCCACCGAGCAGACTGCGACGTGGGACGTCAGCGCCGTGCTGTCCACGGCCGCCGACACCGCCGGCGACGACCTGCTGGGGCAGATCCTGCTCCAGCTCCCCGCCGGCTACGACCTGCTCTTCGGCCGCTCCCAGCCCACCTGACCCCTACCTCGGTGCCGCACACCGGCACCCCCGGCTCCACGAAAGGCATGCACCGCAGTGATCACCGACGTGCGCGTACCGTTTGAGCACCAGCAACCGTACGGGACGACGTATGAGCAGATGCTGGAGAAGGTCCGCTACGAAGGCGCCTACCCCACCCGCGAGAGAGCCGATGAAGCCGTCCGCCTGGTCCTTGCGGGGCTGGGACGCCAGCTGACCGGCGACGAACGCGTCGACCTGGCCGCCCGGCTGCCCCTTGAGGCCGCACGCGTCCTCACCGCGCAGATCCCCGACACCCAGCCCCTGACCGGCTGGGCCTTCGTCAAGGACCTCGCCGCCCGCACCGGCGCCTCCCTGGCCACCACCCGCTGGGACACCGGCTCCGTCTTCTCCGCCGTCGCCGCCCACGCCGGCCCCGACCTCATCACCCGCATCCTCCACCAGCTTCCCACCGGCTACGCCCTGCTGTTCGGCCGCGCCGAACTCACCCCCGCCGCATAAACAGGCCGTGCCCCTCCGGCGCCAACGCGGTTGGAAACGGTGACCCGTGCACGCGTCGTACAGACCCCACGGGACTCGTGCCGTGGGCGGCCCCGGCACCGCGCCGCGTCCCGGTCACCCCTCCGGCAGGGCTCCTCGCGGCCAAAGGCCCCGATCGCAGATCGGGGCCGACAGCGGCGCGACGTCATGCGTAGCTGTCTCCTACGGCCTCGGGCATTGACCGAAGCTCGGAGGCCAGCGCGAGATGCCCGACATACCCATGATCAAGATCATGTGAAACCCGATGCCGTGCGAGGCCGCCGGCGTGACCTCTCGGACCTGGTGGTCGTTGTCGCGTCGTGCAGTCATCGGACTCATCGGACTCATCGGGCACGCCTTAGGACCGCGTAGCCCTCCCGCACTCGTCCCCGGAGGACTCGCTCCGCCCGACCGGCGCGCTGCGGTCGTACGGGTCGATCTCCGTGCCGGCTCCGTCCGCCCGGCGGTCCGTGCCGAAGGGCGGGGTGAAGTAGCCCGTGGGGGCGCCGCAGCCGCCGTTGGTCATGTCGTACTTGTACGAGACGATCGAGAACGTGCCCGGCTCGGTGACC
The DNA here is from genome assembly GCF_042657885.1 of Streptomyces aureoversilis. Classification (NCBI taxonomy): domain Bacteria; kingdom Bacillati; phylum Actinomycetota; class Actinomycetes; order Kitasatosporales; family Streptomycetaceae; genus Streptomyces; species Streptomyces aureoversilis. The sequence goes on from NZ_JBHSKJ010000003.1 coordinate 416,199, forward strand.
ACCTTGTCGGGGTCGTCCCAGCTCAGGACCAGCTCGCGCCGGACGATCGTGCGTACGATCTCGTCGCCGCCGTCCGCGTCCGCGCGGGTGACCGGGTAGACGAAGGTGACGTCGGCGGTCACCTGGAGCGCGCCGCGCTCGCCCTCCCGGTACGTGAGCCGGCCCCGGGTCTTCACGACGTCGCCGACCAGGTGGGTGCGGGAGGGCTGGAAGCGGCTGAAGAGGAGGAGGGGGTCGTTCTTCTCGCTCGGGGTTCGGAAAGCGGTCTTCAGAAGGTCTTGGACGTCCTTCTGGCGCGGGTTGATCAGCGCAATCGCCTTCTCGGGGCGCTCGCCCCGCAGCACCCCGCGGTCCAGACCGGACGCGACGAGGAAGTCCCGGCTGCTGGCGAGGGCCCGCTCGACCTCGGCCGCGTTCATCCAGCCGACCGCCTCGGCCTTCGGCACGGTGATCCCCGCCGCTCCGCTCGCCCAGCCCGCCGCCGGCGAGCCGCGGAACGGCTCGTCCATGGTGGGGCGCTGGGCCGACCCCGCCGGGGGCACCTGGGCCGGGCGGGCCGCAGACGGCGGGGAGTCAGCACCGGCGAACAGGTCCACTACCCGCCCCGGCACGAGCGCCACCACCAGCAGCACCAGCAAGGCCAGCAGCCCGACCACGTACCAGCCCGTGCGCCGCCTGGGCCGCACGGGCGTGTAGCTGCGCCAGCCCTCCAGACCGCGGTCGGGCTCCGCACGCAACCGCTTTGCCACGTCGCGGGCCCGCGCCGACGGCTCCTTGGGCGCGTCGGCGGCACCCGCCACCGATTCGCGCAGAAACCGCTCCCACTCCTCGTCGGACCTGGACGAGCCGTCCGGCTCCGTACCCGCGCCCATCCCAGCCCCCTGGCAATCAGTAGTCAGCGGCCCACTCCCCTGGGACGCGTCCGCATAATGACACAGAGTGCTGACAGTGAGGACGGCTGGGCGGAGGTGTGGGCGCCACCCCTTCTCAACTGGCGAACCGAAGCGCTCAGTCGCAGCCGGCCGGCCTCATTCTGCTAAGCGCTGAAAGCCCTCACGTGATCACCGTCGCTTCCTCGCGGCAGTGCAGGGCCGTAGCCTCCGCTCATGAATGGGGCGCACGGAGGACCTCGGGTCCGACGGGTTCGTTGCGGATGGCGGCGAGGTGGCCAGGGCAGGTGAGACCTTCGGGTGGGCTTACGCCATCGAGAGCTTTGGCGCTGCGTTGAACGATGAGGCTCTCGTCGAACGTGCCTCGGTCGGTACCCGGCTGATCTGCTTTCGGCGGAATGTCAATTCGGCTTCGTGGCTGACCTGTGCGGTGGATGGCCGTGTGGTCTGCCCATACGACCCGCTCCACCGGACGACTATGAGGCTGAGGGTTTCGCCATTGCCGGGTTGGTCGAGGCGAAGGACCGCACGGGGCGCGTGCTCCAGGAGTTGGAAGCTTGGGGGGTTGGCGTGCCGCGGAGCTTGGATTTCGAGGATCTCCCGGCGGTGAGGATCCGGTCCTGAACGTGGCCGGCGGGCCGGACGGAGTGTCCGATCCGCCGGCCATCCCCGGGCTAGTAGACCCAGGCCCAGAACGGGTCGCCGTCAAGGATGCGGTTCTTGACGTAGTGGCGGGAGAGGTCACCGCCGATTCCTTCGTTGTCCTTCTGGACGATCCCAGATCGGGCGCTTGCTGCCGTGCCGGCGGGAGCCGACGAGGCCGGGGCCGACTTTTCGGATCAGGAGGAGTCAGGGATCGGGTCGCCGGCGGGTACGCCCCTGCGAATGAGCCCTCCCTGGTAGGCGCACCTTCAAGGTCAGACGGGCGGCATCAGATCGCTCTCGCTGATGGTGTACGTCAGTGGGGGGTAGATGAAGTCCGTTTCATTGTTCTCACGGCGCCGTAGTCGGTAGAACTCGCGCCTCTGCTCATCATCGGCCGATATGAGGCGCACACCCTGCGGGAGGTAGACATGTCCGTCGCGAAACCGAACGAAGGTCTTTGACGTTCGAAACGTTACCCCCAGCCATTGGTTGTCCGCCGTCCGGCCGGGCGTGTCCAGTACGATTTTGTGCCTGAGTCGCCGATTCGAGTCGACAGAAAACGCGACGACACTGTTGTGGGCGAGGGGGATTTCGAACTTCTCGGCGTCGGGCTCCTTTGATTCGAAGATCAGCTTCCTCGGCGGGATCGATTCGGGATGCTGGTAGCAGGAGAAGACGGCGATGAAGGACTCGTTGGCCAGATCGAGGGCTTGGTCGGAATGACTGCCCATGGTGGTGTAAGCGTTCGTGTAGATCTCGATGAGAGAGTTGTTGAAGCCGACCGGAAGCGCCGCACGGTCTTGAATCTGTTGCGCCAGCCGTTCGTGGACCGCCTGGAAACGCTGCGTCGGGTTGCTGTATCGAGTGGTAGTGCGTACGAGAGGCACACCTCCCGTCTCGTCGATCTTGGCAAGCACGGCGCCTCGCCGGCCTTTCCCTACGTCTTCGAGACGAGCCGACGCGGAAAGCTCCGCAAAGAGATTCTCCTCGGTCGGCAAAGTGCACGAGAGGATCTCATCCGAGATCCTAGGCTCGGGGGGCAACGTAGTCTCCCGTGTTCATGCTGAAGAGAAATTCGTCGCCGTAATCGATGAAGGACGAGGTCCTGTTCTCCTCGGCATACAGCCTGCGCAGCTCGTTCATGCCGGCCGGTGTGGGTGGCCCCAACTTCACCAAGTCTTCGGCCATCTTGAGGAATGTGTGGCCGTTCTTGTGCACGGCTTCGGCGCTCGAACAGCGCACCACGTATCCCAGGCGGGTAGGGAGCAACTCGGCATCCAACGCCGAGGGCCGGATTTCGTGCGTATACAGACGGTTGGTGGACAGCGGCATGAAGAACACGGAGCCGGGGTGGAGAGTCAGGGTGAACTGCTGGGGGAGAGCGACCCCGTCGCGTTCTTCGGTCGGCTCCTTGAGGCGGAAATGGAGTTTGGTCAGCCCGCTGGCGCCCCTCACGCCGTAGTCGAAGGCGTCTTCGGTCAGGGGCTGCAGCTTGTCGAGCCGGTCATAGAAGGTGCAGAAGGCCATGATGCCGTTGACGGGCATGTCCTTGGTCTTGTCGGCATGGGCCGAGATCTTGGCCTTGGACTGCTTGCGCTCGGCCGTGGCAAGGGTGTTGTGGTAGATCTGAGCGAGGACGTGATTCAGCGGTGCCTGGTTCCGGAAGACGGCGGCGGCCTCGCGGTTCAGGGCCTCGACGATGCGCGTGTCGGTCAGGCGAAAGTTCTCGGTCGGCCCCGAGAGATTCGTGGAGCACCGGAGCAGGCGGAAATGTAGTTCGTCGCCGTTTTGTGTGACGGGCGTCAGATAGATTCCGCTGCGATGGGCTGTTCCAGGCTTGGTGGATTCCGTCAGAGACTGGAACGCGTGCTCCGCACGGATCCGCCCGAAGTGATCGGCGTCGAGCCCGAAGAAGCGGCGGTAGTACACGCCGACGCCGTGTACGCGGATGGGAACTCGACCGAGGTCGACGAGGGCCCAAGAGTTGTCGACGTCCTCGTGGTAACCGTGTGATAGGTCCCGGATGACGAATACCCGGGCAGCCGCATGCAGTTGGCGGCCGCTGATCCCGGATATATCCCCACACAGGTAGACGGTCTTCCGAGCGAGGTCGGGCGAACCAGAAGCGAGGTCCTCTGGCGTGATTGCGGACCCGAAGAAGTCCCTGATCAAGTCATTATCTTGCAGCGTCGAAGGCGCAACCAGGATGTTGCTCGCCTCCTCGATGCAGGCTTCTGTCAGCCCTGTTGTGTACATCAAACGGTACCCGCCATTTGCAGATCTTGGTGGATTGCTCAAAATCGTGGACATGGCAACGGCCCGCACTCTTTCATTTGCGTTGCGAAGCGTAAACGAAAGGAGAACGGACCGTTGAACGTTGATGCTCTCACGGGGCTCGAAAGCGGGCAACGGTTCTGCTGTACAGGCGGGTGCGGAGCTGCTCGGCAAGGTCGTGAGGCCGGGCGGACGGCCCGCGTCGATCGGGCTGTGCCAGTCGGTGATGCTGGTGGTCTGCCTGAGGCGCAAGAACCTCACGCAGGAGGTCGCGGGTGCGGTCTTCGGTGGCAGTCCGCCAGTCCACGGTCAGTCGCGGATGGGACCTGTTGAGGTCGACTCATCCGGCGGGCCGTCGCGTCGGCCATATCCACGGGGTTGACGAGCACTTTTGGGCGATTCCCCGGCAGCCGCTCCAGCCGCCAGCCATCACTCAGCGTGCACGGGCCACAGAAGTTGAGCCCTGGCCAGCACGGCTACCGACTGCTGGTGGCCTGACGGCCCGGCGTCACTTCAGGTGCCGGGTGAAGAACCGGGCCGCTGCGTCCCCCGCGAACTGCGGGACGCCGATGTGCCCGCCCATATTGGCGTGCAGCGTCTTCTCCTTGGAGCCGAAGGCGTCGAACAGGTCCAGGGCCGCCTGCCGGTCGTTCCCTTCGTCGTCCCACTGCAGCAGGACGTGCAGAGGAATGGTGACCTGGCGGGCCTCCTCGAACATGGCGCGAGGGACGAAACTCCCGGCGAACAGAACAGCGGCCGAGATGCGCGGCTCGACCACCGCCAGCCGGGTCCCGATGGAGATCACTCCCCCCGAGTACCCGACCGGGCCGCCGATCTCGGGCAGCGACAGGAGGGCGTCCAGGGCGGCCTGCCATTCCGGGACCGCCTTGTCGACCAGGGGGAGGATGAGGGCGTCGATGATCTCGTCGCTGACCGGCTCGCCGGCCTCCATGGCCCGGCGCAGGTCGGCGAGGGCCTGCTCGGCTGCGGGCCAACGGGGCCGGTCGCCGCTTCCGGGGAGCTCGATGGTGGCCGTGGCGAAGCCGTCCGCCGCGGAGTGCCGGGCTCGGGCCACCAGCCGGGGGTACGTCTTGCGCAGCCCCAGAGGAGGGGGGCTGAGCAGGATCAGCGGCGCCGGTACGGATGCGGATCCGGATCCGGATCCGGGCGTCCACAGGATGCCAGGGATCTCGCCGAGGATGAATTCGCGCTCGAGGACAGCATCGTCGAGACGCTGTTCAGAAGTGAATTCCATGGTCGTGCCTTTCGGGAGTGCCATGGAACGGCGCTCCCGGACGACCTATCGCCCGACCGTGACCCCGGAGGGGAGCACCCATGTCGATACGTTCACGGGTACCACCTCCTCGCTCTCTCGCACGGCCTCCGGAAACGTAGCAGTGGCTGCGGTGGTTCCGCCAACGGGTTTTTGCGGAGGCTCAACCGCTGACGGACGATCTACTACGCAGACAGCCGCCCATGACCACCCTGAGCACCCCGGAGCACCGGTCACACCAGCCCTTTGACCTGCGACTGGCAGGATGTCCCGTTTCTGCATTTCACGCCGGTCGGATGGCCGTCGTAGCCCTTGTCGCCGAGCAAGGCGTCCGGGCGCTTGCGTGGGCGTCCGGGCCGGCCTGTGACGGGCGGGGTGTCGCAGCTCGTCGAAGACCCGAGCCTCGTGCCAGCGGCTCAGTCTTGGCGCCGAGCCAGCGCCAGCACACTCAGGCCGAACATCAAGACGCCCAGGGGGAGGTGGACCGACGAGATGTGCGCGATACCGAGCACGACCTGGGCTGAGGCGAGTACGAGGAATCCTGACGCGTGCCACACAGGCCGCGGCGAGCCGCCGCCCGGCTTCCACGCCAGCACCGCAGCGAGCAGGTACAGCATCGACGCCCCGTACATCACGCGGGCTCCGACGCTGTGCAGCGACGCTCCGTAGGACGAGGTCAGCAGCAGTCCGGCGGAGACCGCTTGAAGGAAGATGGTCAGAGTCTGCAGGGCGATCGCGGTCCGCAGGAACGAGGAGTTGCGGTGTGCGTTCGTCGTCACCTTGGTGGCCATATCTCGGTCCTCTTTCTGCCCTCGGGCAGCAGGTCGATAAGGTCTCACCAGTCCGACGACGCGGGCTTGCGAAAGGTAAGGCGAGGAGGCGGCCGGAAGCATGGGGACGGTCGGGACCAGCGCAGATGAGATAGCCGGCGAGCGACACCAGCTGATCAATGTCGCCTACCGGCTGCTCGGTTCGGTATCCGAGGCTGAGGACGCCGTACAAGATGCCTACGCACGCTGGTACGGGCTGCCGCGAAGCCGGCAGGAGGAGATCCGTACTCCCGCCGCCTGGCTGACGACGGTGACCAGCCGCATCTGCCTGGACCTGCTCGGCTCGGCGCGAGCCCGCCGTGAACGCTATGTCGGCGTGTGGCTGCCCGAGCCGCTGCCCGACCGAACCGAGTGGAGCCGCGCGGGCGGCGCCGATCCCACCGGCCGTGCAGACCCCGCCGACCAGATCGTCCTGGACGAGTCGGTGACCACAGCCTTCCTCGTCGTCCTGGACTCCATGACGCCCGCCGAGCGGGTGGCGTTCGTCCTGCACGATGTCTTCCGGTACCCGTTCACCGAGATCGCCGGCATTCTCGGACGGACTCCTGCGGCATGCAAGCAGCTGGCAGCCTCCGCCCGACGGCGGGTGAGCGTTGCGCGCGCTCCGGTGCCGACGACCGGCCAGGCGGACGTGGTGAGGCAGGTCAAAGAGGCATGGGAGACCAAGGACATAGCTGCCCTCGTCGCTCTCCTCAATCCGGCTGCCGTGATGACCGCCGACGGTGGCGGCCTGGTAGGCACCGTCCTGCGCCCGGTCGAGGGCGGTGCGCGCATCGCCCAGTACATGGTGGCCATCGCCGACAGGGCTCCGGGGCTTGAACTCCTGGAGCGGTCGGTCAGCGGTGTGCCGGGCCTGGTGGCCCGGCGTGCCGGCGTCGTCACGACCGTGGCCTCTTTCGACGTCTCCAACGGTCGTGTCAACCGGATCTGGGCGGTCCGCAACCCGGAGAAGCTGCGGCCGTGGGCGTGGGAGGACTACCGGTAGTTCCTTAAGTCCGGCGGTCTATGACACCGTCCTGCGCAGCAGTTCCCTTTCCAGCACAGCGAACTCCTCCGGACCGACCTTCGGCCTCCTGGCCGGCCCCGAACAGCGCAGGCCATCGATACCGTCCTCCCGCCAGGACCGCTTCCAGCGTCGTCGCGCTGACCCACTTCCGCGCGTAACGCCCGGACCGGCGGCTCGTGGCGGCGAGTCGGGTCCGGGCGTCAGGGCGTGGGCGTCAGGGCGTCAGCAGTGGGGGATGCCCTTCTGCGGGTCCCCCTTGGTGTCGACGTTGCCGCCCCAGACCCACACGCCGGGGCCCAGGTGGCGCTTCATGGGCTTGCCCATCCAGACGCCGCCCTGGTACCAGACGTTGGTGTGCTGGCCGCCGGAGCTGACGTCCTGCCCGCGAGTCCAGCAGTCGATGTCGATGTAGGCGCCCCGGCCTGCCGTGCCGTAGACACGGCTCTTCAGCTTCGGGGCTCCACGGACGTTGCTGTGCAGGTCGATGGTGTACCTGTCCTCCACCTTCATCGAAGCGGACGAGGCGGATGCGGGCGAAGCGGAAGCGGACGGGGCGGATGCGGACGGGGCGGGCGCGGCCTGAGCGACGCCGGCTGCGATGCCCGTCATGAGGATGGCCGTGGCGGCCATGCAGGCCGGTATGACTCTGTTGCGAGGACGAAGTGACACGGTGTTCCTCCTGAGGAGTTTCCGATGCTCCTACGGTTCCTGGGTATACCAGGGCGTCAGGAGATGCAGATTTTGGTGGGCTTGGGGGTACGTGTCCCGGCAGCTCTTGAGGTCGCGGATGCCGGACGGCTTGAGCTTGATGCAGCCGTTGGGCTTGTAGTCGCGGTCGCCGTCCCAGCGGTACGGGCTGTCGCTGCCGCTCTTGGGACCCTGAGTGCCGTCGGGCCGTAGTTGTGGTCGTTGTGGCAAGTCCTGATGCCATAAGTGCCGTTGGGAAGCCGTCCGCTTTGCCGGTGGCGCAGGTGTCCTTGCTGTCGTTGCCCGACCCGGCGCGCCGGCTGTCGACGGTGCAGGTGCGGTTGCGGCCGGGGCGATCCGCTGCACGTAGACCAAGCTCAGACCGGAGTGCGACGGGTCCTGGTGGTCCTTCTTGAACGACAGTTCCTGGCAGCGGTCGCCAATCCGGTGTCTCCATGCCTGACGAGGCCATGCCCGAGGTCATCCACGGTGAGTGAGTGGGTGCGGGACGGCCCGATGCGGTGCGTGGCAGATCCGTGCTGTCGTGGACGGCGTCGCGTCGCACGCAGCCATGCCCTGGCCGGCCGGGACGCGGCGTCAGTCCCACGGGTGGCACTGGTCTCGCACCGGAGTGCCGGAGGCGTTGCCGAGGCAGACCCGCGCCTGGACGTCCTTGATGGGCTTGCGGGAGCCGTACCACTGGGCCACGATCCCGTCGTTGCCGTCGGTGCAGTCCACGGCCGGTGAGCGGTAGTGCCAGTGATCGGCCCACTTACCGCCGTCCTTCACGTGGTAGCGGATCTGTGTGACCGCGCAGTATCCGTCACGCGCGTGGTCCCTCGTCCACGCCTGGACACCGACCTTGGTGCCGGTCCACTTGATGTGCGCACCGCCGTCGGCTCGCTGCGTGGAACCACCGACCCAGCCCGAGGCCCAGCGTTCGTGCTCGGTGGTGCCGTACGACAGAGCAGGACGCCAGTCGTTGCTGCTGTGCGCCTGCGCGCCGCCTGCCGTGGTCAGCAACAGGGCCGCGGTACCGGCCAGGGTGAGCAATTTCCCCCGCATGATCGGTCCTTTCCCACGTGTGGTGATGCCGGCTGTGCCGGATCGTTCAACGGCGTCGCCGCGGATCGCCGTCACGTCGCCGGATCGTCGGGGCCGCCGGACCGCTCCTCAGGGCCACGTGTCCGGCGTGCTTCCCTCTCTCGCTGTCACCGCTGAGGTGCTGCGATCGAGGGAAGCGCGGTACCCGGCAGCCGCCCCCGTGTCCCGCTGCCGGCGTTGCCCAAATTACGGGTCCAGGCCGCCGCGCACATCGGGGCTAACCCTGAGTCGTTCCGGCGCCGGGCATGGATACGCCTCATGGGACGCGAAGGCCGGCATGCGAGCCCTTATCCCGGCTTGGGGTCGTAGGGTCGTCTGCCTCATCGCCTGATCCGTGGTCAGGGACAGGCCGGCCGACCGGACGAGCTCGCCGCGTTCCCCGCACCGTCCTCGCTGACGGCGACAGCTGCTACGTGACCTGCCGCGGCTCGCCTTGCTCCGGTCGCCCACAGCACTCGATCATTCGCAGATGAGACCCGAAGTTCAGACGTTCGTAGCCGACGGCCCCCTCCCCGACTGGGACGCCGACGATGAGGAGATCGACCGGCGAGTCCAACAACTCGAAGCCATCTCCGCGCCCGTCACACCCGACGAGGCGCAGGCCCTGGCCGCCTGCTTCGGCCCCGACGACTGCTACGGCGTCGCCTGGTCACTGCTGCACCTGATCGAGACCAGCCCGGGCCCGGTGCCGCCGGTCACACCGCCCGGCGCCGATGCCGGTGAATGGCACCACATGCTCTGGAACCGCTGGGGAAACGGACTTATCGATGAGGACCTTGACGCGGTAGAGCCTTCGAGGCCGTCATGACAGGCGTCCGAGCGGTTGTGGCGGTCAGCTGACGACGAAGCTCTGCATCGATCCTGTCCATCACTTCGCCCACCCTCTCGATCCGTCCGGCCATCGCGGCCGCCGTCTCCCCGAACCTGGCCACGCACGTCCAGGCGGTCGCCTTCCACGCGGAGCCCGGGCAGCTGGACCTGCGCCCGGACTCGCCCGCGTACGGCACCCAGCTCCGGCTGCTCAACGCCCGGGTCGTCGCCGTAGCGGAACGACGCGGCCGGTACGCAGGCGGTCCGCAGCATCCGGGTCCTCGCCGCCGGCTCCGTGTCCGAGACGCGCGCGGTGTCTGCCCCACCTGTGACGGCCGCGTCGGAGGCGCCGGCGACGACCGGTAGGGGACGGAGACAGCCGGCCTGTGGTGATCCTGCTGGGCTGTCCGGGACATGTCCCGGACAGCGATTCCCCTTGCGAACGACGGGTTGCCGCGTGAGCATCTGCGGCATCTGTTGGTTCCAACGAGAGGAAGCAACGTGCGGAAGTTCTACGCGATGGGCGTGATGGCTGCGGCGGCTGTCTTCACGATGGTCCCTGTGTCGTCGGCGCAGGCGGTGGCCACGAATGTGCAGAGCCCGGGCAATATGGCCGGGGGTCGCTATGAGAGTTCGATAGACATGTTGTCGATGTGGGACAACTCCGAGATCGAAAACGACTATGTGCGACTGCGGGTCACAAACGTGACGCGGAGTGACCCCAGGGTCTACACCCACGATGGATCACCGAGCCGCAACAACCGGAAGGACGTGTCGATACCTTCGACGTGGCGGTCCGGTGACAAAATCACTCTCTCCGTCTGCTCGGTAGACCGTTACAGCGGGAGGGCCAGCTGCTCGGGGACTGCGACGGCCTGGGTGTAGCAGGCTGCGTATGCAAGAGGCCGCACCAGCCTTCGCTGGTGCGGCCTCAGTGCCTTGGAGAGTGGGAGCGGCGTTTGTACGTCTACGGCGCTACCGGGGCCCACAAGGTGATCAAGGGCAGCGACATCGAGCCGCGCGCTCCCGGCAACGTTGCGCGACGGCCGCGTAGCGGCTGATCAAGGCGAGGGCCCGCAAGCTCATCACCGCCCTGGTTGGCCATCCCTATGGAATGTCTGGTGGGTCAGTGACGGACAGGACGAGCGAATCGCTCTGAGCTGTGTGGGGCGAGGAGATCTGCGAGACGTTGAGTGGGTTCGGCTGAAGCCGTACCTGCCCGCGAACAGGGGCCGGGGCGGGCGTTGGAAGTGTCAACGTCGAGTGATCAACGGGATTCTGTTCCGTTTGCGAACCGGTATCCCGTGGCGAGATCTGCCGACGAGGTTCGGCAAGTGGCAGACGATGTACGACCGGCACCGACGGTGGTCACCGGACGGCACGTGGGGGTGGATCTTGTTGGCCGTGCTTCGGCGTTTGACAGCGGACCCAGTCGTTCAGGCTTCCTTGTCAGCGAACCTGATCGCGCTTCGGCCCGATGTCTTTGATCCTGGTCGGAGTTCCGTCCGGGGTGAACGAGTGGTGGAAGGTGAAGGCGTGCGGCGCGGAGCCGTGGTCGTGGAGGTGTTCCAGCCTGGAAACCCCGTCCTGCCAGGTGGGTATCACGCTGTCGGAGACCCACCAGCACACGTAATTCGGGTGTGCTGCCCTCTCGAACCAGTCATAGCGCCTGTTCAGCGCCTCACGGTGCAGACCGGTGTAGACGGCGTCGAAGGCGGGGTGCAGGTCGGTCCAGAGTGAGAGGGTCGTGGCGAGGGCGGTGGTTTCCACCGTGCGGCCCTTGTCGTACCAGGTCGGTACGGCGAACTCTCCCCATGCACCCCAGTCCGCCCCGAAGAGCATGCCCCGGTCACCGTCTGCCGCTTCAGCACGCGCGATGTATCCGGGGTGCTGGCCGATCTTCCGGTAGACGGCCTCACCAATGTCGTAGAACTCGTTCGTGAGAGGTGCGGGATCGGCGAGAGGTGACTTCAGGACGCCGAATGTGTACAGCGCAAGATGGGGCATGCGTCTCTCCCTGGTTGGGGGTGCCTGGTGTGGACCCGGTTCGGTGGCTTGGGCATGGGGGCGAGGACTCCTGGGGCGTGACCAACTCATCCCGTCGCGGGTGGCTCAGCCTGAAGGAACTCCCTTGCGACCGTGGGCGATCGCCGAACACCAGGTGAAGGTAGCTGCCTCTGCGTGCCATGTCGAAGTTGCGTTTTCCCTGTCCAAGTGGCCTCCTGCACCGGTCATTACGGCGGCTGGGCCCGTTGCGGGCGGACAGGCTGCGGGGTACCAGTGATCCACTTCGGCCGATCGGTTCGCCCGCCATGCCCGTCCGCACCCCCTGTCCGCCGATGCCCCCGAGTGCCGCCGGACACGTGCGGTTGAAGAAGGTGCCCTACGGCCACAAGACCGAGCACCGGCTGCGGGTGCGTGCACAGGTGGTGCTGCACGCCGCGCGTGGACGCTCCAACGCATGCATCGCCCGGGAGACGGGGCCGCATTTGGACGCCGTGCGCCGCTGGCGTGGTCGGTTCACCCAGGTGGGCCTGCCCGGGCTCAAGGACCGCAGGCGCTGCGGCCGTCCCGCCTCGTTCACATCGCTGCAGGCCGCCGAGGTCAAGGCGCCGACCTGCCGGCGCCGCCTGCCGAGAGTGAAGTACCGCTCTCACGCTGGTCGTGCCCGGAACTGGCCCGCGAGGCCGCCCGGCGGGGCATCGCCCCGTTCAGGTCGGCGTCGACCATCGGCGTCGACCATCGGCGTCGACCGTGCGTCGCTGGCCGGCCCAGGACGCGCTCAAGCCCTGGCAGCACCGCTCCTGGATCTTCATCACCAGCCCCGGCCTCCGGCTGAAGGCCGCCTGGGTGCTGGACCTGTACGCCCGCACCTGGCAGGGCGAACAGCTCGGCGATGACGAGTACGTGACCAGCGCGGACGCGAAGACCTCCATCCAGACCCGGTGCCGCTGCCACCCCACCCTCGCCCCCGGCAAGGCCAGGGCGATGCGCGTCAATCACACCCACGGACGCGGCGGTGCCCTGGCCTGCCTCGCCGTCTACGACGTCCAACGTCCACGCGCGAAGGTGTTCGGCCGCACCGAAGAATGCACGGGCATCGTCCCGTTCATGAACCTGGCTACCCAGGTCATGAGCCAGGAACCCTACGCAAGCGTCGAACCCGTGTTCTGGATCGTCGACAACGGCTCCTCCCGTCGCCGTCAGAAGGAGGCCGACCGGCTCACCGCGGCGACCGCGGCGTTCCCGAACACGGTCATGGTCCACACCTGACAGCGGTCAGTTCGAATTCCCCACGTACGGCCAGTTTTGGGTTCACGGATGGTAGTCAGCGAACGAACGCAGATTGCGCTCCACAGGGTGGAGGCCATCTCTGCGCCCGTGCCGAGCGGCGTGTGATGCACGGGGTGAGATGTCAGTCCGTCTCGCCGACGCCGTGCTCCGCCCACGCGATGCCGTCCACCGCCAGCCATGGCTGGCCGACCACGGTCGCCGGAGTCATTGCGGTGAACGCCAGAACGTCCCGATGCAGGTGAGACTGGTCGACGTAGCCGCTGTCGGCCGCGACCCTGGCCGCACCTTCGCCGGCGGCCAGGCGATGGGCGGCATGGTCGAAGCGGACCAGCCTCGCGGCGCGCTTGGGAGGAAGTCCGATCTGCGACCGGAACCGGGACCACAGGCGCTTGCGGCTCCACCCGACCTCGGCCGCCAGGTCCTCGACCCGGGCCTGGCCGCGGCTGACGAGGATCCGGTCCCAGACGAAGGCCACCTGGGGATCCACCGAGGGTCCCGTCTCTGCTCGGCGGGCGAGCAACGCCTCCGCCAACGCGAAACGGTCCTGCCACGACGTGGCATCCCCGAGTTGCTGTCCAATCCGTGCCGCGTCCTGGCCCCACAGGTCGTCGAGGGCGACCAGGGTACGGTCCAGCTCCGACGGGGAGGCGCCCAGCACGGCGCGTGCGGTCACCGGGGACAGGCGCACCTGCACGCACTCGATGTTCTCGCCCCGCACGCGAACAGCGCCGTGCAAGAACCCGGCGACAAGGTTTCCCCGCTGCTGCCGACCGGTGGCGACATCCACGACGAGCGGGCCGTTACCGAACTCCAGAACCAGCGTGACCGCCGGGTGCGGGACCACCCGCACGTCGACCGGGCCCGCGCCGCCGCCGCGGAACCCGGCCATGCTGACACCGGCTACCCGGCCGGGCCTCGGCGACTTCACAACGCCCCACCCGGCCACAGCCCCACGCTCGTGCGCAGCGGATCGCATGACCCCATGCTAAGAGGACATCGACCGGAACATTTGTCCAATACACCGGCGCGCAGTGACGGTGACAGTGGGTTCATGAGCCACACCATCATCCAAAACGCCTTCCAGGCGCTCGCCGGCAACGACCCCGATCGGATCTCCGCAGTCCTCACCGAGGACGCCGAATGGCTGTCGCCCCCCGGGAACGCCACTGCCGTCGCGCTCGAGGCGACCCACCACATGGTGGGCAGGAAGGCGATCGTACGCTTCTTCGCCGAGGACTTCCCCCGCCTGTTCGTGCGTGACGTCACCGTCTCCTTCCACGGGTCCCACACCGACGGCGAGCGGGTGACCGTGGAGGCGACCATGACGGCGACGCTCGCCAACGGCAACCACTACACCAACGACTACTGCTTCGTCTTCGAGCTCCGGGACGAGCTGATCCACCGGGTCCGCGAATACGTGGACACAGCCCGCGGGCACCGCATGATCTTCGGCGAAGTCCCACAGTAGCCATCCCCGACCTGGCCGTGAGCCGGTCGGCCCCGACGAGCAGGCAGACCGGGGCGGCGACCCTACGTCGGCGATCCCGGCGCACGACCAGCACGCCGCCCACCATCGACAACCACCACGCTGAGTGATCAACGGCGGCCAGATACCTCCCCACCACTGGCCGCCTGTGGGGATTCCAACTGGCCAGTAACACACACCCCCGTGCACGTCTGCTGGCTCAACCAAGTCGAGATCTACTTCTCTGCCGTCCGGCGCAAGGCCCTCTCGCCCAACGACTTCACCGACCTCACCGACTTCACCGACTTCACCGACCTCACCGACCTCACCGAGGTCAGGGACCGGCTGGCTCCGAGCCTTCGAAGACCGCTACAACGCCACGGCCCAGCCGTCCCAGTGGAGGTTCACTACCTCCGATCTGGACGATCTGCCGGCCAGGTTCGACCGGCACACCGCCGATCACCACGAAGATTCCTCTGTCGCACCGGCAGCGTGAACAACCCCCGAAGGATTTACGGCGCCGACCACTTGGTCGACTCCACCTGCTCGTCCAGCCAGTCGCGGCTGTACCCCGAACGGACTGCACCATCGAACGCGGCCCCCACCCCGAGGGCCCTCGACAGGGGCCCGTCAAGGCGTGTCCGGCGGATCGCGTGACTGTGCCCGTGCTGGTGTCGTTCCGGAGGCGTGGGGCGTGGGGCGTGGGGCGTGGGGCGTGGGGCGTGGGGCGTGGGGCGTGGGGCGTGGTGATCTGTCAGATCGGGAGTGGGCCCGGCTGGAGCCGCACCTGCCGAAGAACACGGGACGGGGCGGGCGATGGACGTGCCACCGCAGGGTGATCAACGGAATCCTGTTCCGGCAGCGGACCGGAGTTCCATGGCGGGACCTGCTGAGGCGATTCGGAAAGTGGAAGACCTGTCATGACCGGCATCGGAGGTGGTCAGCCGATGGCACGTGGGACAGGAACCTGCAGGCTGTTCAGGCCGCGCTGATGCGGAGGGCCGGATCGACTGGTCGATGGTCAGCGTCGATTCCGTGTCTTGCCGTGCCCATCACATGCCGCTGGGGCACGGCACCGTCCGGTGCGGACACCAGGCCGACGCGGAAGGCCCGCCCATCGCCGGCCCGACGAGGCGATTGGCCGTTGACGCGGCGGGCTCACCACCGGGATTCATCCGGCGAGCGACGGCGGTTGTCGTCCGCCGGCCATTCTGGTCACCCCGGGCAGTGGGGTGACGCCCGCCAGATGCTCCGGCACACGATCCCCGAGCGCCGGGACCAGTGAGCCAACCGCCAACGTCGCGGCGGCCGGCCCACCGGCTTCGACCGGGCCCGCTATGTCCGCGGGAACGAAGTCGAGCGAACCGTCAACGCCCTCAAGGTCTTCCGGGCCGTAGCAACCCAATATGACAAGAGGTCTTACGTCTTTTCATGGCACGGTCGCCCTCGCCGCGGTCCGGCTCTGGCTTCGGTGAGGAGGTGACGGACAGTCTCTAGAACAGGGTGTCGGCAAGGCGGCCGATCTGATCGATGTCCGGGGACCAGCAATAGAGCATGACTTCATCGGCGCCGATGCCGATGAAGTCATCGACCGCCTTTCGGATCGTCTCCGGCGTGGTGAGAAGGCCATCGGCCACGTGGTCGGCACGGCCGCTGAATCCGTAGTAGTCACGGATATTGCGTCGGGCTTGCTCGACGGTGCTCTTGGGGCCGAGGGCGACGTTGGCCTGAGCCACCAAGCGCGGCCGGCCGGAGCGGTCGTGCTTCTCCCAGACCGCCTCCACGTTGCGGAACAGCCCGGCCATGAACTGCGGTGGCAGCGCCGCGCCGAGGAAGCCGTCGCCGAACCGGCCGACACGTTCGATCGCTGCTGGGGCGAAGCCGCCGAACAGCACCTCCGGGCCACCGGGCGTCGTGGGTGCGGGGCCGATGGGTCCGACGCCTTCGCCGTACGGCTCGCCGCGCCAGGTCCGGCGCAGTAGGGGCATCTGCTCATCGAGGCGGCGCCCCCGGCGTCGGATGTCGATGCCCGCGGCCAGGCAGTCGTCTTCGCGACCGCCGATGCCGATGCCGAGCGTGAATCGGCCGCCGGACAGGCGGTCGAGGGTCGCGGTCTGCTTGGCGAGCATCGCTGTGTTGTGGACGGGCGCGATCAGGACTTCGGTTTGAAGGCGGATGCGCGACGTGGCGCCGACGAGTGCCGCAAGGGTGATGAGTGGCTCGGGGTTGTCGAAGACGAGCCGGTCGAGCAGGCCGAGCGTACTGAAGGGGCCGGCATCGGCGCGCTGGGCCCAGGTCAGCAGGAGGGCGGGGTCATCGATGGGGAGACCGAGACCGATCTTCATGGGAAAGCCTCCGGAGGGCATGGCGAACCAGGTGCCGCCCCTCCGTGGCTCCGCGCTGCTGTGCGCGGGCTTGCTCCCGTTCTGCGGCTGCATATCCAGAGAGCGTGATCTTTAGAGTGCCGCGACTATACCGGGGTCGGCCGAGCCTGAGCAACGTCCTTCCACCACACGCGGTTACCGACCGGCGGCCACATGGCAGGCCTTGCGCCCACGCCATTCGTCGGATACGCCTTAGTACTCCCTTGGTCGGTGGGGAAGACCGTGGGCCTCCCCTCCGCGCTCTTGTCGACGTCGACCTTCATGCTCGGGTCGATGATGAGGTGGGGGGTGGTTGTGGCGGCACTGGCTGAGAGCGCCAGGGTTCCGATGGCCACGGCGGCTCCGAGGGTGACGGCAACAATGCCGCGCATGGCTTCGCCTTTTGGTTGGCGTTCACTGGGGACAGGCCCTAGGAATCCAGTGAAGATGTTGGTGAGTGGCTATTCGGCTGCAGGCTCGGGTGGCCCCTTTCCCCTGGTTATGGGGTGGTCGGGGTCAGGGTCCAGGTTCCGTTGTGGTGGTCGAGTCCGAGGTTGATGAGTCGGCGGAGGTTAAGGGCGGCGGCCCGGTGGTGGATCCAGCGTTCGCCTTTGATGCTGCCGCGGCAGGCTAAGTGGCGGTTGCCGTGAGCGACGAGCCAGGCGATGGTTCGTTCGACGGGGGGTCGCCATCGGCGGTAGTCGGCCTGCCATGCGGGATCGGTGGCCTGCCGGCGGGCGTCGGCCTGCAGGTTGTGGTGTGGGCGCCAGGTGAAGACGCGGCCGCCTTTGGCGGTAGTGCACCGGGGCTTGAGAGGGCAGATGGTGCACTGCTTGGCGGTGAACCAGGCTTTGCGCTGCTGGTGCTTGCCGCCCGGCGGCAGCAGGTCGGTGGTGTGGCCGGCCGGACACGTCACCGAGCCGGCTGCGGAGTCGATGTGGAAGTCATCGAGGGTGAATCCGCCGGTGACGGCCTTCTTCAACGCGGCCGGTTTGATCAGCAGGCGGTGCCCGGCCGCAGTCAGCTTCTCGCGCAGGACAGTGGTGGAGTAGGCGGAGTCGGCCAGGACATCCCGGGGCCCGTGTTCCTCTTCCAGGAGGTCCAGGGCGACGGCGGCTTCGTGGTGCTCGGGGCCGGCAGCGGGCCGGAGGCTGATCGCGGTGATCAGCCCGGTTTCCGGTTCGACGGCGAGATGGGCTTTGAAGCCGTCCTGCTGGTGAGATCGGGTCTTGTGCACGTGCCGGGCTTCGGGGGCGACGGTGGACACCATGCGGTCGTATGCGGTGCGGCGGGCGATGCGCCACCGGCCGTCGGTGCCGTCGGAATCGTCGGCCGGTTCGATGTCCTGACCGGCCACCAGGGTCAGGATCCCCACGGCATCAGCCGCGGCAGGGCCCAGGTTCTGCTCCGGCAGGTGTCCCAGCAACTGCAGGGCGTCGGTGACCAGAGCGTCCACCAGCAGGGTACGGGCCTGCTCGTCACTCCAGGCGATCCTCGGCTTGCCGGGATCGGCATAGTCATGGGCCCGGCAGCATGCGGCAGCCACGGTGCCGGCTCCGGGGACCTCGCGGATGACCCGGCGGATCGCGGCGATCAGCTGGATGACCGTGTCCTGGGTGGCCACCGCGTCCTCCAGCACCGCCGAGTCCAACGCCCGCCGGTGCTTGTTCTTCAGGACGCCGGTGGCGGCGACCACCTCACGCACCGCGTCGAAAATCCGGTCCGGACGCCGGGAGCGGGAGAGCCGGCGCCGGAAGTACGCCAGCAGGGACGGATCGAATGCGGGGTCGTTCAGGCCCAGCCCGCACGCGGCCTTCCACCGCAGATCACACCGCACATGCTGGACCGTTTCGACGTCCGACAGACTGTGCAGTACCTGGAGCACGACCACACAGGCCAGCTCGCCCGGTGGCACTGACGGACGCCCGTCCGATGACGGATACATGTCCACGAACATCGCCTCCGGGAACAACACATCCCGGTGCTCGGCCAAGAACGCGAACACACTCCCGGCAGGAATCAACTCCCGGCACGTGGCGCGAGGGCCGCGGCGGCCGGGTTCCGGCTCCTGGAACTGCACGCCGGGCACGGCCTGCTGCTGCACTCCTTCCTCTCACCGCTCGCCCACCAGCGCAGCGACGACTACGGCGGGTGACCCTGGCGCCGGTCAGCTCCATGAACTGCCGCGCGAAGCCGGGGTAGCTGGTCGCTACGGAGTCCCAGCCCTCGATCACCGTGTCCCCCTCGGCGGTGCAAGCCCCGGCAACCGCGGCGGTCATCGCGATGCGGTGGTCGCCGTGCGAGTCGACCCGCGCGGCACGCAGGCGGGCTCCGCCCTCGATGACCATGCCGTCCTCCGTCTCGGCCGCGCTCACCCCGAACGCGTTCAGCATCCGCGTGGTGCTCGCGATCCGGTCGGACTCCTTCGCCCGCAGCTCGGCAGCCCCCGAGATCACGGTCGTGCCCTCCGCGACGGCTGCAGCCATCGCCAGGACGGGGACCTCGTCCACGATGTCGGGAACGTCCCCGGCCGTGATCTCCACCGCCCGCAGCCGCGAGGACCGTACGGTCAAGGTGCCCGTCGTCAGGTCGAAGTCGATGTCCGCGCCCATGCGCTGGAGGATCCGGACGAAATCACTGCGGACGAACCCGGTGTGCAGGCCCTCGACCGTCACCTCGCCCTCGTCGGCCAGAAGCGCGGCCACGGCCCAGAAACGCGGCCTGCGACGGATCACCGGGCACCATCACGTCCATGGCGGTCAGCTCGCCGGCCTCCACCGAGACCCGCGCACCGTCCACCGTCACCCGCCCGCCGAACTGCTCCAGCATCTCCTCGGTGTGCCGGCGGGTGGGGTGCACTTCCTCGACCGTCGTTGTTCCGCTCGCGGACAGACCCGCCAGCAGCAACGCACTCTTGACCTGCGCCGATGCCTCCCGAGGGGCGTAGGTGATCCCGGTCAGGTTGCCGCCGCGGATCACCAGCGGCGCCAGACGGCCACCGTCGCGGCCGTCCACCGTCGCGCCGATGACACGCAGGGGCTCGGCAACCCGCTCCATCGGCCGATGCCGCAGGTACTGGTCCCCGGTCAGGACCGAAAGCCTCTCGATCCCGGCGCACAGCCGGATGCCGGTGCCCGCGTTGCCGTGATCGAGCACGTCATCCGGCTCATGCCGGACCGGCCTCGCCATCCGCACCGTGCCGCCGCCGACGACAGGGACGTTCACTCCGAAGCGTTCGACGGCACGGCACGGCGCGTGTGGGTGACGTCCTGCCCGAGAGACAGCCCCGTGATCGTGCTGGTGCCGTGGGCAAGAGCAGACAGGAGCAGGGCACGGTGAGAAACGCTCTTGTCACCCGGCACGCGCAACGAGCCATGCGCCGGACCTGCCCCCGTCACGCGCAGCGCGGCGACAGAATCAAGACCATCCATGTATCCAACTCCTCAGATGGGAAAAGGGAGTTGTCGCATGCTGGAGCTTCCGCTGAGGCCTTATCCGAAGACTGGGACAGGGCAGGGCAAAGTGCCTCGGTGGCGCCCAGGGCCCTCACCCAGCCAGAGGAATGTCAGCTCAGTTTTAACCTCCACCCGGTTACCAGGAGGCGCTGGGTGGCGTGAGCGGCTATGAGCAGGTCCGGCTGTGGTGGACCAAGAGCGGGCCGGTTTGGTGATGACGGCCGCCGTCGAGGCCCCGCGCTGGGGGCCCGACAGCGAGTGACGTCAGGCGGGCCGGCTGACCTCGTCGAAGTCGGTGGAGGCCGACAGCTCGGCCCATGCCAGCATGTCGCGCTCGAAGGCGTCGCGTCCGGCCTGGACGAGCCGAAGCGCGTCGGTGCCGAGCAGCAGGCGCGTCGGCGGCTGGTCGGCCGCCACGATCTGCAGCACCGCGGCCGCGGCCTTGTCCGGGTCGCCCGGCTGGCGCCCGTGGCCGTGGACGCGCCGGGCGCGCAGCGGCTCGAACAGCTCGTCGTAGTCGGCGATCGCACGGGGTGCGCGGGTCATCGAGCGGCCGGCCCAGTCGGTCCGGAAACTGCCCGGCTCGACGGCGGTGACATGGATGCCGAAATCGGCGACCTCCTTGCCGAGCGTTTCGAGGATGCCCTCCACCGCGAACTTGCTGCCGTGGTAGAAGCTGAGGCCCGGCATGGTGATCAGCCCGCCCATCGAGGTGACGGCGATGATGTGTCCTGACCGGCGCTCCCGCATGTGCGGCAGCACGGCTTTGATCACCGCCACGGTTCCGTAGACGTTCACCTCGAACTGACGGCGAAGGTCATCCATCGACGACTCCTCGAAGAGGCCGTCATGGCCGTACCCGGCGTTGGCGACGAGTACGTCGACCGGGCCCAGGTCACGCTCGGTCTCGTTCACGACCGTGTCCACCGCGTCGTGGTCGGTCACGTCCAGGATGCGGGCGTGCGCGTCGCCGGCGAGCGCCTCAAAGGCCCGTGCATCGGCGGGCGTGCGCACCGTGCCCACCACCCGGTGGCCCGCGGCCAACGCCGCGCACGCGAGTGCGCGACCCAGGCCGGTGCTGACGCCGGTGATCAGGAATGTCTTGGTGTCCGACACAGGAGTTCCCTTCGTGAGATACGAACAGAGGCCGACCGGGGCGGATGGGCCCCGGTCGGTCTCGACACGTTCCACTTCAGCACCGGAATCGGCTGCTGATCGCCTTCCGGGGGGTCCGCTTCACCCCGGGGACAGCCGGACCGGGGGACTGCCAGTCCCCCTTTCGCGGGCCGTCGGGCGATCTTGGGCCCTATCGTGAACGGCATGGACCGCAACACAGCTCTCGGCGAGTTCCTCCGCTCTCGGCGGGCACGGATCACCCCGCGCCAAGCGGGCCTGTCCGACGACGGCGGCCCTCGGCGAGTGCCAGGACTGCGCCGCGAAGAGATCGCGCAACTGGCGGGCGTGAGCGTCGACTACTACGTACGCCTGGAACGCGGACGCCGACTGAACGTCTCCGAGACCGTGCTGGACGCCATCTCCCGCGCGCTACGCCTCGATCCCGTCGAACGCACCCATCTGTTCCAGCTCGCCAAGCCCGCCACAGGCAGGCCCCGCCGCACGGCGACGCGCCCGCAGCCCGTCCGCCCGGGGCTGCGCGACCTGCTCCGGATCCTCGAGCACACCCCCGCCCTTGTGCTGGGGCGGCGACTGGACGTACTCGCGTCCAACCAGATGGCACGTGCGCTGCTCACCGACTTCGACGCGCTGCCGCACCGCGAGCGGAACCTGGTGCGGTTCATGTTCTGCGACGAGACCGCCCGCTCGCTGTATACCCACTGGGACACCCACGCCCAGGACATCGTCGCCTCGCTCCGGCGCGACGCCGGACGCCATCCCCACGATCCACTGCTGGCCGAACTCGTCGGCGAACTCTCGATCACGGACGAGGACTTCCGCCGCTGGTGGGCCGACCAGAACGTATACCGGCACACGCATGGCAGCAAACACTTCCACCACCCGATCGTCGGCCCGCTCACCCTCCAATACGAGTCCCTCACCCTGCCCGCCGACCCGGACCAGCGGCTGAGTGTCTACACAGCCGAGGCAGGCTCCAGCTCCGAAGAGGCGCTTCGGCTGCTGGCCGCGTGGATACGGCAGCCCGAGACCTCACACGGGCAGCAGCACGCAGACCATTAGACGCCCGCCGGTCCGCGAGGAGCGGTCGGCCATAGTGGGCTGCGCCCCATGAGCCGGGATGGGCGTCATGGAACACCGCAGACCGTGCGGACACCCCACTGCCGGTGTCCCGACACCCTCGTCGAGGGGAAGAACCAGGATTGAGAGCAATACGACCTGCCCATTCGTGCCGCGCAGCAATTCTCAACGCGTAGTCAGAGGAAACTCAAGGTCAGCTTGTGCTTTATGGTCCGCGTGACTGGCCGTTTCGCGACGACCGTTATGGTTACGGGTTGTGACTGAGCTGCTTCCTGAGTTCCCGTACCACCCCGACCCCGTCGCCACGGGCGTGGTGGTTCCTTCTGGTGCGGCCTGCGCCTGCTGCGGGAAAGAGCGTGGGTACATCTACAGAGGCCCGGTCTACGCGGCTGAGGAGCTCACAGGCCGTCTGTGCCCGTGGTGCATCGCGGACGGCAGTGTCGCAGAACGGTTCGACGCCCACTTCACGGCGGGAACGTGTCTGGGCGACGACGTGCCCCTGGAGGTACTCGAGGCCGTCGACAGGCACACGCCGGGCTTCGCCGCGTGGCAGGAACCCCAGTGGTTCTTCCACTGCGGCGACGGTGCCGCGTTCCTGGGCATGGTCGGAGCCGCCGAACTCGCCGCTCATCCCGACGCACTGGAGACGCTCCAGGCGGAGACAGCCGGTTGGGGCTGGCCGCCGGACCAGGCCGAGCACTGCCTCAGCTCGCTGGATAAGGACGATCAGCCGACGGCGTATCTCTTCCAGTGCCGGTCTTGCGCGGCCCACCTCGCCTACTCCGACTGCCCGTAAGCGCACAGACAGTCGAACAGTGTCACTCACCCGGGAGTTCGGTGCACGCGGACAGCGGCACTGGCGTGACCTTCGTGCTGATCAAGAGCACAGGGCTCACCAGCCCAGGGCCGCCGTCGGAGGTGAGTCTGCTGCACCACGAGGTCCGGCAGGAAGCGTTCGCATGCGCGTCACGGTTCCGGGAGGACTTATTCGACTGCCTGACCGTGCGTGGGGACGAGCTGTTCGAGCTCGTGGACGCGGTGCTGTGCGCGGACGGTCCGGTAACGGCGCTGGTGGACCTGATGCTGGTGGCCGAGCACCGGCGCGGGCACGGCGCCATGTACGACGCTCTGAACCGCGGGAGGGTCGATGTGCCACGGCTGCGGCAGGTGCTGGCCGGCCTGCCGATGCCGCAGGCCGCCGACGGGCGCTTGGTACTCGCGGTGGACATCAGCCCCTGGCTCCGCCCGGACGCCCCAACCAGCGCGGACCGCCTGTTCTGCCACGTCTACGGACGCAACGGCCGCTCCTCGGACCAGTTCACACCCGGCTGGCCGTACTCGTTCGTCGCTGCCCTGGAATCGGGCCGGACGTCCTCGTCGCCGAAGGATGTCGCCGCCGCAGGGCGGGCGACCGCCGAAGCACGGCAAGGAGTTCCGCTTCGCACGACCAGAGACCTGGGGCGACCCGGACGCGGCGACGACGCAGATCACCGACCGGTACGGCACCGCCCGCGCGATGACCTGGGGCCATATCCACCCCTGCCTGACCACCCGCTCCGCCTGGATCGACCACACCGGAGAACTCCCCATCATCGAGGGCACCCTGATCCGCCTGGAGATCGACCGCCTGCCCGGCGGCAACGACCCGCTGCCGCCGTGGCTGTGGTCGTCGGCCACCGGTCTGCCCGGCGAGGACGCCGATGTGCGCTGGCAGGCATTTCTGCGGAGGTTCGACTTGGAGCACACGTTCCGGCTGATGAAGCAGACCCTGGGCTGGACCCGCCCGAAGCTCCGTACGCCTGAAGCCGGCGATCGCTGGACCTGGATCGTCATCGCCGCCCACACTCAGCTGAGGCTCGTCCGCCAGGCCGCCGCTGATCTCCGCCGCCCATGGGAGAGATCGGCCGGCTCACCCCCGCCCGGGTCCGCCACAGGTTCAGAACCCTCCGCCCGCATTTCGTCTGCCCGGTGCCTGCTCGCAAACCCTCACGGCCCGGACCGGGGCGGCCGCCCGGCTCGAAGAACCGGTGGCCCGCCACCCGCTACGACGTGGGCAGAACCGTGAAACGTCCAGAGAACATCGCCGAACACGACCCGACTCAGACCATAAAAGACAAAGTCAGAAGCTGTGCCAGAACTGCTGATCTGCGACGTTCTGTAACGGACGGGCAGGCTGCGTTGTCAGTGGTGGATGACATGCTGCGGTTATGACTGAACCTGTGAAGGGCCCGGCCAGCTACTTTCCGTCGATCGAGAAGAAGTACGGTCGGCCCATAGCCGAGTGGAAGAACCTCATCCGTACGTCACCGCTGTCCAAGCACATGGAGCTGGTCAGCTGGCTCAAGACCGAACACGGCCTGGGGCACGGCCACGCCAACGCTCTTGTCGCACACACCCTCGCGGAGGCCGACGGAGAGTAGAGACACTCCGGGGTCTATCTCGGTGGTCAGTTGCGGGCCCAGGGCGGAATGGCGGCAAGGCGGGCCGGACTGACAAGGACGGCTCAGGCGAGGGCGGTGGGTGCCGAGGCGGATGGATGGTTGCTGGCCGCATCCGGATGCGTACAGGCTTGGGCTTGTTGCCCGATGTGCCGGCTCGACGGGGTGCGGGGTGCTCGCTGGCGTAGCCGCGCCTCTCCTCGGGGTCGCGGCTCCAGCCGGGCATGGGGACGGCACTCCACGGCAGGCTCTCCAACAGCGGCGAGAGCTCGGCATGAGTGCGGTGCAGCTGGCGACACCCTCACCGCCGCAGGGAGCACGGCCGCACTCGACCTCGGGCTGCACATGGTCCGCCGCGCCTACGGCGCGGAGGTCGCCAATTCCGTGAGCCGGCGGTTGGTCTTCGCCGCGCACCGGGACGGCGGGCAGCGGCAGTTCGTGGAGCGCCCCATTCCCGACCTGCCGGACGAGTCCCTGGCGCCTGTCCTGGCCTGGGCCCAAGAGCGATTGGACTCACCGCTCACGGTCTCTGACCTTGCGGCACGCGCGGCGGTGGTCAGTCCGGCGACGCTGCATCGCCGCTTCCGGGCACAGCTGGGAACGACACCGTTGACGTGGCTCACGGGGGAACGATCCGCCCTGGCATGCCGATTGATCGAGCGAGGTGAGCACCGCTTTGAGATGATCGCGCGGCGTAGCGGGATCGGCACGGCTGCCAATTTGCGCACGCTGATGCGCCGCGAGACCGGCATCTCTCCATCGGCATACAAGACCCGGTTCGGACCCCAGACGAATTGACGGCGGGGCATCCCCCCTCCCACGCCGGCGGTGCTCGTCCACGTTCTCCTCGGTCGACGAGTAGGCGAGCACCCGGGACTCCGTGTCCTCGATGGTCACCGCGCCGCCCACCAGAGCCGCCACGGCGTCGGCCAGCGAGTTGAGGTCCCCGAGGCTCGGCCCCTCGAGCCCCGCCACGGCTGGTACGCCCGCCGAGGCAAGCCCCGCCCGGAGCACGCCCACCAGATGCGCCCAGGTGCACCAGGCGGTACGGAAGAGCAACGCCGTACCACCGCTCTCAGCGGCCGCCTGAAGCGCCTCGGCCGCACCGGGCTCGGGCCGCCCCGGTCCGAACACCACACCCGTCGCACCCGACTCGCCCGCCCGGCGCACGACGTCAACTCCTTGGGCCGAGCGCGGATCGACCCCCACGGCGAGCAGCAGCTCCCGAGGCCTGATCACGGGTTCCAGCAAGTCCAGCAAGTCCAGCAAGTCCAGCACGTTCACGCCGGTGACTGTGGCCTCCAGGCCTTCGGGCGCCGTGTGCAACTCCACGGCGCCCACGCCCACGACGGAGAGCAACCGCTCCAGTCGTCACCCGGGTCTCGCCGACCGGCTCCCGACCGGCCGGACCCTCCAGGTCCGTCACGTCGCCCCCAGGCTCGTCCCCCCCGCCCGGTCCGGCACCGGACAGGAGTGTGCACACCCGCCGCCCGCCCTCGGCGGCCGATCCGGAGAACGTACGACATCGCGAACTACCTCCGCCAGCAGGCTGCGTCACGAGGACGGACCGCCGACACCAGTGACATGCGCAAGCCAAGAGGTATAGGGTTCCGGCCACTGTTACCCACGGTGTAGCTGTGGCCAATGATTCATCGCCGCAACACTCCTGGGCCAGTGCCCAACCCCCCTCACAGCTCTGCCGACGTGTACCGAATCGGCCGTGCACGTCGCAGGAAGGCATGTCAATGTCCCGAGTACGGACCCGAATACGACCCCGCATCCGCATGGGGTTCCCGAGACCCGCCGCTCTGACCGCGATGGCAGGAGCAGTCGCCTGCCTGGCAGCCGTCGCTGTACCGTCCGCGACCGCGACCGCGACCGCTTCGGCGGCCGCCCCGGACCAGGCCGGCGCCTGTACGATCCGCCCCGCGGAGAGGAACTCCGAGGCACCGCTCAGCTGTCTCGGCGTCACCGCCTCCCTCGACCGGCTGCCCGCCGTGGGCGAGCGGGCCACCCTCACCGTGAACGTCAAGGCGCAGACGGACGTCAAGCACGCAGGTCTGTCCGTCCAACTGCCGCCCGCGCTCCGGCTGACGGGCGAGAGTCCCGGTTTCACCGCCCCCACGACGGACGCCTTCGGGCAGCGCACCAGCCGGACGCTCGCCCTCACCCCCGGCACCCGGACCCTTTCGCTCGACGTCACGGCGATCGCAGCCGGCCCCGTACAAATCCAGGCGGACATCAGCGACACCGACCGCCCGGACCCGCGCCGCGCCGGGCACGGCTCGGTGGAACTCACCGTCGGCAGGACCAAGGGCTCCTCCACCAAGGGCATAGCGATCACCAAGGCCGCCGCGACGTCGGCCGCCCACGGCCCTGTGAGCGACGACCGCAAGGCACGCCCAATCGCCCCCAAGGCCCCTGCACCCGCCCCCGCCCCCACCCCCGGCCTCGCCTCGCCTTCGGCCGGCGCAGCCGCGCAGGTCTGCATCAGCGGCACCTTCCGCAACCGCTTCCAGTCCGCCGAGGGCGGCAGCTGGAACGGCAAGGCCAACAGGGATGAACCAGTCAGTAACGCCAACATCACCCTGTGGGGCCGGCCCACCGCCAACAGCGGTACGCAGAAGCTCGCCACGGGCATGACCGGAAACGGAAACGGCGCGTTCAACCTCTGTTACACCCCCACCACCTCCGTCACCTCCAAACTCTGGGTGGAGTTCCAGACGCAGGCGGGCCGGATGTGGTCCGTGACCGACGGCAACGGCCGCCTCTACAGCACCGCCACGTATGCGCTGGACAACGTCTCCCGCAGCACCGGCCTGGGCAGCGTGTACGCCAACGCCGGGCAGAGCCGGGCCTGGCACGCCCTCGACACGCTGAACAAGCTGTGGTGGAACCGGGGATCCACCACCAACTGCTGGGCCGGCAGTCAGCAGGACAACCGCTGCACCCCCATCACCGTCCAGTGGTACCCCGGCTCCACCGACGGGACGTACTGGACCGTCGGCGAGGACAAGATCCACCTCGCGGACAACGACCCCGACTCCGAGCACACCACCGTCCACGAGGCGGGCCACGCCCTCATGGGCAAGCTCTACAACGGCTGGTGGCCGAACGTCACCAACTGCTCGCCCCACTACGTCAACCGCACGTCCTCCACCAGCTGCGGCTGGACCGAAGGCTTCGCCAACGCGGTGGCGTTCCACACCTTCAACGACACCACCTACTACTGGGGCAACGGCAGCTCCCTGAACCTCGCCAACGACCGCACCACGACCGGCATCGACCAGGGCGACGCCTGCGAGGCGCGCGTGGCCACCGCGCTGGTCGACCTGTGGTCCCAGGTCGACGGCGGCTGGACGAAGAGCAACGCCATGATGACCAGGACCTGGCAGTCCAGCTTCCGCGAGTACTTCCTCACCGACCGGCCCGACTACGGCCTGGACACCGGCTCCAAGGCCCGGAACATCCTCTACAACCACACCATCCAGTACTGACCGATCATCACCTGCCCGGTCCGGGCCGCCGCCCGGCGGCCCGGACCGGGCAGACATGCAGTGCGCCCCCGGCGGGCCCGGTGTTCCCTGCGCGCGTTCCCGGCGCCTCACGTCCCCCTGGTCTTGGCCGTTCCCCCGCTCCAACATCCCGAGGGGCCGGGATTTCCTTTCGACCGGAACGGATCACCCTGCATGCTCGGAGCGTCCAGGCACTGCCCCCCCGAACCGGGGACGGACCGATGTCCGGAATGCCCCGGGTGGCGGCACGGGCCGGGGCAAGCGAGGTTCGCATGCGGCGACTTGCCCGCACACTCGGCGCACTCGGCACGAACGCCCTGCTCACGCTCGGCTTAAGCCAGCTGGCCACGCCACCGACCGACGGCAGCGGCCTGCCAGCGCCAGGCGATTACGCCTTCGCACACCGGGTCGACACCGTGGAAGAGGCTCGCCGGGCCGATCAAGCCGGTCATCTCGGGGCCCCGACAGGGAAGCGACTATCAAGTCACCTTCCTTGAACGACACTTCTCAGACTCCCTCTAGACCCAATGCCGTTGCATTACGGGTTTGCGGTTTGGGGTCTTGTGATGAGGATGGCTTGTCTGCCGGTGCGAATCGGTTGCGGCCAGTCACGGTGTTGAGCTCACTTGAGTCCGTAGTTGGACATCATGCGCTTGACGACTCGGGGCTGGCTGCGGAGCTATCTGATGGGCAGGAGTCTTTCCCAAAGATCCTGCTCGAGCATCATCTAGGCCCTGACCAGGAGGTCAGGGGGAAAGGCTGCCCGGCGTGACGGTCACGCTGCGCCGGGCAGAGCGCAGGGTTTCGGTGAAGGAGACCCGATCGAGGTCCAGACCCCGCGTGGCAGCCGTTCTCAGCATGAGCGTGCGCAGGGCGTGGTGGACCAGCAGGTGTGCCCAGATCTGCTGACGGACGCCATCAGGCGTTTTGCTGCTCAGAACGACGCGGGCGCCGCGCTGATGGGTTTTGATCTCGGCGAAGACGGACTCGGCCTCCCAGCGCTCGTGGTAGAGCGCGGCCAGCTGCCGGGCCGGATGGCGCCGGGCGCCCCTCAAAACGTTCTCACCTGGCCGTATTCGCCGGCGCAGGCGCTTTCTGGTGATCATCCGGACCAGCGGCGGGTCAGAGTAACGCCCCCGGGCCCGGGGCCCTCGGGCCCGTAGCCGGTCCCGGGCCAGTCGCCCGCGCCGTTCAGTGGAGCTGCCCGGGCCAGTAGGCGCCGGCCGGCTGCCGGGTGATGACGTTGATCCGGTTTGCCATGTTCATGAAGGGGATGAGGAGCACCAGAGCGGTGAGCTGCTTCTCGTCGTAGTGCTTGGCCGCGGGCGCCCACACCTCGTCGCTGACCCCACCGGCCGCGTCCGCGACCCGGTTCCCCTCCTCCGTCAGCTCCAGCGCGGCACGCTCGGCCTCGGTGAAGACCGTGGCCTCCCACCACGCCGCGACCAGGTGCAGCCGCACCGGGGTCTCGCCGGCAGCGGCGGCCTTCTTGGTGTGTATGCCGATGCAGACGGCGCAGCCGTTGATCTGGCTCGCGCGCAGCGCCACCAGTTCCTGCGTCGCGGCCGGCAGCGACGATTCCTTGACCGCCTTGCCCGCGGACATGAAGTACTTGACGGTCTTGCCGGCGGTCGGGTCGGGGAGGAAGTTCAGTCGCGCGTCCACGGTGTGCTCCTCCGTGTTCGTCAGTGGCTACACCCCCGAGACGAGATAGCCCCGCCCCTGTGGCATTGGCGGATGTGACCTGCGTCTCCCCGGCGGCATCGGCGACGGCAGGGCTGGCAACCGCCCGCGGAAGACGAGCCGGGCGGCTGCGACAGCGCCGGGTCGTGCTCCCTGTTCAGTACCTGGCGCAGCGGCCAAGCGAGGGAATTTCCCTGTGCGGCCCTGCTGGGTGACGTCGGCCTCGGCACGGCTGGCTCTAGTGTCAAGCATGTGATCAGAAAAAGGATCATCATCTCGGCCACGGCGTGCTGTTGCATCGCCGATACTGCCCTGGACGCCCGGGCTGCACGACTGCCGTGAACGGCACTACGGCGACGGTGCAAGGCAACCCCGTCGAACTTCCGGACAACGCCAAGGGGGACAACTACGAAAGTTTCACTCTCTGGCGCCGCCCTTCGGGAGGCTTGTTTGCGGTGTGGGCCACTCGGGGCAAGAGCAACGAAAAGGCCGTGGTGCGCGCAGCCCCGGCAACCGTCGACCGGAACGGGTTCCGCATCGGCAGACCCACCGTGCGACGCGTGTTCGCTGTGCCGTTCCCGAACCAGGACGAGGCACGGCACGTCAGCGACCTCAAGGTCCTGACCGGCGGGACCGTGCTGGTGGCCTCGGCATCCGATCCCGATGTGGACGACGGGCCGTTCAGCTCGGCGGTCTACAAGGCGGGACGGCTGTCCGCGAACAACACGCGCCAGGCCGCATTGACCCTGAAGGAATCGAGGAGCCTTTTTCCGCTGCGCAAGTTCACCCGGCAGGACAACCGCAAGATCGAAGCGATCGCCGTCCTGCCCGACGGGCAGCCGATCTGGGGCACCGACGACGAGAACCACGGAGGATCCATTCGGTTCGATCAAATCGGACGCACGACGACGCCCCGCACATGACCTGGGCCCGGGTACCTGCCGACCAATGAGTGCCGCCACCCCAAGGCCGCAATAGGCATCGATCGGCGGTGACATGGTAGGTACGGGCGGAGGCGGAGGCGGAGGCGGAGGTGGGGGTGGGGGCGAGGCTGCGGCGGCGCTGATTCACCCTGTCCGCCGCCCTGAGCGAGGGAGCAGTCAGGATGGCCCGATCGGTCGTAACAGCGGCGAACCCGCAGCCGAAGGCGGCGAACCGGCCGGTCACCGACGCCCTCCGCTCACCGGGGCGGCCGCTCGACACGGCCACGCGCCGCTTCATGGAGCGGCGCCTCGCCGGCGAGCTCGCGCACCGGCCCCCGCAGGCATCACCGAGGCCGGTCCAGGGCTTCGCCGTCGGCCGCCAGGACGATCCGCTGGAAGCCGCCGCGGACGCCGCCGCACTGCGCGCACTCATGAACGGACCGCAGGTCCCGCCGGGGTCCCGGTACCCGGACTTCAGCAAGGTCCGCGTCCACACTGACCCACGCGCGGCGGACGCGGCCCGGACCGTCGGCGCCCGTGCCTTCACGCTGGGGCACGACATCGTGTTCGGGGCGGGGGAGTACCGGCCTCACACCCACACCGGCCGGCGCCTGCTCGCCCACGAGCTCGCCCACGTCCTCCAGCAAGGAGGCCCGGCGGCAGCGCCCTGCCGGATCATCCGACGGCAGCCGGCGCCCGTCAAACCGGACGCCGACGAGTACGCAGCACACTCCATCAAGATCCCGCCCGGGATCACGAGCCGCCCGCAGCTGCTCCGGTACGTCGAGACGGTCATCTTCGGGCACCCCATGAAATTCAGCTGGTCTTCGCCGTCGCAAGCCGTCGAAGCCGTCCTGAACGACCCCGGGAAGCACGTCGGCACTCAGCTCACCTTCAGGGTCCTTCGCTCACTGCTCGCCGAACACGGCGGCCCGCCTTCGGCCGGAGCGAAAGCCGCGGCCGACAAGGCGTACAACGAGTTGGACCGGCAAGCCCGCGACGCTGTCAACCAGGAGATCGACCGCCGGTACTTCTCGGGCACCGGCCTCGCGCCCGGCACGGTGATCGAGAAGGGACAGCAGGGCCGGGCCGAGATCTGGCACGGTTTCAAGCGCCAGGTCATGGGCGACAAGCAGAAGCTCGACGCGCTGCCTGAGGAGATCAAGGCGCTGCTCGGCGGCCCCCAGAACTTCACACCGGCGCAGTTCGCGGTCATGGTGCGACTTGCCGGCAAGCTTTCTCCGCTCTCCGCCGCCGACCTCCGGGAGTACGCAGCCGGCGTCACGAGCCGGACCTCGGACCTCGCGCAGCTGGAGACGTCGATCGACCGTTTCCTGGCCGTGAAGGCCGAGCGTGCGAAGGCGGAGGGGCGACGGGAGGACCTGACCCGGAGGCTCCATGGTCTCCGTGGCCTCTACGAGGAGTACCGGCAGCTGGGACAGCAGTCCGCGGAACTGGAGAAGAAAGCCACCGCGATGGAGGCAGGGGGCCCGGGACCCGAGGAAGGCGCTCGGGGCCTGCGCCTTCAAGCCGCGCAGCTCCGCCGGGATGAGGTCGCCGCGCTCACTCCGAAGGTCAAAGCGGCCGGCTTCGCGGGCATCGAGGACTTCGAGCGGACACTCGACGCCTACGAGAAGGAATTCCTCGACGAGACAGTGGCGATCACTCTCACGTATCTCCAGCAGTACGAGCACCGGCTCTGGAAGGCCGAGCAACAGTACGCGAGCGACGCCGCGGTGGATGCCCTCATCGCCCAGGCCAAGGCCACGGCGGCGCCGAATCTCATGGCGGAGGCCGCGAAGAAGATCGACGAGGGCGCGAGGATCAGCGCCCGTACCGTGCGGGGAGCCAGGGACACGCCCGACGACGTCCCGTACGAGGCCCGCAAGAAGTACAAGGAGGCGGAACAACTCGTCAGCAAGGCGAGCGGGGTGCTCAAGACACTGCCGGGACAGCCACTTGTCGAGGACGAGAAGTTTCCGCGCCTCGAACTGCTGACCCGTGACCGTGCCACGGTGAAAGCGGCGATCACCGCCTACGTCAAGGACCGGCGGGTGGCCATCAACACGTCGCGTGACCATCTGCGGCAGGAACCGAAGACGGTCTACAAGTTCCCGAAGATCCTCGAGTCGTCCATGAAGGAACAGGGCGTCGAGCAGGGCTCGGTGTTCCACTCGATCATCATGGACCGCCGGGACCGGTACCACGCCGACGAGAAACAGCTGGTGACCATCCTCGCGGTGGTGGGCTTCGCGCTGACGCTCATGACGGCCGGAGGCGGCGCCCTTGCCGCTGCGGCGGCGATCGGCGCCTTCGGCATCAGTGCGTACCAGGCGGTACTGGAATTCCGGGAGTACGAGCAGAAGTCCGCGTTCGCCGGCGCCGGTCTGGCCGATGACCCGAGCTTTACCTGGGTGATCGTCGCCATGGTCGGGGCAGCCATGGACCTGGGTGCGGCGGTCTCCGCGATCCACGGTATGAAGGGCGCCATCCTCGCCTTCAACAGAACACGTAACCTGGCGGAACTGAGGGCACCCGTTCAGCAGCTTCCGGAGAAGGTGCGCCAAGAGGTGCTGAGGGCAGCGGTGGCGAAGATCGAAGCCGACGAAGCCCTGCTGAGGTTCGGCTCGAAGGTCACGAGCTCGATGTACGGCGGTGGCGGCGGACTCAACGCCGTCCCCCAACTCGCCGAAGTGATCTACCGCATGGCGAAGCACGCGCGCATCAGCTTCGGACGTTTCATGCGGGAAGCGACGGCGATGAAAATGATCGACGAGGCCAAGCTGTCGGCCGAGGAGCTCACGCGGCTGAAGTCGATGTTCCAAGAGGCGCGCAGCGTCGTCACCGACGTGACCGGGCAAGGAAAAGCCCTCGGACTCACGGAGGAGGAGATCGGCGGTTTCATCAAACAGATGGCAGCCGACCCCGCGCTGTCGACCGGGCAGGTCAAGGCCGCCATGAACGTGGCCGCCAAAGCCAAGCGCGTCGCGGGTGCCGCCAAGGCCGGGTCGCGGGGGAAACCGAAGACCCCGCTCGACGTCCGGGAGCAGGTCGCGGCGGCGGAAAAGCTCAAGAGCACGGCGAAGCAGGCATCCGAGGTGAGCGCGGCTGTCCACGCACAGGAAAACGCTGTCGCCGGCGCCAGGCTCGAAGCGAAGGAACTCGCCGAGTCCCGGCCGCCGCTTCCCGACTCTCTCAGGGGCGCGCTCGACCGCCTCCACAGGCTCGACAGCCTCGAAGCCAGGGGCGAGGCCCTCGAGAAGATGCTCAGCGCCGGGAACCTGACCACCGAGGAGAGGAACTACCTCCAGTGGCGAAGCCGGGCCTTGCTGCTCCAGCAGCAGGTAGCGGAATTCGAAGGCACCATCGGCGCTCTGAAAAGACAGCTCGAGGGGCTGGAGGTGGCGGAGAGGGCTGCGGCGGCCAGTCTCCAGCAGGCCAGCAAGGACGTGAAAGGCGTGCTGCGAGAAGTGGGGCCGAACTACCGGGCGAAGAAGGGCGCAACTTTCGACGCGATCATGGGCGCGGAAAGCCCCGTATGGAAGTCCTTGAAACCAGAGCAGCGGGCCCTCTCTCCGGATCACCTCGTAGCCCTCGACCGGATTGCGAAGCTGCCTCAGCTGGACCCGCTGATCAAGCTGTACGCAGAGGCGTCACCTGCCGTGAAGGACGAGATCCGGGCTGGGCTGAAGGGCCTCGGTGACCGGTCGAGCAACCTCTACGCCATGAGAAGGGACGCCAACTTGATGAAGTCGAACAAGTCATGGGAGGACGTGACGTATCAGCAAGCGCAGAAGTTCGGGTACAGCGTGGCCGACGTCGATAAAATGCGCAGGTTGGAGAAGGCGGAATTGGCCGAGATCACTCGGGAGGTCGAGGGAATGACCGCCAAGTACGCGAACAAGGTCAAAGCGCCGGCGGTGCCGGCACCGGCTCCGTAGCGGCGCCCGGAGCGCCTGGCCCGAATTCGGGCGGACCGATGTGCTCAGCCGGAGACGGCGGCTCCGGCGGTCCGGTAGACGTCGATTGCCCGGGCCACGGAGTCGTGGATCAAGCCGTAGTCGTTGACCAGCTGGGGGGAGACAGGGCCGGTATCCGTGCGGAGGTCGCTGCCCGTACGGGCGTCGGCTGGTCGACGGTGGTGCTGGCGGGAGCGTGGGCCAGGTAGTAGGCGATCTCTTCGGGGCGGGCGAAGCTGCGGCGGGCCATCACCTACCTGCGGTGCGACGCTCGCCGCTGTCGAAGAACGGGATGGCCGGCAGCTGGGCGGCGGCCCAGTCGTAGAGGCGCGGGCCCTTGGCGCCGTCTGCGCAGGACAGTCTTTCCCAGGCATCGTCGGGGGCGTCGCCGATGAGCTGGTCGATGCGCCAGCAGCCGGCGAGGGACCTGACCTGCTGCGATTTCGGGACCGCGACGACGTAGCCGAGGCCCGCGTCCTCGATCATGCGGCGGAAGTGCCAGTCCTGGCCGTAGAGAGCGTCCGCGGTCACCCAGGAGAAGGGCAGCGGCGAGGCCAGTGCCCGGGTGACCAGGACCCGGGCCAGCTCGGTCTTCGTGGCAAACCACGGTGGTCGGGTACTTTCGCCGCCCGGCACCGGCACCGGCACCGGCACCGGCCCCGGTCCGAGGTCCAGGCCTTCGGCAGATACGACTTCCGGTCCACCAGCGTCCGGCCCCGCGAGGACGTGTAGGCCGCGAACACCGCGACCTGGCAGTTCTCCGTACGCCCTGCGGTGGGGCTGCGGGGCTGGCTTTTGCCTCCAGTGTCGTCTACCAGCCCCTCAGGGGGAGCCCCCGCGCCGGCTGGCGCACATTCGTGGGCGAGAGTGGCGAGGAGTCCACCGCCAGGACCGGCGGCGTGCAGGCGTACTCCACTGCCCACGACGGCTGTAGCCATGAGCAGCAAGCCCGTCAACGCTGCGAGGTGCTCGCCCGGGGTGGCGACCCGTACGAAGGGGGCAAGGGCTTCGGCAAGGCAGGGCTGACGTGCGTGATGCGTCTCCGCCCGCCGTGCGAGACGACCGGGGCTGGCAGGGGGATCGGCGCGGCCAGGGGGTCGGCGGTCATATCGTCGGGCCGCCCCGGAGCCAGTATGTGCTCGGCCAGCTGCTCGCACTCGTCGGTCTGGGGGTGACTGCATCCGGCCGCGGTCATGTCTCCCTCGTCCAGCAGTCGCTGCACCAGCCCCGAAGGGGAAGGACTGCCTCAACGACGACGGGGTCGGCAACGAAAGCCGCCGCCGACTTCCCCGCGACGAACGACTCCAGCTGATCATCAAGGAGCGGAAATCGGCCACCTTCCCGTTGAGGAGGAAGGAAGCTGCGCGGGAGCGGGCGCCGGACCGTCGGGCCGGGAGCGTGATCGCACTACTGACTTGGCTGAGCCGGCCTCCACACCAGGGAGCATCGAGAGCCCGCACCGGGAGCCGGCGAGCCGTCGTCGCGAGTCTGCGGTGCTCGCCGGGCGGAGAGGACATGTTGCCAGTGCTCGACGGACCGGAGCAGGTCGTGGCTGACGTGTTCGAGGAGCTGACCCATGTTGTTCAGCCGGGCCCCGGCGGGGCTTTGGGCTCCAAGGACGCCGGCGCCGTCACGGGCGGTCGCGGCCAAGGCGGTGTTGAACCGGATGTTGGCCAGCATGGCCCGGTGCCACACGTCATCGTCGATGACGTACCGGTCGCGCCGTTCACGGGCGTCGCGTTCGCGCCGGATCAGCTCCTGCTTTGCAAGGCGGCCGACAGCCTTGGAGATTGAGGCCGGGCTGACGCTCAGCCTCCGGACAAGGTCGGCGGCCGTGACGCTGCCGGAGTCGGTGGTGAATATACAGGCGAGTATGCGGGACATCATTCGTGGTACGCCCATATCGACGAAGAGTTGTGTGAGCCGCTCTTCGTAGTCGCGCACCGCTTCCCCGTCCCGGACGCGGATGCCGGTGGCGGAGGCGGCGACCTGCGGGGCGCCGGCGCCCGCACGCCCGCGTCGCCGGGCACGCCGCGCTGCCGCCTGGTGAGCGGGATCCGCGCGGTACTCGACGGGACCGCCGTTGCGCATCACCTCCCGGGTGACGGTCGACGTCGACCGGTCCAGACGCCTGGCTATCTCGGTGTACGAAAGCCCTTCGCCCAGCCCTGCGGCGATGCGTCGGCGGTCCTGCCGCGTGAGTCTTCCCGGCATCGGTGGTCACCTCATGTGGTGTGGAGTCAGCGGCCAGCGTGCGTTCACCATCAGATCGTTGCAACAATTTTTCTCAGTTGACCTGCGGTCTTACCCAAACCTCATACTTCATTCATTGACGTAGACATGAACGCAACATAGTTTTCCTCACAGTGAAGGCCGCAGCTACTTTGCGGTACTAGCGGGAAGTCAAGGGCATTCGCGAACTCTCCAGTCGCGTTCACCATGCGATCAAGAAGCCTGGCCGAATGCTGGCGCTACGGCGAGTACTGGCCGTCGAAGACATTGCAACGGAAGTGAGGCTCACCGTGTCAAGACTGTTGGGCGTCAAGCGAGGTGTTCTCGTCGCTGCAGTCATGGTCTCAGCTGTGGCGGCTACGCCTTACGCTGTCGCGTCGGACGTGCCGGGTATGCGCGTCGCGGCAGATGCCGATGCGACCACGAGGGCCATAGCGCAGACGGAACCGCAGGTCGTGGAGGCGGCTGCGACAGTTTGCGGGGCCGGCTACACGTTGCGAAAGGCTGTACCCCTACCCCTGGGAGACCCGCCCCGCGAGCGTCTGGCCACTCTGTTTGCGTACGAGAATTCTGGGAAGGGCTGTGCGATCCTGGACAACAACATCGGCAGCAAGCGGTATATGTACCTGAAAGTCTGCAAAGTAGGCGGTTCGAGCTGCGATACCAACTCCGGGAACTTCACTGAGTATGCGGGGCCCGTGCGCGTCTCGAACTTCGCGTGTGCTCCGGTGACTGCCAAAATGGCAAAAACATCCAGCAGCACGCCGTTCATCAACTACAAGTCCGACTATGTTTTTCCCTGCGGGTAAGACCAGCCCGCGGGCGCCGGAAGCCTACATCCTCCTTACTCTTCGCAGTGGCCGTGTCGCTTACGCCGACCTCCTGCGGAACCGAGTGGCTCGGCGCCCCTGCATTCGCTTGCCGATCCAAGAACCCGTCCGTCCGCAAGCATGAATTCGGCAAGGGACACCAGCGTACGCCGGGCGCCGCAGCGCCCAGCCGTGCCTGAAAGGATGCCAGATTCGTGAGACGTCGTATTGGCTCGCTGATCGCGGCGGGCGCCGTCGCGGCCGGTTCCGTGTTGCTGTCCGGAACAACTCCTGCACAGGCAGCTCCAGTTCCCTGTACGGGTAAGGAAGAGAACGTGCAGGTGTTCGCCGGGAGTAACGTAAACCGGGTCGATGTGAAGCTGTGTGGGTGGCGCACTGTGGATGAAGACACGGTGCAGGGGTTCTCCGAGATCGACTGGCTCATAGAGGACCCGGACATCACCTTCTCAAAGTTCAAGATACAAACGCGGGTTGAGAAGCGGGCAGCGGCAGACGGCAAAGACACCGTGGTTGACTCCGCAACATGTGACATCACCAAGGCACTCAACTCGGCGGCCGAGCCTCGCTATCCCGAGCAATGCCACCCGGCAGCGGTGGTGTGGTACGACCCGAAATACTGGTGGTCGACTGACGCCACGGTCACCTACGACGTCGAAGGGGACGGCAAGGGCGACATCACGTGGGAGCTGAGCGGTTCGCCGTTGGTTCACACGCCGCCACTGGTCCACGCCCGGTGAGATGACATGCCGCGATGTGCCCCTGGGGCGCCGGTGGTTCGGGGCGCATCGCAGGCGGCTCAGTAACGCTGTCTGCCCACTCCCAAGGATGTGAGTGTGTCCGTCATGGCGACGGAGAAGGATTCAATTTCTCAGGCCAGGGCATTGCTCGCATCGACTGCGTAAAAGGATTATGCATTCTGTGGCTGATGAGATGGTGCGTCGCGCTCAAAGATTCATCAATGCCCAGTACGGCAATGGTGCCACGCTCGGCATCGCCAAGCTGGAGGAGAACGGCCAGACCAGTTGGACGGTCATGTATGCCCTTACCCGGGCGCTGCAGTACGAGATGGGCATCGATACCCTGTCCAACAGCTTCGGCCCAGGCACCTTGGCGGCCCTCCAGGAGAAGTACGGCAAGCTGGATGAGACCACCGTCCCCTCGGCAATCTTCTGCCGGATCATCCAGTCCGCGCTGTACTGCAAGGGCTACGACGGTGGTGAGATCGACGGCAAGTACAACTCCCGGGTCAAGGCCTCGGT
This sequence comes from Streptomyces aureoversilis, assembly GCF_042657885.1. NCBI lineage: Bacteria > Bacillati > Actinomycetota > Actinomycetes > Kitasatosporales > Streptomycetaceae > Streptomyces > Streptomyces aureoversilis. Next base: position 455,348 of record NZ_JBHSKJ010000003.1, read on the forward strand.
GGTGCAGCTGCATCAGAACATGGGTGTGGAGAAGGTCTACCCGGGCAGTTCTCTCTGGCCGAAGGTGGTCAAGGGCCTGTTCAATATGGACGCCTACGTCACCGTCAACAACGGTTCGGAGACCATACGTTCCATCCAGCAGTGGCTCAATGGCCGGTACCTCCTCCGCAAGGACTACTACGCCATCCCGTGCGACGGCCACCACTCGCGCGACGTGGCCAAGTCGATGGTGCTGGCGATCCAGTACGAACTGGGCATGGCCGATGGCGTCGCGAACGGAGTCTTCGGCCCTGGAACACAAAACGGGTTGAAGAGCCACACATTGTCCACCGGGGCCTCCGGGGTCTGGGTGCAGCTCTTCTCTGCGGCCATGGTTCTCAACAAGCGTCCGGTCTCCTTCTCGACCGCGTTCACGTTCTCGCACGCTGACGCGGTAAAGGAGTTCCAGTCCTTCCTCAAGCTGCCCGTCACCGGACAGGGCGATTTCCAGACCTGGTCATCCTTGCTGGTTTCCTATGGCGATCAGTCCCGGAAGGGCGAGGCATGCGACGGTGTCACGAAGATCACCCCCGCTCGTGCGCAGACACTGAAGGATGCCGGCATCAAGTACATAGGCCGCTACTTGTACAACTCCGGCACCGGCTTGCCGGAGAAGGAGATCCAGCCAGGCGAGCTGGCGACGATCAAAGAGCACGGCCTGCGCTGCTTCCCGATCTACCAGACGTGGGCGCGATCGGTCGACTACTACAGCCCTCGGCAGGGTGTCCTGGACTGCCTGAACGCTGCGGCCAAGGCGGAAGATCACGGGTTCAGGACCGGGACCCGGATCTATTTCGCGGTCGACTACGACGCGGTCGACCAAGAGGTCACCTCACACGTCCTGCCGTACTTCCGGAGCATCCGGGAAAAGATGCGTGAAATAGGAAACCCATTCGAGATCGGAATCTACGGGCCTCGCAACGTGTGCTCCCGCGTCTCCCTCCAAGGGTATGCGGATGCGAGTTTTGTGTCCGACATGTCCTCCGGATTCTCCGGAAACCTGGGATATGCGATGCCGGAAAACTGGGCCTTCGACCAGATCGTCACGAAGACGATGGGCTCCGGTGACGGACGAATCGAGATCGACAACAACATCGCCTCCGGACGCGACACCGGCCAAGGCGACTTCCGTCCGGCTCCGTCCGAGAAGCTCGACATCGGGTTCAACCTGGGCTACTGGGATTCCCTACGCGCGGAAGCCGTCAGCTTCATGGAATCCGCCATGGAGAGCGACAAAGACAAGCTCATGTACAGCAGGGAAAGGTGCCTGGAGGAGATCATCAACCAGGACCAGGCCATCACTTCGATGGCCCGCAGGCTCCGCATGCGCAAGGCGCTCATCCAGACCACGACGTACTGGGAGTTCTGTCACTACAACAACATAGACCACTGGGGTGCTGCGGCCGTGTGGCTGTACCACAAGGGCGTCATTCCGGACTGGGCCAAGGATTTCCCTCCGGTCGAATCGAAGATCCGGGACAGCAGTACCGGAATCGGCAAGACATTCGGGCACACCGGCATCGTCGCCTGGAACAATGCGATCCGTTCCGGCCTCACCCAGGGGGAGACCCTCGATACTGCCAAGGACGCCGACATCTTCACGATGTGGGACAGGCTGCGCACGGACAACCCATTCAGCGCGCGCACCGTGGCATGGGTACAACTCTGGTGCGCCGATGGGAAGAAAGGCGACCAGAGCGGTCACGAAGAGACGAAGATGCGGCGCCCGGCGCTGGACTACACCGACGATGAGAAATTCGAGATCCTGCGCCGGTACCAGGGATATGACGGGGAAGCGGAAAGACATGCGAGGAAGCGGATGAATCTGTACGCGATCTTCGAGAAGTATGCCCGCGTGATCCGCGAGTCCTGACTGCGTATGATCGGTGCAGCGTCAGACCCGTTTGAGGGCCATGACTTCGGGACGCTCCTGGCCATCATGCTCTGCGGCACGGCCACTCTGGCGGGGCTTGCCAGCTACCTGCTCTCCTCGTTCACGCGGCGTCGCCGTTCCTCGTACACGCCGGCCACGATCTGCGGGGACGTGGCTGCCTCGTTCTGCGCCGGGGCGTTATCCCTCTATCTGTGGGGCTGTGCCCAGATCCTCTTGACCTCCCTCGAAGGTGAGTACAAGTTCGAGGCATGCGAGAAGGCTGGGGGATTCGAGAGGGCAAAGCAGGTGGACGCCTACATCGGGGACTACATCCCGTTGCGGTTCACGTGCCACATGCCGGGTGGCGAGCCCGGCTTCGAAGCCGTTATCCCCGGCTACCTCAACCCATCCATGGCCGCCTTGCTCCTCGCCGCACTCGCAGTCGGCATCGCCTCCGCCGCCCTCCACATGCGGCAGCGCCGTGGCAGCACGCCACCTCAAGGAGTGGGAGAGCCCACATGACCGGCACCGGCATACCCCGTCGCAGACTCATGGCTCGCGGAGCGGGCCTCGCCGTAGGCACGGCCCTCGTCAGCTCCAGCGCCGCAACCCTGCTCGCGAGCCCTGCTCGCGCTGCCACCGCCGCACCGGCTTCCGCCGACCCACAACCGGACGAAGCCTTGCGGCGCTTCCGCGCCCGGCAGCGCCGTGTCCTCACCGGCCGCCCCTCCGCCAACGGCTGGGAGATGCACAAGGCCATCGACGCAGACATGTCGATCTCCACCTGCTCCGTGCCCGGCACTGGTCTGCACGTCGCGGTACGCACAAGTGCCCCGGAAACAGTCCTGGTGCACGTGATCCGCCGCTTCCACTACGACATCGACGCCCTCGGCCTGCAAGGTGAGCCCGACCCGGTCAAAGGCTGGATATCTCCGTCAAGCGTCCGCGACAGCCGGCTTCCGGAATCCAACCAGGCATCCGGCACCGCCGTGGCGATCCGGCCCGGCTCGTATCCGCCAGGCGTGCGGGACGGCTTCACCGCGGGCCAGCAGCTGATCATCCGGGACATCCTCGCCGACACCGAGGGCATCGTTCGGTGGGGTGGGGACGACCGCCGCCCCTACGAAGCCTTGTTCTACCTCAATGTCCGCCCCGGCGACCCACGCCTGATGCGGGTCGCGGACAAGATCCGTACGTGGAACGAGGCCCCAGGCGTGGGAGCCGGAGTCCTTGCCGACATGACACAACCGTCCCGCCGCCGCCGTGCGGCCCGCTACCAGTAGCGGTACCCATCCCGCCTCCTGGGACAGGGTCGTGATCCAGGGGGCGGGATGCGGCCGGTAGAGGCGGACGATGGTCGGCCCGAACACCGTCCACAGACCGTTGGCGTCGATGCCGAGGCCGGGTGGCGTGCTAGTCGGCCTGGTCGAGAAGCACGGGCACCTCGACCGCCGCGGCCGCCGCCTGGCCTGAAGGCCGTCGCCTGTCGCCTCCCATGTCCCACCGTGCATTCGCCGGCCACACGGGGTCGCCGGGGCGCGTCGGACCTCCCGTGGTGGACGCCCCGGTGCCGGGACACCCACGGCTGCGCGGCCAGGACGACGACGGTCCGGTTGCCGAAGGTCCCGCGGGCCCCGTAGTCGCGGCCGCCTGTGTCGTCCTCCGGGTGCCAGAGGTTGACGGGCAGCCCCTCCGGCGACGGCACGGACGTCTGCTGCGAGGCGAAGCCCGACCGGGATCCACTCCCACGCCCGGCCATGCTCAGCGGCACCGGCTTCCCCTCGCCCTCGCTCTCCTCGACGACGGGCGTGTCCATCATGGTCACCGCGCCCCTGACCTTCACCACGGCCTTCCGCAGCTTCGGTATGCCCTCAGCCGGGCCTTGCCCTCCTCGCGTCAGAAGACCACGGCGATCTTTCCTGCCAAGCCTCCCTGGAGAAAGCGAGCGTGTGCGGCTTGGATCTCGTGGAGGCCGAAGGCGGAGTGCATCCGCAGCTGCAGGGAGCCGTCGTCGACGAGTTCGGTCAGCTCGTTCAACCCCGCGCCGTCCTCGCGCACCTGGTTGACAGTGGTACGCACGCCACGGGAGGAAAGATCGGGGACCGGACCGGCTTGGGTGGCGATCGACGCGTATCGGCCGCCATCGGCCACCGCCTCGGTCACGAATGCCCCGAAGGTGTCGAAGACTGCGTCATAGTGACGGTCTTGCAGAGCGTTGCGGTCGGTGGTGACGAAGCCGGCACCGTGGTCGTGGGCGAAGGCGACGTGCGCATCTCGGGAGACCAGAGCATCGACCTGGGCGCCGCGCGCACGGGCGATCTGCAATGCCAACCCGCCAACTGCCCCCGCGGCACCAGCGATCAGCAGCCGCTCACCGGCCTTGACCGCCAGCCAGTCCAGCGTCTGCAGGGCTGTCAGCCCGGGAAGCGGCAACGTGGCGGCTTCGGCCAGACTGACCGACTGCGGCGCGGCAGCCACTGCCTCTGCGGGAAGCGCGACCAGATCGGCCCAGGTCCCTCGGCCGGTGCTGAGTTGGTGCGACATGGCGATCACGCGTTCACCGGCGCGCAGCCCGGTGGCGCCGCCATCGACCACGATGCCGGCCAGGTCCCAGCCAAGCGTCATCGGCAGTGGCGGCGTTCCTTCACCGATAGCTCCCTCCCGCGTCTTGTCGTCAACAGGGTTGAGGCTGGTCGCTACCGTCCGGATCAGCACTTCTCCAGGGCCGGGCTCGGGCTCGGGAGCATTGACAATGCCGAGGACGTCAGGGGTGCCGAAGCGGTCGATCTGTATGGCGCGCACGAAAAGCCCTTCACATGACGGGTCTGACAGCAGGGCCAACACCAATGATGATCAAGGGATTCCCGATTCGGCGCAGGCTCGCACGCCGGGCCGGCCGGCCGCAGCCGGGGCCGCACCCACGTGTCGAGCCGAACTACTGCCGCGGGTGCCGGCGGCCGGCAGGACCAGCCCGAAGCGGCCGAGATCCCCGCGGAAGAGTTCGAACGGGCGGGGGCCCGCCCCCACGAGGGCCGGTTCCGGCTGTTGGTCGGCGCCGTCTCGGCCGTCGCGGGCGCCGTCGCCGGGCGCTTCGCACCCGCCCTGGGCGAGGAGGCCCACCGCTTCGGCGAGGTGCTGCGCTCCGTCCCCCCCCACGCGACCCGCGCGCCGTCCGCGCCCAGCTGGCCTTCCGCACGCTCAGCGGCCGGGCCGCCAATGTGGCCCGCGTCCCCCGCTGGACGGACCACGTCATCACGGTAGCGGCCTTCACCGACCGGGCGTCGCGGTACACCCTGGGCCTGGACGACCTGGCCGTGGTGGCGGCGACGGACCGGCTCGCCCTCGTCTCGGCCGCGCCGGCGGCGGAGGTCGTCCCCACCATGCCGAGCATGCTCAGCCTGCGCGGCAACGCCCCCGGGACGGCCCGCTTCCTGGCCGAACTGCCCCGCTCCGGGGAGTCGGCGCTGCCCACCTGGGACTGGGGCGCGGCCGCCGCCCTGCCGTATCTGCCCCGCGTGCGCTCCGGCCGCTCCGTTCTGGCCCCCGCCCGCTGGTACCCGGCCGACCCGGACCTGCCCGCGGCCGCCGGCGACCCGGCCACCGGCCCGGCCGAGTGGCGGCGGCTGTTCACCACCTGGCGCCAGCGCGCGCACGTACCCGACCGGGTCACGGCGGTCCACGGCGACCAGCGCCTCACCCTCGACCTGACCTCCGACACGCACCTGGAACTCCTCCGGCACGAGTGGCGGCGCCGGCCCACGGCACACCTGCAGGAGGCACCGGAAGGCGAGGAGTACGGCAGCGGCTGGTCCGCCGGGCACCGCACCGAGATCGCCTTCCCCATGGTCCGCACGGCCGCTCCCGCTACGCCCCGGGAGCCACTCGCGGCCCCGCCGCGCCGCCCGGCCGCCACCGCCCACCACCCCCGGCTCCCGCTGGCTCTACGCCAAGCTCTACTGCTCGCCGGAACGCCACGACGAAATCCTGACCACCCACCTGCCCGGCCTACTGGACGGATCCGGCACCCGCTGGTTCTACCTGCGCTACGCCGACCCCGACCCCCAACTGCGCCTGCGCTTCCACGGAGAGCCCGCCGACCTCGGCGGGCGGCTGCTGCCGCGCCTGGGGGAGCGGGCGGCGCGCCTCGCGGACCAGGGGCTGTGCGGGCGGCTCGCCCTGGACACGTACGACCCCGAGCTCGAGCGCTACGGCGGCCCGGCAGCCATGGCGGCAGCCGAAGCGGCCTTCGACGCCGACAGCAGGGCCTGCCTGGAACAGCTCGCCCTACTGCGCGCAGGCACCCTCTCCCTCGACACCCGGCTCCTGGCCGCCGCGAACTACATCGACCTCCACCACCGGTTCCTCGGCCGGCCCGACGGCGCCCTCCGCCTCCTGGGCGACAGCGCCACGCGCGGCCACGACGACGCACCCACCACCCTGCGGGAGCCCGCCCGCCGCCTCCTCGACGCCGACGGCCACTGGCAAGCCCTGGACCGCCACCCCGGCGGAGCCGAACCGCTGCGGATCTGGGACCGCCGTGCCACCGCCGTGGCCGCGTACGGGCGGCGGCTGCGCGCCCTGCCCCCGGCGGAGCGGTGGGGCGGGGAGGCGCGCGCACTGGCCTCCCTCCTGCACATGTACCACAACCGGCTCGCAGGCATCGACCGCACCGCCGAACGGCAGTCACTGGCCCTCGCCCTCGCGCCGCCCTGCGCGCACACCTCGGCCGGGTAGAGGCGGGGGCATGACCGCCCGCCGCGCTGCCGATGCCCTGGCCGCCGACATCGCGGAACGGCTCGCCGACCCATGGCAGGTCGTGGCACACCACCCCGCCTCCCGGCCCGCCTGGCAGGACCTGACCCTCAGCGAGGGCCTGCCCGGCATCGCTCTGCTGCACCTCGAACGCGGGCACACCGACGGCGACGCGCTGCGCACCGCTCACCGCTGGCTGGCCGAGGCGACGGCACGCGCCGCGACAGCACCCTCCGCCGCCCCCAGGCCCAGCCTCTACTACGGCGTGCCCGCGCTCTCCTTCATCCTGTCGCGCGCGGCGGCGGCCGTCGGCCGCCCCCTACGGGCCGCCGAACGGCTCGGCGCCCAACTCCGCCGCTACGCCCGCGACACGGCCGCCCGGGAACTGCGGCGCCGGCCCGGGGACGGCGAGTGCGTGACCATGGCCGCCTACGATGTCGTGTCCGGGCTCACCGGCTTCGGCGCCCAGCTGCTCGACGACGCCCCGGGCCGGGACGCGCCGGCCGACGTGCTCGCCGCCCTGGTGGCGCTGACCGTGCCCGTACGCCTGAAGGACGGCCGCACGCTGCCGGGCTGGTGGACCGCCCAGGGCCCCGGATTCGGCTATCCGCCCACCACACCCGAGGCCGGGCACGCCAACGCCGGGCTCGCGCACGGGGCACCCGGGCCACTCGCCCTGTTCGCCCTGGCCTGGGAACAGGGCGTCGTGGTCCCCGGCCAGGAGCGGCCATGCGCACGCTCGCCGACTGGCTGGCCGACATCCGTGTCCACGACGAGCGGGGCACCCGCTGGCCCAGGGCCCTCGTCCTGCACCCGGCGGGCGGCACCCCCGTGGCCACCGACGACGCCCCGGACCGCCCGGCCTGGTGCTACGGAGCGGTGGGCGTCTGCCGCGCGCTGTACCTCGCCGGCCGGGCCCTGGACGTACCGGAGTGGCGGAGCACGGCCCTGGCCGGCCTCCGCTCGGAGCTCGCCCGGGCACGGCGGGAGGACCACGAGGAGCAGACGGATCCGGGGCTGTGCCACGGCTGGGGCGGCGCCCTGCAGATCACCTGGCGCATGGCCCACGACACCGGGGATCCCTGCCTGCGCGACCTCCTGCCCTGGCTCGCCCGACGCGTCACCGACAACCGGGCCGCGCCCGACGAGCCGTTCGGGCTGCGGCACCAGCCCCGCCGCGCGGCCGGCCGGCCGACCGCACCGGCTTCCTGACCGGCGCGGCCGGCACGGCCCTGGCCCTGCGCACCTTCGCGACGGACACGGCACCGGCGACGGGCTGGGACCGCGCCCTGCTGATCGCGTGAGCCCTCGACACCCCGGCCGGGCCCAGCGGGACACCGGGTCGTACGTTCGTGATCACGCACGCGCCCCTTGCAGACCACGCGCGATGCCTGTACGGCGACGAATCGCGATGCCGGTACGGCGACGAATACCGGGACGCACCCAAAAGCGGCGGCGACCACCGCGAGCACTACTTCGTGGGGGAGCTCACCTTCGCCGACGCGGACTCGATCGTCACCGTGCTGTGGGAACTCTCTCCCCACCTGGTCGGAGGGTGCCTTCCCGTCCGGCTCCGGAACCTGTCGTACCGGCTGCCTCTCCTGCAGCGTCCCGACAACTCCGTCCTGATGCGCGAGGCGGCCGACAGCCTCTATCTGCTATCTGCACGGGCCCGACTGGGATGACGTGGACGCCGATCTACGGCGCCGGGCCGACGCCTTCGGCGCAGGCGCCGGGACCACCTGACCGCATGCGCGTGGTCGCTCAGGGTGAGGGGCGAGGGTCCCGCGTGACGCGGACGGCTTGGGCGCTGGTTGTGCGCTGGCTGCCCTGGATTTGTGTGCGTTCAGTGGGCATCGGCCCAGGTCGGCAAGAGTCGTCCCCGCACCCGTGGGGTGGTCCTGGGAGATGGACGACAAGGGCGCCGCCTGGGTCGTGAGCTCGGCGCTGTGGGCGCCTGCGATGCGGCGCCGTTCCGGAAAAGTATTTCCGCCGATTTGCTCGGTAGGCTCACGGAAAGCACGTGCTCGGTCACTCGGCAATTATGAAATGGCGTGCTCGCGCCCGAAATAAGGGCCGACCGGCGGCGATTGGAGACGTTCCGTCGATTGTCGTACGATGACGGGCGTCGCTATTGCGTCCTCGGTGATCTCGTCGCCAGTGTGAGCCCGGACCACCGCTGATCGAATTCCTCAGGTTCGTCGTGCGCAGCCGCCCGGTGTCCGCTCCCGGGGATTTTCGGCAGAGCCGCCGGGCCGCTTCTTGCTGTGCGCGGCTGAATTCCGTCCGGTTCGGAGGGTTCGGCCCGGAAGACGATGTCGTCCTGCGGCGTGAGCCGACGAAAAAGGGCGGCAGCCGCAGGGCCTGAGAGGTGCACGGGCTGCCGTCGGACTTTGTCTCCGGCAGAACGGAATGCACGTCGTGGATGTGAGCGCGGCCAATCGAAAAGGCCTCAGCCTCTTCGCCCTGATCATGATCGGGCTGGGGTCCATTTTCGGCTCCGGCTGGCTCTTCGGAGCCGGTCAGGCGGCTCAGGTCGCGGGCCCGGCCGCGCTGGTCGCCTGGGTGATCGGCGCGATCTTCATCGGCATGATCGCCATGTCCTACGCCGAGGTCGGCGCCGCCTATCCGCTGCCCGGCGCCATGGCCCGGTTCGGTTCCATCTCGCACGGGCCGGTGCTCGGCTTCATCACGGGCTGGGCCGTGTGGATCGCGACCGCCTCGCTGATCCCGATCGAGGCCATCGCGGGCACCCAGTACATGTCCTCGTGGAGCTTCGGCTGGGCCCGCGGGCTGGTCGCCGACGGCAGCCTCACCGGCACCGGCATCGCGATGGCCCTGTTCCTGACCGTCGCCCTGTGGCTCGCCTGCTACTGGTCGGTCGAGCTGCTGGCGCGGGCCAACAACCTGCTGACGCTGGTCAAGTTCGCCATCCCGGTCCTCGCGGTCGGCGCGCTCATCGCCTCCGGCTTCCACACGGACAACTTCACCGCGCACGGCGGCTTCGCCCCGAACGGCTGGTCCGCCGTCCTCACCGCCGTCACCGCCTCCGGCGTCGTCTTCGCCTTCAACGGCTTCCAGGCCGTCGTCAACCTCGGCGGCAACGCCAAGAACCCCGGCCGGGCCATCCCGCTCGCCCTCGTCGGCGCGCTCTCCCTCGGCCTGGTGATCTACCTGGCCCTCCAGGTCGCCTTCCTCGGCGCCGTCCCGCCGGAGAAGCTCGCCGAGGCCGGCGGGTGGAGCGGCGTGAACTTCGCCTCCCCCTTCGCCGACCTCGCCAAGCTGCTGATGCTGCACTGGGTCGTCACCATGCTCCAGTTCGGCGCCTTCATCTCGCCCAACGGTGCCAACATCGGCAACGTCGCCTCCTCCGCCTACCTGGCGCAGAACCTCGCCGACACCGGCTTCTTCCCCAAGAAGATCGCCGAGGTCCACCCCCGCTATGGCGTCGCCCGCCCCGCGATGTGGCTCAACCTGGGCTTCTCCGTCCTCCTGCTGCTGACCATCGGCCACAGCTGGGAGGCCCTGGCCAGCGTCGTCTCCGCCGCCATGGTCGTCTCGTACCTGATGGGCCCGATCGCGGTGGGCGTCTTCCGGCAGACCAAGCCGGAGCTGCCCCGCCCCTTCCGGCTCCCCGCCGCCAAGGTCCTCTGCCCGCTGATCTTCGCCTTCGCGGCCTGCGCCCTGTACTGGTCGAAGTGGCCCAACACCGGCAAGGTCACTCTGCTCACGCTGGTCTCGGTCCCCATTGCGGCGGTCGTGCTGCGTCGCCGTGGCGAGAACCTGCGCCGGCAGTTCGCGCCGGCGTGGTGGATGGTCGGCTTCCTGCTGTGGCTGTCGCTGCTGTCGGCTCTCGGTAGCCCCGAGTTCGGCGGCCACGGGGTGATCCCGGGCGGCCTCGACACCGCTCTGGTCGGCGTCTCGGCCCTGGGCTTCTACTTCTGGGCCGTGCGCGCGGGCGTCCAGGCCCACCGCGCGGGTCTGCCGGGGCCGGACCCGGTGCTCGGCGGCGTGGGGGGCAACGTGCCCGCCCAGACGCGCCACGAGGAGCCCGCGCAGGCCGCGGCCTCCTAGGCGGCGCCCCACACGCACAGCGGCAGGCCGGCCTCGGACGTTCCGGGGCCGGCCTGCCGCTTGTGTGGCGCCGACGCGCGGCCGGGCCGCCCCTGGGGCGGGGGCACGTCAGCTCGGGGCGGGGCCGGAGCCGGTGCCCGGGAGCAGGTGACGGCCGGGCCGGTGAGCACGGGCTCATGACCGTCGAGCCCGTGACCGTCATTCCTGATTGCTGCCGCCCTGCCGCCTGGGCTCGTGCCATCCGGCCCGTGACGGGCGGGTCCGGTGACGCTCTGGCCGCCCACGACTGCCGAGACGGCGACCGTTGTCCCCGTGTCGGCTGCTTGGTCACTACGCGCTCCATGGCAACCGGCTGGGCCCCCGGCCCGTGACCGCTGGCCTCGTGGGAGCCCGTGGCCGCAGGCGTGACCCTAGCTCCAGGACCGCCGAGCTCATGCCTCCACGGGGTCCGTAACAGCCAGGCCTCCGCCCCGGCCCGTGACAGCCGAGCCGCACTCACGGGCCCTGTGAGCGTCGAGCCCGATCTCCCGGGGCCCGTGAGCGCTCAAGCCCGCGCCCCGCTGAGGCCCTGTTGCCGGCGGAACCGGCAAGTGGCCCGACCCGGCCGGGCCGCCGCACCCCCGTGGCGGCGGCCCTGTTCCGGCTCAGCTCAGCCGGGTCGTGGCGTACACCTCGATGGCGGCCCGCTGGTACGCGGCCAGGCCCGGCGCGATCGACTCGTACACCGCGTGCCAGTGCTCGTTCTCGACGCAGGTACGCCCGATCGCGCGGTACTCCTCGGCGGTGGCTGCCCGGATCCGGGCCAGTGTCCGGTACTGGGTGTCGATCTCGGCCTGCACCGCGTCGGCGTCGGCGGGCAGGCCGATGGCCAGCAGGTCGGCCAGCCGGATCATCTGCGCCGTGCGCTCGCGCTCGTCGGCCTCGATCTCGTCCTTGCTCCATGCCGAGGTGTGCCGTTCGGCGGCCCCGACCAGCTCCGGGAAGTCGCCCAGGACCTTGATGCACCGGGCGGGCCCGAGACCCTCGAACAGGTTTTCCGGTCGGCTGATGCTGATCATGTCTGTGCCGTCCTTCCTGGACTGCTCCAGTTCGGTGATCGTGCGGGCGACGGTGCCGGCCAGGGCGTCCAGCCGGTCGCGCTCGGCCAGCAGCCGACGGTAATGGCCCCGCAGGGCCTTCAGCTCGTCGACCTGCGCGGCCAGGACCCGGCCGATTTCAGGCAGTCCCAGGCCCAGTGCCCGTAGCACGAGGACCTGCTGCAACCGCAGCAGTTGGCGCTCCTCGTAGTAGCGGTGGCCGTTGGTGCCGATCCAGGCCGGTGGCAGAAGGCCGATCTCGTCGTAGTGGCGTAGCGTCCGGGCCGTCACACCCGACATCCGGGCGACCTCCGCGATCGGCCAGGCCATCGCCGCCTCCCTCCCTCACACGGGCTTCACCGGGCCGGAATCTCCGGCCCTGCTCAGGACGGTAGAGGCTTCCGCTGCGGCAGCTTCAAGCCCAGATCGCAGGTTTCCGGGTCGCGTGCTGGCCGGCGACCGTCCCCCTTCTCATGGACAGAGCCAGGACCCGTGACTCCAACCACCCCCGCACCCCCGGGCGCAGTTACGGCGAAGGCCGGCCCTCGTCCGTCGGGACGGGGGCCGGCCTTCGCCGTATCGGGTGCGCGGTGCCGGAATCCGGGCTCAGTCGCCCGCAGGGCGGGCCGCGGCGGCCGCTCGCTGCTGGACGTAGCCGACCACGGCCAGTGCCAGGGCCAGGCCGCCCGTGGAGTACAGCTGGACGCGGGTGTCGGTTTCCAGGCCCATCAGGACCAGGGCGCCCGCCACGCCGGCCAGCGTCACCCAGGTGAGGACCGGGAAGGCCCACATCCGGACCACGAGCCGGTCGGGTGCCTCGCGCTCCAGGCGGCGGCGGAGGATCAGCTGGGAGGCGGCGATGAAGCCCCAGACGATGAGGACGACGCCGCCGACCATGTTCAGGAGCCAGGCGAAGACGGTGGTGGGGTACCAGTAGGACAGCAGGACGGCGAAGAAGCCGAAGGCGGAGGAGGCGAGGACGGCGCGGCGGGGCACACCGCCGGAGACCTTGCCCAGTGCCTTGGGGCCCTGGCCGCGGGAGACCAGGGAGTAGGCCATGCGGGAGGAGCCGTAGATGTTGGCGTTCATCGCGGAGAGCAGGGCGATCAGGACGACGACGTTCATGATCTGGCCGCCGCCGGGGACGCCGAGGCGGTCGAGGACGGCGGCGTAGGGGCCGTTCTCCGTGACGGAGCCGTCGTTCCAGGGGAGCAGGGTGACGATCACCATCATGGAGCCGACGTAGACGATGCCGATGCGCCACATGGTCGTCTTCACGGCCTTGGCCACGCCGCTGACGGGGTTCTCGGATTCGGCGGCCGCGATGGTCACGGTCTCCAGGCCGCCGTAGGCGGCGAGGGAGGCCAGGAGGCCGATGAGCAGGCCGTCCATGCCGTTGGGCAGGAATCCGCCGTCGTGCAGGAGGTGCGCGGTGCCGGGGGCGTCGTTGCCGGGCAGGACGCCCATGATCGCGAGCGCGCCCAGGATCAGGAACAGGGCAATGGCGCCGATCTTCAGGGCGGCGAACCAGAACTCGAATTCGCCGAAGTTCGAGACCGCGGCCAGGTTGCTGCCGCAGAAGACCGCCATGAAGATCAGGACCCACAGCCAGGAGGGGGTGCCCGGGAGCCAGCCCTGCACGATGTGGGCGGCGCCGATCGCTTCGATGGCCACGCCGACGACCAGCAGGGTCCAGAACATCCAGCCTGCGGTGAAGCCGGCCCAGGGGCCGATCGCGCGGTCGGCGTGGACGGAGAAGGAGCCGGAGGCGGGGTTGGCGGCGGACATCTCGCCGAGCATTCGCATGACGAACATCACGAGCAGGCCGGACGCGGCGTATGCGAGCACGATCGAGGGGCCGGCGGCGGCGATGCCGGCGCCGGAGCCTACGAAGAGGCCCGCGCCGATGACGCCGCCGAGGGCGATCATCGAGAGGTGCCGCTGCTTGAGTCCGTTCGACAGGGGGGAGCCCTGCGGGGCGTCCTCCGTCTGCGGGGGAGGTGTGGTGGTTGTCCGGCTCATGGTCGTGCCTGTCCAATATGCGAGATCGGGAATGTCGAGTATGAGCAGGCGGCCGAAGATCCGGTTAACTCGTCCGTTATCCGGACAGTCACTTCACGGAGCGTGATCGTTTCGCAGCAGCCCCGTATGTACGGGGGCGAAACGCCGCAACTGCGGACCCGGTTGATTCTCCTGCGCCGGGCAGGACTAGCGTCAGTGATCACGAAGCGAGTCTGCCGCAGAGATCGCGCCAGGCCCACAGGGGAAGCAGAAGAAGCTGACGCCCGGGTAAGCAAGCGGGCCACGCAGAAGCGGACGCCGCGAAGAGCGGACGCACGAAGGGGGAGCACCGAGATGACCGGCCGTACCCACCTGATCGAGAGCCTGATGGAGCGCTTCCCGCACATCCCGCGGGAAGCCGTGATCAAAGAGGACCTGCTGCGCGGAGGCATGGCCTTCGACGACTCCGCCCTCAGCGACACCACCAACGAAGCGACCGGCGGGATCAAGCCCAAGTCGTACTTCATCTTCTCCTTCGACCACCGCACCCTCCCCGAGCTCGGCGCCGCCGCCCTGCGCCGCCCGCCCGAGGAGATCGTGCTGACCGGCGGCCCCTACGAACTGCGCCGCACGGTCGTCTCGGTACGCGTCAACCCCGCCTCGCCCTACCGCGTCCAGGCCGGGCCCGACGGCACGCTGGGCCTCTACCTCGACGGGCGGCGGATCTCGGACGTGGGCCTGCCACCCATGCCCGACTACTACCGCGAGACCCTCCCCAACGGGAAGTCCGTGATGGAGGTCGCCCCGACCATCCAGTGGGGCTACCTCGTCTACCTGACCGTCTTCCGCGTCTGCCAGTACTTCGGTGCCAAGGAGGAGTGCCAGTACTGCGACATCAACCACAACTGGCGCCAGCACAAGGCCGCCGGCCGCCCCTACACCGGCGTCAAACCGGTCGAGGAGGTGCTGGAGGCGCTGGAGATCATCGACCGGTACGACACCGCCCGGGCCTCTCAGGCGTACACCCTGACCGGCGGGGCCATCACCTCCAAGGTCGCGGGGCTCGGCGAGGCCGACTTCTACGGCCGCTACGCCCAGGCCATCGAGGAGCGCTTCCCGGGCCGCTGGATCGGCAAGGTCGTCGCGCAGGCCCTGCCCAAGGCGGACGTGCAGCGCTTCCACGACTACGGCATCCGCATCTACCACCCCAACTTCGAGGTGTGGGACGAGCGGTTGTTCCAGCTCTACTGCCCGGGCAAGGAGCGCTACGTGGGCCGCGACGAGTGGCACCGGCGGATCCTCGACTCCGCCGACGTCTTCGGCGCCCGCAACGTCATCCCCAACTTCGTCGCGGGCGTGGAGATGGCGACCCCGGACGGATTCGCCACCGTCGACGAGGCGATCGCGTCCACCGCGGAGGGGCTGCGGTTCTTCATGTCCCACGGCATCGTCCCGCGGTTCACCACCTGGTGCCCCGAACCGACCACGCCCCTGGGCAGACTGAACCCGCAGGGCGCGCCGCTGGAGTACCACGTACGGCTGCTGGAGGTGTACCGGGCGACGCTGGAGGAGTACGGCCTGGCCTCGCCGCCCGGATACGGGCCGCCCGGACCGGGGCGGGCCGTCTTCTCGGTGAGCTCCTTCATGGACAGCCTTCCGGCGACGGGCGACCTCCCCGCCACGGACGGCCTCCCGGCCGGGGAACCGGAAACGGCGGCCTAGCCGTCGGCCGCTCTCCGGTCGCCCGCGAAATCCCTTTGCCCGCCGTCCGTCGCGACGGTTAGGGTTGGATCATGGTTCCGGGCACTCTCTTCCGCTGACGCTCTCCGGGAGCCGCCCCTGCGGCGCGCTCCCGCATCGGTGATCTGCATCTGCACACCACTCCACCGAGAGACGAGCCTTCAGCATGCCTTCTCAGCCTCAGCCTTTCCAGCCTCAGCCTTCTCAGCGCTCTCAGCCTTCGGGCCGTCAGCCGTCCGCCGACCGCGCCCCTTTCACCCACTGGCTGCGCGAACACGCCACGACCCTGACCACCCTCGACCCCGATGCCCCGCTCGACGACCTGGAGCCGCTGCGGGACCTCATCGGCGACGCCCACGTCGTCGGCATCGGCGAGAACTCGCACTTCATCCACGAATTCGGCCTCGTACGCCGGCGTCTCCTGCGCTTCCTCGTCGAGCGCTGCGGCTTCACCGTCCTCGCCTTCGAGTACGGATTCAGCGAAGCCTTCGCCCTCGACACCTGGGTCCGGGGCGACGGCCCGGACGGCGACCTCGAACGGCTCACCGGAGCGGCGCTGCCCATGGGCCTGCAGGAACCCCTGCGCTCGCTGCGTCTGCACAATCGCACGGCGGCCCGGCCCGTGGGCTTCGCCGGCATCGACATCCCGGCCGCGGGCGGCTCGCTGCTGCCCGCGCTGCACCCGGTCGCCGACCACCTCCGCGAGGCCGACCCCGAGGCGCTGCCGCTGGCCGAGACGGCCATCGGCATCGCCGGGCGGTTCGCCGGCGAGTCGGGCGCCGCCGCGGCGCCCGCGTGGGCTCGCCTGGACGCCACCGAGCAGGACGCCCTCACGGCCGCCCTCGCCCGCCTCCTCGTCCGCTTCCGCGCCACCGAGCCCCTGCAGGTCGCCCGCACGGGGCGGTACGCGTACGAGGTCGCGCTCCGGCGCCTGGAGGCCGCCTCCCAGGCGGACTACACCATCCGGGCCATGGCTGCCCTCTTCGCCGGCACCGGGCTCCCGGCCGACACCTCGTCCCGCGAGATCTACATGGCCGGGTCCGTCCTGTGGCACCTGGAACGCGCCGAGCCGGACGCCCGCGTCGTGCTGATGGCCCACAACGGCCACCTCCAGAAGGAGCCCGTCGCCTTCGACGGATACCCGACGGCCCTGCCCATGGGCCAGTTCCTCCACCACGCCCTCGGTGACGACTACTTCGCCCTGGGGGTGTCGTGCGTCGGCGGCCGCACGGCGGAGATGCGGCTGGAGGAGGGTGCCCGGTTCGGCTTCACCGTCGACGACACGGAGCTGGAGGCACCCGAGCCGGGAAGCATCGAGGCCGCCTTCGCCGGAGCCGTTCCGGCCGGCGCCATCGGCCTCGCGGGGCTGCGCTCCGCACCTCGGGGCGGCGACATGCCCGACCGGACCCGGATCCAGAGCGCGTACATGCACACGCAGGTGGCCGACGCCTTCGACGGTATGCTCTGCGTCCCGTCCTCCCGGGTGGCCGACGGCATCGACATCTGACCGCGGCATCGAGATGTGACCGGGCGTCGACATGTGACCGGGCGTCGACATCCGACCGCGGCGTCGGCGTCCGGCCTGCCGGTCGGCGGTAGCCTCTCGCCCTGTGACACCTGATCTTGATCACGAGCTGATCGCGGTGGCGGCGGAGCTCGCCGCCACCCGCGCCAAGGGCGACGTGCACACCATGGCGGCGGCCGTCCGCAACCGGGACGGCCGCATCGCCACGGGCCTCAACGTCTACCACTTCACCGGCGGCCCGTGCGCCGAGCTCGTGGCCCTCGGGGCGGCCGCGGCCGCGGGCTCCTACGACCTCACCACCGTGGTGGCCGTCGGCAGCGACGACCGGGGCGTCATGCCGCCGTGCGGCCGTTGCCGCCAGGTCCTCTTCGACTACTTCCCGGGGATCGAGGTCATCGTCAGGACGGGAACGGGCGCAGGAACGGGCGCAGGAACGGGCACAGGAAAGGGAACGGGAACGGGCACAGATGACGGCACCGGCGTCTTGCGCGCGGTGCCGGTGCGCGAACTGCTGCCGCACGCCTACGGTTTCGCCGAGCGCAACCCGTAACGGCAAGGCGCTGATCAGTGGCTCAGGCGCGTCGGGGTGTGCGTGGTCTCCTCGATGTCCACCCCGGCCTTGTCGAGCAGTTGCTCGGACAGGTCGCGCAGCGCGCGTGCCGCCGCGACCTCCTCGCCGACGCGCGGCTGGGAGGGATCGGCGGGGTTGCGGTTGCTCCTCCCGACCGCAGTGAAGTCCGTGCCGTCGTGCATGTGCAGCCGCACCGCCGCCTGCGTCAGCGCGCCGGCCTCGCGGAACTCCATGTCGATGGGGCTTTCGACGATCTTCTCCGTGGTCATCACACACCTCCCGGGTCCGTCACTGCCGCCCTGTTGCGCTCCAGCAGGTCGATCACTTCCTCGTCCGGGGTCTGGGAGAAGTCCTGGTACCACTCGCCGACCGCGAAGAAGACGGCCGGAGTGCTGAGGCAGACCAGCTCGTCCACCTCCGCGCGGAGCGCCTCCGCCGCGTCCGGCGGCGCCACCGGCTCGGCGAGCACCACGCGGGCGGCGTCCTGGGCCCGGACCACCCGGCAGGCGGCCGACGCCGTGGCGCCGGTGGCGATGCCGTCGTCGACGACGATCGCCGTGCGGCCCTGCAGCGGGATGCGCGGGCGGCCGCCGCGGAACCGCTCGGCCTGGCGGACCAGGTTCGCCTCCTCGCGCTGCTGGATCTCGGCCAGGTCGTCCTCGTCCACGCGGCCCATCCGGACGATGTCGCTGTGGACGACCCGCACGCCACCTTCGCCGATGGCGCCGAAGCCCAGCTCCTCGTGGAAGGGCACCCCCAGCTTGCGCACGAGCACCACGTCCATCGGGGCCCCGAGCGCCTGCGCGACCTCGTAGGCCACGGGCACGCCGCCGCGCGGCAGACCCAGGACGACGGGGTTCTCGGCGCGCAGGTGGCCCATCTGCTCCGCCAGGCGGCGGCCGGCGTCCACGCGATCGCGGAATCTCATGATCCACCTCTTCTCCCGGGCTCCGGAGAACGAGGGAAGCCATACATCCAATATGGTCAGATTCCCGCGGATAGTCCACGTCGGCAGATCGGGAGCGCACACAGGAGTGCCCGCCGGGCCCGGTCGGCAGCCCATGCCGGGGCGGGCCGACAGGCCGACCGGCCGTTCGCCGCCGACCGGCCGCTCGCCGGGGCGGACGGCTCAGCCGGCCTCCAGCGCCTCCCGTACCCGCTTCGCCACCTCCGCCGCCTCCTCGTCCGAGGCGTAGCGCCCCCGGGGCCAGAAGAAGCCGCGCAGGCCGTCCTTGCGGTTGCGCGGCACGACGTGCACGTGGAAGTGGGGCACCGACTGGCTCACCCGGTTGTTCGCGGCCACGAACGACCCGGCGGCGCCCGTCCCGCGCTCCACGGCCCCCGCGATCCGTTGCACCCGGGCGAAGAACGGCCCCACCTCGTCCGCGGAGAGGTCGGTGAGCGTCTCGGCGTGCCGCCGGGGCACCACCAGCACGTGGCCGGGGAAGAGCGGCCTCGCGTCGAGGAAGGCGACCGCCGTGCCGTCCTCGAAGACCCGGTGGGCGGCCGTGCCGCCCCCGGCGATCGCACAGAAGATGCAGGCAGCCTCGTCAGCCTCGTCCATGCCCCCAGTCAACCGCAGCCACCGGCCCCGGCCCACCGGCCCCGGCCCACCGGCCCCGGCCCGTCGGCCCCGGCCCGTCGGTCCACCGGCCCCGTGCCGGCCCGCACACCGCCGATCCGGCGTTCTCCGCGGCCCGCCCGTGACGCCCCCGGGCACCCGGGGGAGGGATCACCCATGCCCCTCCACGTCGGCACCTCGGGCTGGCAGTACAAGGACTGGCGCGGCGTCCTCTACCCGGACGGCTGCCCGCAGCGGCTGTGGCTGGAGGAGTACGCCAAGGGATTCGCCACCGTCGAGAACAACAACGCCTTCTACCGGCTGCCGCCGCCCGGAACCTTCGGCGACTGGCACGACCGCACCCCCGCGGGCTTCGTCATGGCGGTCAAGGCCAGCCGCTACCTGACCCACATCAAACGCCTCCGCGACCCCCAGGAGCCGGTCGGGCGGCTGATGCGGCACGCCGCCGCGCTCGGCGACCGGCTCGGCCCCGTCCTGCTCCAGCTGCCGCCCACCCTGCGCGCCGACCCCGCCCTCCTGGACACCGCGCTGGGCTGCTTCCCCGACGGCGTCCGCGTGGCCGTCGAGCCCCGCCACGACTCCTGGTGGACCGACGAGGTCCGCGCCGTGCTGCGCGGCCACGGAGCCGCACTGTGCTGGGCCGACCACGGTTCCCGGCCCGTCACCCCACTGTGGCGGACGGCCCCCTGGGGATACGTGCGCTTCCACAGCGGGCGGGCCCGGCCCTGGCCGCGCTACGGCCGGGCGGCGCTCGCGAGCTGGGCCGGGCGCATCGCCGACACCTGGCCCGACCGGGCCCACGTCTACGCCTACTTCAACAACGACCCCGGGGGAGCGGCCGTCCACGACGCCGTCGCCTTCGCCCGTACCGCCGCCCGGCTGGGGCGCACGGTGAGCCGCACTCCGGATACGCACGCCTGAGCCCGCACCGATGCGCCGTGCACCCGCTTCCGGCGGCCGCGGAACCGGGAACGCCGGACGGGGCTGCCCCGTCCCAGCCAGTGTGGCCCGAAACGCGCACGGCTGGGGGTGCCGTGCGTACGGGGAGGGGGGCGCACGGCGTGGACGGCGAGCAGCAGCGACATCCCTTACTGGCCGGGCGGTACCGGCTCATCGACCAACTGGGCAGCGGCGGCATGGGCGTGGTCTGGCGCGCCCTCGACGAGCTCCTCGACCGGGAGGTCGCCGCCAAAGAGGTACGGGCCCCGGAGCACCTGCGTGAGCACGACGTCCGCGTCCTCTACGCACGCCTGAAGCAGGAGGCCCGCGCCGCTGCCCGCGTGAGCCACCCCAACGTGATCACCGTCCACGACGTGGTCGAGCAGGAAGGGCGTCCCTGGATCGTCATGGAGCTCGTCCGCGGCCGGTCGCTCGCCGAGATCCTGCAGCACGAGGGCGTGCTCACCCCCAAGGAGGCCGCCAAGGTCGGCTCGATGGTGCTGCAGGCCCTGCGCAGCGCGCACTCCTCCGGCGTCCTGCACCGCGACGTCAAACCGGCCAACGTCCTGCTGGAGCCCAGCGGCCG
The DNA here is from genome assembly GCF_042657885.1 of Streptomyces aureoversilis. Lineage (NCBI taxonomy): Bacteria > Bacillati > Actinomycetota > Actinomycetes > Kitasatosporales > Streptomycetaceae > Streptomyces > Streptomyces aureoversilis. Next base: position 476,106 of record NZ_JBHSKJ010000003.1, read on the forward strand.
GGTCGTGCTGACCGACTTCGGCATCGCCCTCGTGGAGGGCTCCGGCACCCTCACCCGCACCGGCGACCTCGTCGGCTCGCCCGACTACCTGGCGCCCGAGCGTGCCCTGGGCCGGCGACCCGGTACCCCGTCGGACCTGTGGTCGCTGGGCGCCACGCTGTACGCGGCGGTCGAGGGGGTCTCGCCCTTCCGCCGTACGTCGGCGCTCGGCACCCTGCAGGCCGTCGTCCAGGACGAACTGCCCACACCGCGGCGCGCCGGGCCCCTCACGCCGCTCCTCGAAGGGCTCCTCCGCAAGGACCCGCAGACCCGCATGGGCTCGACCGAGGCGCAGCGCCTGCTGGACGCCGTCGCCTCCGGCCGGATGCTCACGCAGCCCGACCTGGCGAGGGGGGAGCCCGCCGGATACGTGCCCACTGAGCGCTCCACGCCCACCCCTTCCCCTTCTCCGCCTGCCGACCCCAGGACCACCTACGGCTCGGGCTACAGGTACGGCTCGGGCGCCCGCCCGTACGGGGGGCCGGCGCCGTCGGGCGCACGCGCGGGGATGCCGTCGGGCGCACCCGGAGGGGGGCAGTCGTGCCCGCCCGCCGGGACGCCGTCCGGGGGGCCGTACGGCACACCCTCCGGGACTCCCTCCGGCACACCCTCCGGCACACCCGCCGGGGGTCCGTCCGGTGCGCCCGGCGGTGCAGTCAGGAGCCCGGCCTACGGATATCCGGTGCCCGCCCCGGGGCCGGCACCCGGCCCTTTTCCGACGCCGACGCCGGCTCCAGCGCCGTCGCCGGCCCCGAACCCGTCGCCTGCCCCGGCACCCGGACCGGCCCCGGCTCCCGGCCCAGGAGCCCCGCACCGCGGCTGGCCCGTCTACCTGGGCCCGCTGCTGGCGCTGGTCCTCATCGTGGGCGGCACCGTGGCCGGGGTCCTGGCCGCCGGAGGGCCGGGGGACCCGGACAACGGGCATCAGCCGGGCGGCGGGACCACGGGCACCGCGCGCCCCGCGGACAACTCGCCTACGCCCGACGGCTCGGGCGGGACCGGTGAGACCGGCGAACCCGGAACTCCCTCGCCGCATCCCAGCCCGTCGGGCCACGCGACGGACCATGCGACGACCTATCCCACCACCGAACCCACGAAGAACCCGCCCGGTACGTGCAACGGGGGCTGGGTCACGAAGTGCGCAACACGCTGACGAGCAAGAACAACTGACGCGAAAGAACAACCGACAAGCAAGAACAACTGGCTGAGCGAGAACAACCGACGAGAAAGCACAGACGACAAGGAACAACCGGCTTTCGGGGGGTATACACATGCGGCTGGTGTCCAATCCGTTCCGGGAGAGGCGGCGGGAATCCGCCCGGCCCCGTACCCGGCGTGCGCTGTCACGGCGCCGCCGGATCCAGGCCGTCGCCCTCTTCACCGTGCCCGTGCTGATAGGTGGCGCGAGTCTCGCCGGGTGCGGTGCATCGGGGAAGAAGAAGGCGGTCAAGCTGGTCCTGGAGGCAGTGGGGGAGGCCGGTGCCTTCCCGTTCACCGAACACCCGGACACCGACCTGCGGAACGTCGTCTCCGCCTCCCCCGGCGGGGGCGAGTGGCAGGGCGACGCGCGGGGCGCGTTCGGCGGGGTCCAGGGCACCACGCGCTGCGACAAGGCCTCGCTCATCAAGCAGATCACCGAGGACCCCGACAAGGCCCGGGCCTGGGCCGCGGTGAAGAAGATCGACGAGCGCAGCATCGGTGAATACATCAACAAACTCACCGAGAGCTACCTGGAGTTCGACACGCTCGTCAAGAACCACGACTTCCGGGACGGTCAGGCGGCCGAATACCTGTCGGTGCTGCAGAAGGGCGTGCTCGTCCTCGTGGACGACTACACCGCGCCCGCCGTCAAGTGCAACTGCGGCAATCCGCTGGCGGAGCCGGACCGCGGGGTGGACGTGAAGGACGCGTCGTACTCGGGCACCCGCTGGAAGTCGTTCTCCTCCACGGAGGTCACCGTCATCAAGGCCCGCACCAAGGAGCAGGGCCCGGTGAAGCAACTGCCGCTGGTCGATCCCTTCCAGGGCGACAAGGCCTTCGACCGCAGCGTCGGCAGTGACGGCAGCAAGGACAGCAAGCCGTTCCGGTGGGATCCGCCGAAGACGCGCCCCACTCCGGGCACGGGCGGGACCTCGGGGCCGTCCGGCGGCCAGGGCAAGCCCTCGTCCCCCTCGGCCGGTTCGCCCGGCGCGGGCTCGTCCGGCCCGGGTTCGTCCGGCGCCGGGTCCGAGGACCCGTCGGGCGGTTCCTCGGCGCGGGGAGTGCCGGGCAGCGGGTCGCCCTCAGGGGCAAGTGCCGGGACGGGCACGGGCGGTCCGTCGCAGTCGCGCAAGCCGGGCAGCGCGGTGCCCGGGACCGGGCGGCCGACGCCCTCGCGGACCAAGCCTCCGCTCACCACGCCGTCGAGGGCGGTCGTCCCGCCCACGACCTCCAAACCGGTGACGCCGACCGCCAGCAGGCCGGTCGTGCCGGCCTCGCCCAAGCCCGTGACACCGACGGCGGTCAAGCCGGTGACGCCCACGGCTGCCCGCCCGGTGACGCCCACTGCGGTGAAACCGGTGACGCCCACGGGTGTTCGCCCCGTGACGCCCACGGCCGCCCGTCCCGCGACGCCGACTGCGGTCAAGCCGGTGACTCCGACCGCCGCCAGGCCCGTAGCGCCCACGGCCGCCAAGCCCGTGACGCCCACCGCCGCCAAGCCGGTGACCCCGACCGCCGCCAGGCCCGTGACGCCCACCGCGGCCAAACCCGTCGCACCCACCGCCGCCAGGCCTGCCGCGCCGACCGCCGCCAAACCCGTTCCCCCGACCGCCGCCAAGCCCGAAGCACCCACGCACCACCCACCGGCCACCAAGCCGAAACCCCCACCGGCCACCCACGCACCAGCCCCCCAACCCTCCTAATCCGCGGCAAGCAGGGACAAACGGCTGTCACGGTACGTTGTCCCTGCAAGCAAGAGGCCGTCCATACACAGGGGTGCAGCATGGGGATGATGAAGGGTGCCAACGTCCGGATTCCGGCGCCGGCGGTGCGGGTCGAGCTGGGGTGGCACGCGGCTCCCGGGGTGCCGGACGTCGACGCCTCCGCCCTGCTGCTCGTGGGCGGCAGAGTCCGCTCGGACGCGGATCTCGTCTTCTACAACCAGGCGGTGCACCCCTCGGGCGCGGTCCGTCACGAGGGCAAGCAGCCGGCGGGCGCCGGCGTGACGACCGACAGCCTCACCGTGAACCTCGCCGCGGTCGAGCCCGCCGTCGAGACCGTGGTGCTCGCCGCCTCGGCCGACGGCGGGACCTTCGGGCAGGTGCCCGGCCTGTACATCCGCGTCATGGACGCCTCCGCCGGTACGGAGCTCGCGCGGTTCGACAGCACCGACGCCACGGTCGAGACGGCCTTCGTCCTGGGCGAGCTCTACCGCCGCCAGGGCGAGTGGAAGTTCCGGGCGGTGGGCCAGGGCTACAGCAGCGGCCTGGAGGGCCTGGCGACCGACTTCGGCATCACCGTCGACGAGCCCCAGGCGGCCGCCGCACCGGCCCCGGCGCCCGCCCCCGCCCCGCACTCCGTCGCGGCCGCCATACCGGCGCCGCCCGCCCAGGCTCCCGCGGTGCCGCCCGTGCAGCCGGTCGCCCCGCCGCCCCCGCCCGTGGCCCCGCCCGCGCCCCAGCCGGTGCGCCTGACGAAGGTCACGCTCACCAAGGAATCGCCGACGGTCTCGCTCACCAAGCAGGGCGGCACGTCCGGTTCGCTGCGCGTCAACCTCAACTGGGGCGTGCAGAAGCAGTTCAAGGGGTGGGCCCACAAGTTCGGCAAGGCGATGGCCATGCACTCGGACCTGGACCTGGACCTCGGGTGCCTCTTCGAGCTGCGCGACGGCTCCAAGGGCGTGGTGCAGGCGCTGGGCAACTCCTTCGGGTCGCTGCACCGCCCGCCCTTCATCCAGCTCGACGGCGACGACCGCACGGGCGCGGTCGAGGCCGGTGAGAACCTCACCGTCAACCTCGACCACATCGCCGACTTCCGGCGCATCCTCGTCTTCGTGACGATCTACGAGGGCGCCCGGAGCTTCGCCGGGCTCCACGCCACGGTCACGCTGCAGCCGCAGCACGGCGCCCCCGTCGACTTCTCGCTCGACGAGTGCACCGTGCTCTCCAACGTCTGCGCGCTGGCCCTGATCACCAACAACAACGGGGACCTCGTCGTCCAGCGCGAGGCCCGCTACCTGGTGCCGGACCGCGGCGTCAGCCCGCAGCGCACGCTCGACCACGCGTACGGCTGGGGCATGAACTGGACGCCGGGCCGCAAGTGACCGGCGGGGGCGCTCAGGGCGTGGCCTCGGGGCGGGCGTACGTCCGCCCCTTCCAGGCCGCGCCCCGGCCCCGGTAGTGCTGGACCGCGGAGTCCACGGTCATCAGCAGGTAGAGCAGGGCGGTGAACGGCAGCAGGGGCGCCAGCACGAGGGGCTGCCGGTAATAGCGGAGCATCGGCACGTACGTGCCCGCCATCACCGCCCAGGCGGCGGCCCCTGCCACCAGCACGAGGGTCTCGCCGGTCAGGGCGCCCGCCACGACGGCCACCGGCGGCACCAGGTAGACCACGGCCAGCCCGGCGACCGTCCCGGCCAGCAGCAGGAGGTTGTGGCGCAGCTGCGCGTACGCGCTGCGGGAGACCATCCGCCACAGCTGCCCCAGGCGCGGGTACGGGCGCACGCTGTCCACGCGGTCCGCGAGGCCCAGCCAGATCCGGCCGCCCGTGCGCCGTACGGCCCGCGAGAGCGTCACGTCGTCGATCACGGCCTGGCGGATGCTGCCGGGGACGCCGGCCCGCTCGGCCGCCTCGCGGCGCAGGAGGACGCAGCCGCCGGCGGCCGCGGTCGTCCGCGCGCCCGGCCGGTTGATCCACCGGAACGGGTACAGCTGTGCGAAGAAGTAGACGAAGGCCGGCACGATCAGCCGCTCCCAGACGGTCGCCACGCGCAGCCGGGCCATCTGCGAGACGAGGTCCAGGCCGCCCGACCGGGCCGCCGAGACGAGCTCGCGCAGGCTGTCCGGTGCGTGGGCGATGTCGGCGTCGGTGAGCAGCAGGTACTCGGCGTCGGTGCGGGCGCGGGCGAGCGCCATGCCGTGCCGCACCGCCCACAGCTTCCCCGTCCAGCCCGGCCCGGGCTCCCCCGGGCAGTCCACGGTCAGCGGCAGTCCGCCGTGCTCCGCCGCCAGGGCCCGGGCCAGGTCGCCGGTGCCGTCGGAGCTGCCGTCGTCCACCAGGAAGACCTCGGCCCGGCCGGGGTAGTCCTGGGCGAGGAGGGAGGGGAGGCTGGAGGGGAGGACTTCGGCCTCGTCCCGGGCGGGCACCACGATCGCGACCGACGGCCATTGCGCGGGCGGTGTGCGCCCGGGCAGCCTGACGTCCGTCCGCCAGAAGAAGCCCTGGCCCAGCAGCAGCCACACCCACGCGGCCAGGGAACCCACAGTGATCCAAGTCAGCGCGCTCATCCGCTGAAGTCTGCCGCACACAAGGCTTTCGTTCCGGGAAACGGAGCGAACCCGGCCCGGGCGGACCGGCCGTTCGTGGCCGGGTGTGACGCCCGGCGGGCCGTCCGCCTCCCGCCATCGATTAAAGTGACCGGGTGAAGATCGCGCTCATGGACTCCGGCAACGGTCTGCTGGCGGCGGCCGCCACTGTGCACCGGCTGCGGCCCGATGCCGATCTGGTCCTCTCCTCCGACCCCGCCAGCATGCCGTGGGGACCCCGTACGACCGAGGACATCATTGCGCGCGCCCTGGGCTGCGCCCGGGCCGCGGCCGCCCAGGGCCCCGACGCGCTGATCGTCGCCTGCAACACCGCGTCAGTGCACGCGCTGGCGGCGATAAGGGCGGAGCTGGAGCCCGAGCTGCCGGTCATCGGCACCGTGCCCGCGATCAAGCCCGCTGCGGCGGCCGGCGGTCCCGTGGCGATCTGGGCCACCCCGGCCACCACCGGCAGCCCGTACCAGCGCGGCCTGATCCGCGACTTCGCGGCCGGTGTCGAGGTCACGGAGGTGCCCTGCCCGGGCCTGGCGGACGCCGTCCAGCACGCGGATGCGGCGGCCGCGGACGCGGCGATCGCCGCGGCGGCCGCGCTCACGCCCCGCAATGTAAGAGGCGTCGTCCTGGGCTGCACCCATTACGAGCTCCTCGCGGAGCGTATCCGCGCGGCCGTCGAGTCCCGGCTGTCCCCGGCGGTGCCGCACCTGACCCTGTACGGCTCGGCGGAGGCCGTCGCGGCCCAGGCGCTGCGCCGGATCGGGGCCGCTCCCGCCCCGGACGCCGAGCCGTCGGGGCGTCTGACGGTGCTGCTCGGCGGCCGTGAGGGCGCCATGGAGCCGGCCTCCCTGACCTACCCCGAGGGCCGCTCCCTCCTCGAGGCCGCCGCCGTGCGTCCCTGACCACCCGATCCGGTGCGGTCCGTGCATCACCCCTGCCGTGGTGGCGGAAGGTGAGTAGGCTGCGTGGTATGAGGGACCATTCCACGGGCCCGCAGGGCCACGAGGGCGACGAGAAGACGGACGCGGCCGGACCCCCTTCCCCGGCCGACGACTCCGAGGACCTCGCCGTCTGGACAGGTCGTGCGACGAACCGCGTCCAGTGGCTGCTCGCCGCGGCCGGCGCAGCCTGCCTGGCGCTCGGCGTCGAGCTGGCAGTCGACAGCGCATGGACCTCAGGTCTGGCCCCTCTCGTCATGGCGGTCGTCGGATGCGTCGCGGCGGGGCTGTTGATGCTCTACGGCACGCTGGCGTTCGTCCATGTGGCCGTACGGGTCGACAAGGAAGCGCTGGAGGTGCGCTGCGGGCACATCGGCGTGCCGCGCACCCGCATCCTGCTCGCCCATGTGGTCGACGCCGACTTCGCCCCCCGCGTCACGCCGCGGCAGTGGGGCGGCTGGGGCTATCGCTGGCGTCCGGAGAAGGGCACGGCCGTCGTGGTGCGGCGCGGCGAGGGGTTCGTGCTGCGCCTGGGCGACGGGCGGACGTTCACGGTCACGGTCGACGACGCGGAATCCGCCGTACGGGTGATCCGTCAGGCCCTGCGGCTCACCCCTGGGCGCAAGGCTCCGGCCTGACCTGGGGTTTTTCCGCCGTCCATGCGGCCACCTGGGTGAAGGACAGGTCCTCGCGGCCCACTAGGCTCCTGCCTATGCCCACCCCCGATTTCATCCGGGACCTGCGCGCGACCGCGGGCCATCAGCTCCTCTGGATCCCCGGCGTGAGCGCCGTGGTCCTCGACGCCGAGGGCCGTGTGCTGCTCGGCCGCCGCTCGGACAACGGGCAGTGGGCGATCATCGGCGGCATCCCCGATCCCGGCGAGCAGCCCGCGGCGGCCATCGTGCGCGAGGTGTACGAGGAGACCGCCGTCCACTGCGTGGCGGAGCGCGTGCTGGTCGTGGAGGCCCTCGATCCCGTCACCTACCCCAACGGCGACGTCTGTCAGTTCATGGACACCTGTTTCCTGTGCCGGGCCGTGGACGGCGAGGCGTGCGTCAACGACGACGAGTCCCTGGAGGTGGGCTGGTTCGAGCCGGACGCCCTGCCGCCGATGCAGGAGTTCGCCGTGCGGCGCATCAAGCACGCGGCGGAGGCCGGGGCCACCTGGTTCGCGGGGATCGGAGAGGCCGACGGGGCGCGGCGCTCGTAGACGGCCGGACAGCACCCATAGGCGGCTTCCGGTGTGATCCGCAGCGGCCATCGGTGCTGTCTATAGTTGCGCGCATGGAACTGCGCCACCTCCGGTACCTGCTGGCCGTCGCCGAGCACGCGAACTTCACCCGCGCCGCGGAGGCCCTGCACGTCTCGCAGCCGACGCTGTCCCAGCAGATCAAGCAGCTGGAGCGGTCCCTGAGGGTCCAGCTGCTCGACCGGTCCGGGCGCACCGTACGCCTCACCGACGCCGGCGAGGCGTACACCCGGTACGCCCGCCACGCCCTGCAGGACCTCGCGGCGGGCGAGCGCGCGGTGCTGGACGTGCAGGACCTCTCGCGCGGCAGCCTGCGGCTGGCTGTGACGCCGACGTTCACCGCGTATCTGATCGGACCGCTCGTGGCGGAGTTCCACGCCCGGCACGCGGGGATCGCGCTGGACCTGCGCGAGATGGCGCAGGACCGGATCGAAGCGGCCCTCCTGGCCGACGAGCTGGACCTGGGCATCGCCTTCAGCGGTGCGCATCTGCCGGGGATCGCCGGCACCGACCTGTTCACCGAGACGCTCGCTCTCGTCGTCGGGCCGGATCACCCCTGCGCGGGCCGCAGCGAACCGCTGCCGGCGGCCGGGCTCGGTGACCACCCACTGGCCCTGCTCAGCCGCGACTTCGCCACCCGGGGGCACATCGACGCCTTCCTCACCGAGCAGGGCGTCACGCCGCGCATCGCCGTCGAGGCGAACTCGATCAACGCGCTCGCCGAGATCGTCGGCAGGAGCGCGCTGGCGACCGTGCTGCCCGAGGCCATCACCCGCGGGCCGTGGCGGCTGCACCCCGTGCCGGTCGCGCCGCCGCTGCCGGCGCGCACCGTCACGCTGCTGTGCCGGGAGGCGGGCTACCGCAGCGCCGCGGCGCGGGCCTTCACGGCTCTTGCCGGGCGCTGGGTGCGGGAGCAGGGCCGGCCTCCGGCGTGACGGCCCGGCGCCGCCCGCGGCTGCGCACCACTTCGAGGACGACGGGCAGCAGCGACAGCGCGACGACGGCGCCGACCACGGGCAGCAGGTAGCGGTCGATGTCGGGCACGACCGACCCCAGCCCGTAACCGGCGAGGACGAGGCCCACGGTCCACACCAGGCCGCCTGCCACCTGCCAGAGGGCGAAGGTGCGGGGCGCGACGCCCAGGGCCCCGGCGAGGGGGTTGAGCACGGTGCGCACGACGGGCACGAAGCGGGCGAGGACGATGGCGCGCGCGTGCCCGTAGCGGGCGAGGAGTTCCTCGGCCCGCTCGGCGCCCTCGTGGAGCTTGCGGCTGCGGGAGCGGCTCAGCAGCGCCCGGCCGCCGCGCCGTCCGAGGACGTAGCCGACCTGGGCGCCGGCGAGGGCGCCGGCCGCGGATGCGGCCAGCACCTGGGCGAGGTCCAGGTGCGGTCCGGAGTGGGTCCCGCTGCGGGCGAGCAGCCCGGCGGTGAAGAGCAGGGAGTCCCCGGGGAGGAAGAAGCCGATCAGCAGGCCGGTCTCGGCGAACATCACCACGGCGATGCCGAGGGCGCCGAAGGCGGTCAGCAAGGAGGAGGCGTCGAGGAGGTTGACCGCCAGACCGGTGGTCAGGTCGGCGGCGGGCGAAGCGGGCACGAGGGCGTGGCCTCCCATGATCGGGGTCGGGGCGGTGGCCCCGCCGCCCGCGGCCCTGCGGACGGCGGACGAGACTGTAGACGATGCGCCGGCCGGTTACGGGCGCATGCCACTCGCCCGGGCGATGGCGTCGACCTCGTGCCGGTCGCGCTCGCCGGAGTCCGCGCCGCCCGGAGGTCCGGCGTCCGAGGGCGTGCCGTGGGTGCCGACGACGACCTGCATGCCGTGCGGCCCGAGAAAACCGGCGAGTCTGGTGAGGACCCGGCCGAACTCAGGTGTGAACAACTCTTTTTCGCGCGGGGAGAAGGGAATGTCGACCCCGCGCTCCCGGTGCACGATCGCCTCGTTGAAGCCCTTCAGAATCCGCAGCAGCAGTGCGTAGGACTCCGGGTCGAGGCTCGTCTGGAGCTCGGCCAGGTAGAGCGCGAACTGCTTGGTGCGCTCCAAGAAGTTCCGGTCGTTCATACGGACATCGTCGCGAAGTTGCCCGCGGCACGTGGGTCTTTCGGCATCTTCGGGCGGGCTGTGGTCTGAAGAATGGATTCGGCGGAGAATCCGTGTTCTGTTCACGGGAATTCAGTCGCGGTTTTCACCCGTGCGGGGGAAGGCCGGTTGCCCCGGGGGAGTGGCGGGCCGAAGACCCGGAGATCCGCGGACCGGCGGAAGGGACGCGGGCGGCAGTGGCACGGCTTGGCCGGTACGCCGCCGCATGCCCCCGCCGAGACCACCCGTTCCGTGAACGGAATAACGGGGCACGAGAGTTCCAGCTCTCGAAGGAAGAGCCGGGCGCAATTCCCTTGTGCCGGTGTGCTCCGGGCGCTGCCGCCGCCCGGAATCTCACCCTGTTGATAACAGGTCGGCTTTGCTAACGTATCGCTGAGTACCCTTCCGAGCGCGGCCGGGGAGCTGCCGGGCACCAGTCGACCCAAGCATATGATCGGCCGCTCCGCCAAGTCACCGAGTGCGTCTGCTCCCGTGCGTGGGAACCCGGGCTGACGAGCCATTCGCTGGGGCGCACCGGCCCCCGACCGGGGCCGGAACCCATGATGTCCCCTCGCTCGGGCTGACTGCAGGGACGCACATGAGAACTCTTCGGGCGGTCCGCGAGTGCCCTCTCGCATTGCGATTGCTATTCATCAACCAGTGCGGCATCGATGCCGGTTTCTATCTGCTGATTCCCTTTCTGGCGACCTATATCGGGCATGATCTCGGAATGTCGGCAGCCGTCGTCGGGCTGGTCCTCGGAGTGCGCAACCTCAGCCAGCAGGGCATGTACATCATCGGCGGCACCGCGGCCGACCGGCTCGGGCCGCGCGTGGTCATCATCGCCGGGTGCGCCCTGCGGACCGTGGGCTTCACGCTCTTCTCCTTCGGCAACTCCCTGCCCCTGCTGCTCGCCGCCTCCGGCATCAGCGGTCTCGCCGCCGCGCTCTTCTACCCGGCCGTGCGCTCCTACGTCTCGCACGAGTCGGGCGAGCGGAAAGCCGAGGCGTTCGCTCTGCTCAACGTCTTCGCGACCATCGGCTCGCTCGTCGGGCTGCTCGCGGGCAGCGTGCTCTACCTGACCGACTTCCGGATCTGCGCCCTCACGGCGGCCGGGCTGTTCGCGGTGCTGACGGTCGCTCAGGCGTTCGTGCTCCCGGCGCGCGAGGTCGACGCGGAGCACGATCCGATCCTGCGGGAGCTGCGCGAGGTGCTCGGCAACCGGCGGTTCCTGTGCTTCGCCTTCGCCACCACCGGCATGTTCATCATGGAGAACCAGCTCTACATGCTGCTGCCGGACGGCGCCCAGCAGGCCTCGGGCTGGGGCGGGGCAGAAGCGTTGCTGCTGAGCGCCGGGGCGGTCGCCAACCTGCTGTTCCAGTTCCGGATCACCCGGAGCCTGGAGCAGCGCGGCGGCGGCATGCGCTGGGTGGGGGCCGGCATCGCCGTCATAGGGCTGGGCTTCGTCCCGCCGCTGCTGGTGTGCGACGCGGCGCCGCCGGACGGGGCGGGCGACGTGGTGCCCCGGCTCCTGGTCATGGTCTCGGCCTCGCTGCTGCTGTACTTCGGCGGGATGGTCGCCTATCCGCCGGTGCTGGGGCTGATCCCGCGGTTCGGCCGCGAGCGGCTGACGGGGACGTACTTCGGCCTGTTCTACGTGCTCTCCGGGGCGACGGCGGCCGGCGGGAACGCCGTGATCGGCTGGGTGATGGATGTCGGCGAGCGGACCGGGCGGGCCTGGCTGCCGTGGGTGTCGTGCCTGGCGTTCGGGCTGGCCTCCGGCTGTGCCGTGGCCTGGATGTACCGCTGCCGTGCGCTGCCGTGCCCGTACCCGGCGGTGGCCGGCGCGGGGGCGGAGAGCGGGGCGGGTGCCGGGGCGCAGGAGGCGATGCGGATGCTGCCCGGCCAGCAGCGGGTCGCGGACGATGCGGGGGAGCGCAGGACGGGGTGAGGGTGTAGAGCGGGTGAGAGCCGCAGGACGGAGTGGGAGCCGTAGGACGGGGCGAGAGCCGCGGGACGGGGTGAGGCCCGTACCGCTGAGCGGGCCCTCACCGGATGGGTCAAACGGTTCCCGACACCGGATTGACCCGCGCCCGGCGTGGTACAGGACGGAGGGGGCCCGCCCCCGGGTGCGCACGCCCCCGAGCGAGCCCCCGGGCACGTCCCCGTCGAGGCGCACTGGTCGAGGCATCGAGCTTGAGGAGGGCACCCCATGCCCATCGCAACGGTGAACCCCGCGAACGGCGAGACGCTCAGGTCGTTCGAGGAGATGGGAGCCGAGGAGATCGAGCAGTGCCTGGCCACGGCCGCCTCGGCGTTCCGCGGCTACCGCACCTCCGACCCGGCCGAGCGGGCCCGCCTGCTGAACCGGGCCGCGGACCTCCTGGAGCAGGACCGGGACGCCGTCGCCCGCACCATGACCACCGAGATGGGCAAGCCGTTGGCCGCCGCCCGCGCGGAGGCGGCGAAGTGCGTGAAGGCCATGCGCTGGTACGCCGGGAACGCGGCGGAGCTGCTGGCGGACGAGCGTCCGCCGCAGCCCGAGGTCGACGACTCCGGGGCCTCGCTCGCCCGCGTCCGCTACCGCCCGCTGGGCGTGGTCCTCGCCGTCATGCCGTGGAACTTCCCCCTGTGGCAGGTGATCCGCTTCGCCGCCCCCGCCCTCATGGCCGGCAACGTGGGCCTGCTCAAGCACGCATCGAACGTGCCGCAGACCGCGCTCTACCTCGGCGACCTCTTCCGCCGCGCGGGCTTCCCCGAGGGCTGCTTCCAGACCCTGCTCGTGGGCTCCCGCGCCGTCGAGGGCATCCTGCGCGACCCCAGGGTCGCCGCGGCGACCCTCACCGGCAGCGAGCCCGCCGGGCGCTCGGTCGCGTCGATCGCCGGTGACGAGGTGAAGAAGACCGTCCTCGAACTGGGCGGCAGCGACCCGTACGTCGTGATGCCGTCGGCCGACCTCGACCGCGCCGTGCGGACCGCGGTCACGGCCCGCGTCCAGAACAACGGCCAGTCGTGCATCGCCGCCAAGCGCTTCATCGTCCACGCCGACGTCCACGACGCCTTCCTCGAACGCTTCGCCGCCCGGATGGCCGCGCTGACCGTCGGCGACCCCATGGAGGAGGCCACCGACGTCGGCCCCCTCGCCAGCGAGCAGGGCCGCGCCGACCTCGAGGAACTGGTGGACGACGCCGTGCGGCGCGGCGCGACCGCCCTGTGCGGCGGCCGGCGGCCCAAGGAACACCCGAAGGGCTGGTTCTACGAGCCGACGGTCCTCACCGGCATCACCCCCGACATGCGCATCCACCGCGAGGAGGCCTTCGGGCCGGTGGCGACCGTCTACCGCGTGGCGGACGTCGACGAGGCCGTCGACCTGGCCAACGACACCCCCTTCGGCCTGAGTTCGAACGTCTGGACAAGGGACGAGGCCGAACAGGAACGCTTCGCCCGCGACATCGAGGCGGGCGGCGTCTTCTTCAACGGCATGACGGCCTCCCACCCCGCCCTGCCCTTCGGCGGCGTCAAGCGCTCGGGCTACGGCCGCGAGCTGTCGGGCCACGGCATCAAGGAGTTCTGCAACGTGACCACGGTGTGGCACGGGAAGGAGCCGGCGGCGGGAGCGTGACCTTCTCCCTCCCGAAAGATTAACGATTCTCCTCACGGATTTTTCCGTTTTCGCAGGTGGTGTGAGGGGTCGTGCAACGGTGGCGCGGAGGAGCGGCGCGCCCCCGGCGTAACCCCATGGCCGCGGCCGGGACGTTGTGACGATGTGCTTGTCGTACTTACGGTGAGTGCCGCGGATCCACCGCCGGATATCCGGTACGGATTTCAACGGACTCCGCAGCAGGCGCCTGTCGTAGTCGCACCACCATCCCTCGAAAAGAAGGAGAACGGTCATGACGTACGAGCGTCCCACCCTTGCCAAGGCCGGCAGCTTCCGCAAGGTGACCGGCCTCAAGGACCGCGGCCCGAAGGACGTCCTGGGCGGCAAGCAGGTCCTCTGACCTGAGAGCGGGTGGCGGCCACGGGCCGCCACCCGCCTTCTTCCGCCCCGGATCGTCGCCGACGGAAGGCCGTGCTCCATGGATCAGTCCCTGTCGCTCCGTTCCGTGCCCGCCTGGTTCGTCGTCCTGCCCGACACCGACGCGGCGGCCGCCCCCGCCGCCAAGGCGCTCTCCTTCGCCTCCCGCAGCCTGTGCCACGCCTCCGGACGGCCCTGGGTCGTCGGCCGCTGGGACCCGGAGACGGTCGTGACGGGCGCGCACCGGGACACGCGGGTCGTGGTGATGGGGGAGCACGCCGTCACGGCACCGGACGCCGAACGGGCCGCCGCCTCGGCGACCGGCACCGCCTCGGCGTCCGGGCTGGACCGCCTCGCCGCCCGGGCCGGCAGCTTCCACCTGATGGCCAGCTGCGCGGGCCGGATCCGGATACAGGCCGGTGTCGTCGCCCTGCGGCGCGTCTTCCACGCCGAGGCCGCGACGCCCGGCCGACCGGTGAGCCTGGCGTCCGACCGGGCCGACGTGCTCGCCGAACTGGTGGGCGCCGGCCTCGACGAGCCTCGCATCGCCCTCGAAATGCTCGCCTCCGGCGTGCCGTACCCGTGGCACGGCGATGCCCTGTGGCGGGGTGTGCACGCCGTGCCCGGCGGCCACCGCCTGACGCTCGACGAGGGAGGCCGGGCCCGCACCGCCCGGTGGTGGTCACCGCCCGACCCCGTCGTCCCGCTCGCCGCGGGCGCCGTGCACCTGAGGGAAGAACTCGCCGAAGCCGTCGCCGTACGTACCCGCGGACGTGACCTGGTCACGTCCGACCTGGGCGGCCTGGACTCCACCGCGGTGTGCTGCACGGCGGCCCGCGGCGGCACCAAGGTCGTCGCCTACACGGCCGCCGTCCACGACGAAGCCGGCGACGACGTGTACTGGGCCGAGCGGACCGTGCGGGCGCTCGGCGGCGTCGAGCACCACGTCGTACCGGCCCGCGAGGTGGCCATGACGTTCGACGGCATCGACACCCTCGGGGACGTCCTCGACACGCCCAGCATCCTCACCGTCGACCGCAACCGCCGCATGGGCATCGTCGAACGGGCCGCGGCCCGCGGATCCGGCCTCCACCTCACCGGCCTGGGCGGCGACGAACTCTTGGCCGGCACGCCCGCCCGGCTCCACACGCTCCTGCTCACCCACCCCTTCGTCGCGCTGCAGGCGATACGGGGGTACGCCGCCAAATACCGCTGGAGCCGGCGGGCCGTGCTGGGCCGGCTCCTGGACCGCAGGTCCTACGGAGCCTGGCTCGACCGCCTCGCCCGCGACCTGACGGGGCCCGCCGCCCCCGTGGACGAGCCGTTGCTCGACTGGGCCGTTCCGCCCCGGATGCCGCCGTGGGCCACGCCCGACGCGGTCTGCGCCGCACGGGAACTGCTCCTCACCCGCCGGACCCCCGCCGGACCCCGGGGCCGGGACCGCGGCGAACACCGCGAACTGGTCGCCATGGACGGGATCTCCCAGTGGGTCCGGCACATCGGGCAGATGGCCGCCCCCCTGGGCATCGCGGTCTCCGCGCCCTACTACGACACCCGCGTCATCGAGGCGGCCCTCGCGGTCCGCCCGCAGGAGCGGATCACCCCCTGGCGGTACAAGCCGCTCATCGTCGAGGCCATGCGCGGCGTCGTGCCGGAGGCCGGACGCACCCGCGGCACCAAGGCCAACGCGACCTTCGAGGAGGAGGCCGGGCTGCGCCGCAACCGCCGGGCGCTGCTGGCCCTGTGCGAGGACTCCCGGCTGGTCCGGCTCGGCCTGGCCGACGGGAAGACGCTGCACGAATGGTGCCGCCGCGCCCTCTCCGCGGAGACGGAGAGCTACCGGCTCCACCCCACCGTCGCCTGCGAAGTGTGGCTGCGCTCGCGGGAGACGACGCCCCTGCCCGCCGCCGACCGGGAGGCGTGAACCGGTGCCCGCACTCAAGCCTGGTGTCCTGATGACCGAGACCGAGTACGGCATGGCGCTGCTCGACCAGGAGAGCGCCGAGTACTGGACGCTCAACCCGACGGCCGCCCTCGTCCTGCGGACGGTGCTGGACGGCCACGGCCCGGAGCGCGCCGCCGAGCTCCTCACGGCGCGCTTCGACGGCGTCGACGCCGCACTGGCCGGGGAGGACGTCCGCCGCATCATCGGCGAGCTGAACGCGGCAGGACTGCTCACCCCGTAGGACGCCCAGCTCCCTGCCGATCTGGAGGCACGCCGTGTCGACACCGGAAGCGATCCCCTACCACCCCCGTTCGATCCCTGCGGCCCGCCGGTGGACGGCCCGGCTGGCCGTCGGCTGCGCCCACCTGCTGGCGACCCAGCCGCCCGCCCGGATACGCGCCGTCCTGCGCGGGCTGCGGCGCGGCGCCCGGCCCGCCACGCTCGCCGAGGCGAGCACGGCGCGGCGGACGGTGCTCGCCGTGAGCCTCGCCGCCGGAGGACACAAGGGGTGCCTGCCCCGCTCCCTGGCCACCGTGCTGCTCTGCCGGTGGTACGGCCAGTGGCCCACCTGGTGCGTCGGGGTGCGCAACCGGCCGCCGTTCGCCGCGCACGCCTGGGTGGAGGCCGAAGGGGTCCTCGTCGGCGAAGGCGCCCCGGCCGACTACTTCCAGCGCTTCTTCACGGTGGAGTGAGCCGATGGCCGCGCCGCCCTCCGTGGAGTCGCCCCGCACCGGCCCCGCAGTACCCCCGGGGGCCGGTGCGCCGGGGGACAGGGGACGCTCGTGGCCCGGGCAGCGGGCCCTGCTGAGCCATCTGCGCCCGCAGCGCCGGCGCATGGCCGCGGGCGTCCTCCTGGGACTCGTCGGCAGCGTCATGGGCCTGGCCCAGCCGCTGGCCGCCAAGCGCGTCGTCGACGACATGGGCCGGGGAGCGCCGGCGGCCGGCCCCGTCCTCGTGCTCAGCCTGCTGGTGGTTGCCGGGGCGGTCCTCGCGGGGCTGGGGTACTACGTGCTCCAGCACTCGGCCGAGTCCATCGTCTGCACCGCCCGCCGCCGGCTGACGGACCGCCTCCTGCGGCTGCGCGTGCCCGTGGTGGAGAGCGCCGAGCCCGGGGACCTGATCGCCCGCGTGACCTCCGACACGACGCTGCTGCGCCAGACCGCGCCCCAGGCGGTGTCGGCGGCGGTCACCGGCACCCTGGTCACCGCCGCGACGGTCGTCATGATGGGCCTCCTCGACGCCGTCCTGCTGGCCGTCACCCTCGCCGTGGTCGCCTTCGTCGGCGTGGTCGTCGCCCTCGTGGCACCGCGGATCGGCCGCGCGACCCGCCACACGCAGGAGGCCGTGGGGTGCATCGGGGCGGCGCTGGAGCGGGCTCTGGGCGCCTTCCGGACCGTCAAGGCGTCGGGTGCAGAGCAGCGGGAGGCGGAAGCGCTGCGCCGGGCGGCCGAACGCGCCCGGCGCGCCGGGATCCGGGCCGCGGCCTGGGAAGCCGTGTCGGCGACGACGTCCGCGGTGGTCGTCCAGGTCTGCTTCCTCGTGGTGCTCGGGGTGGGGGGTGCGCGCGTCACCTCCGGTGCGACGGACGTCTCCACGCTCGTCGCCTTCCTGCTCTACCTCTTCGCCCTCGCCCCGCGCATCGGCCAGCTGGTGGAAGGCGTCGGCCAGGTCCAGGTGGGATCCGCGGCCGCGGACCGTATCGCCCAGGTCGAACAGCTGGAGACGGAGGATCAGGACACCGGGAAGCCGGAGCCGGAGAAACGGGAGTCGGAGAAGCGGGAGAAGCCCGGAGCCCCGGAGGGCCGGGGGAGGAGCTGCGACGAGGGCGTCCGGCCGCCCCTCAGCGTGTCGTTCGACGAGGTGAGCTTCGCCTACCGCCCCGGACTGCCCCGCGTCCACCACCGGGTCTCCTTCACCGTGCCCGCGCGCGGCCTGACCGCGTTCGTCGGCCCGTCCGGCGCGGGAAAGACCACGGTCTTCTCCCTGATCGAGCGCTTCTACGAGCAGGATTCCGGCCGGGTGCTCCTGGGCGGCGAGGACGTGCGGCAGTGGCCGCTGGACCGGCTCCGCGCGTCCATCGGCTACGTGGAGCAGGACGTCCCCGTCCTCGCCGGCACCCTGCGCGACAACCTGACGCTGGGCACCCCCGACCCGGGCCCCGGGGAGCTCGCCCGCGTCGTGCGGCTGGCCCGCCTGGACCTGCTGGCGGACCGCCTGCCGGACGGACTGGACACCGACGTCGGCCACCGCGGCAGCCGCCTCTCCGGCGGCGAACGCCAACGCGTGGCGATCGCCCGCGCCCTGCTCCGCCGCCCGGGCCTGCTCCTGCTGGACGAGGCCACGTCCCAGCTCGACGCCGCCAACGAGGCGGCGCTGCGCGACACGATCACCGACACCGCCCGCCGCACCACCGTCCTGGTGGTCGCCCACCGGCTCTCCACCGTGACCACGGCGGACCGGATCGTGGTCATGGAGGCCGGACGCGTCCGGGCGGTCGGTACCCATGCGGAGCTGCTCGCGTACGACGCGCTCTACCGAGGCCTGGCGAGCACGCAGCTGCTCGGTCCGTAGCCCCTGTGCTTCCGGGCGCCCCCGGTCCGTCTGTGCAACGCTTGATCTCAAGTTTGGTTGAGGTTCTAGCGTGTCAGGCATACGACGACACCGGAGGAGCCCTCATGAGCATGGAAGTCACCGCCTGGAACTCGCTGCACAGCGCGATGAACGCAAAGGACGGCCGGGGGCGCTTCTCCCGGGCCACGCTGCGCCGCATCGGCGGCTTCGCGCGGCCGCACCGCAGGAGAATCGGGCAGTTCCTGCTCCTGAGCGTGGCCATGGCGTTGCTTGCCGTGGCCACGCCGATCCTGGCCGGGCGGGTGGTCGGCGCCATCGTGCGCGGCGACGACGCCGGCACGGTCACCCGGCTCGCGCTCCTCATCGCCGTGATCGCCGTCGCCGAAGCCGGCCTGGGGCTGCTCACGCGCTGGCTCTCCGCCACTCTCGGCGAGGGGCTCATCCTCGACCTGCGGACCGCGGTCTTCGACCACGTCCAGCGGATGCCGGTCGCCTTCTTCACCCGTACCCGCACCGGCGCCCTCGTCAGCCGGCTCAACAACGACGTCATCGGCGCCCAGCGCGCCTTCAGCAACACCCTCTCCGGGGTCGTCGCCAACACCGTCACCCTGCTCCTGACGCTCGGCGTGATGCTCAGCATCTCCTGGCAGATCACGCTGCTCGCCCTCGTCCTGCTGCCGGTGTTCGTCCTGCCCGCCCGGCGGATGGGCTCGCGCATGGCCGGGCTGCAGCGCGAGGCCGCCCGTCACAACGCCGCCATGAGCAACCAGATGACCGAGCGGTTCTCCGCACCCGGCGCCACCCTCGTCAAGCTGTTCGGGCGGCCCGCGGAGGAGTCGGCCGAGTTCGCCTCCCGGGCCCGCGCGGTGCGTGACATCGGCGTGCGCACCGCCATGGCCCAGTCGGCGTTCATCACCGCCCTCACGCTCGTCTCCGCCCTGGCACTGGCCCTGGTCTACGGGCTCGGCGGCTTCTACGCGCTGCACGGCCGGCTGGAGCCGGGGGCCGTCGTCGCGCTCGCCCTGCTCCTCACCCGCCTCTACGCCCCGCTGACCGCCCTCGCCGGCGCCCGCGTCGAGGTGATGAGCGCCCTCGTCAGCTTCGAGCGCGTCTTCGAGATCCTCGACCTCAAGCCGCTGATCACCGAGAAGCCGGACGCCCGGAAGGTGCCGGACGGGCCGGTCTCGGTCGAGTTCGACGGCGTCCGGTTCGGCTACCCGGCCGCCGACAAGGTCTCCCTCGCCTCCCTGGAGGACGTCGCAGGCCTGGACGCCCGCGGCGGCACCGAAGTCCTGCACGGCATCTCCTTCCGCGCCGAACCGGGCCGGATGGTGGCCCTGGTCGGCTCCTCCGGCGCGGGGAAGTCGACCATCGCGCAGCTGCTGCCCCGGCTGTACGACACCGACGCCGGGTCCGTACGCCTCGGCGGCGTCGACGTCCGCGACCTGAGCGCCGAGTCCGTCCGCGAGACGCTCGGCATGGTCACCCAGGACGGCCACCTCTTCCACGACACCGTCCGCGCCAACCTGCTCCTCGCCCGGCCGGAGGCCACCGAGGAGGAGATCTGGGACGCGCTGCGGCGGGCCCGGCTCGACGGGCTCGTGGCCGCCCTGCCCGACGGCCTGGACACGGTCGTCGGAGAGCGCGGCTACCGCCTCTCCGGCGGCGAGCGGCAGCGGCTGACCATCGCCCGCCTGCTGCTGGCCCGCCAGCGCGTCGTCATCCTCGACGAGGCGACCGCCCACCTCGACTCCACCTCCGAGGCCGCCGTCCAGGAGGCGCTGGCCGAGGCCCTGGAAGGCCGTACCGCCGTGGTGATCGCCCACCGGCTGTCCACCGTGCGGGCGGCCGACCTGATCCTCGTCGTCGAGGACGGCCGGGTCGTCGAACGCGGCACCCACGGCGAGCTGCTGGCCGCGGGTGGACGCTACGAGGAGCTGTACCGCACGCAGTTCGCGCGCGCGGAGGCGGACGGGGAGGCGGAGCCCGTCCACTGACGGGCGGCCCGAGGCGCTCGGCTTGCCGAACGAGAGGCCTCCCGGCCGGCGAAATGCCGACCGGGAGGCCTCTCGTTTCGGGTGGGACGCGCCGCTACTCGCCCTGGCGGAGCGTCAGGGCCGCGCGCTTGACGGCCGCGGCGACGGCCTCCGTGGCCTTCGGGTTGAAGACGCTGGGGATGATGTAGTTCGCGTTGAGCTCGTCCTCGGCGACGACGTCGGCGAGGGCGCGGGCGGCGGCGAGCATCATGTCGGTGTTGACCGTGCGGGACTGTGCGTCGAGGAGGCCG